>NZ_JBQEQE010000018.1:87307-129093 GCF_052046095.1 Pseudomonas sp. 22072
GGAGCAAGCTCCCTCGCCACAATAAAGCTGTCGGCAATGGCATGAAGTTATTGGCCGTGATGATATGTGGTGTGTTGCTCAGCGCCTGCGCCATCGGCCCTGACTACAAACGCCCGGACGTCATCGAGCCGGTGCAGTTCAAGGAGGCCCAAGGCTGGCGCCAGGCTAACCCGAGCGACTCCCTGGCGCGTGGCGCCTGGTGGGAGCTGTACGGTGACCGACAACTCAATGACCTGGTGGTGCGCCTTAACACGTCCAACCAGACCGTCGCCCAGGCCGAGGCGCGTTTTCGCCAGGCACAGGCGCTGGTACGCAGCTCACGGGGGGCCTTTTACCCCAGCGTTGACCTGAGCGTCGGCAAGACCCGCGCCAGCCAGGGCACCGGCAGCAGCAGTGCCAGCCTCAGCAGTTCCAGCAGTGGTATCCGCGACACCCTCAACGCCCAGTTGGGCGTGAGTTGGGAAGCCGATATCTGGGGCAAGTTGCGCCGAGGCCTGGAGGCCAACGAAGCCAGCGCCGAGGCGAGCTCGGCCGACCTGGCCGCGATGCGCCTGAGCCAACAGTCCGAACTGGTGCAAAGCTACCTGCAACTGCGGGTCATGGACGAGCAGACGCGTTTGCTGCAAGCCACGCTGGACACGTACCAGCGCTCATTGAAAATGACCGAAAACCAATACCGTGCCGGTGTGGCTGGCAAGGATGCCATCGCCCAGGCGCAAACCCAGCTCAAGACCACTCAGGCCAGCCTGATTGATCTGATCTGGCAGCGTGCCCAATTGGAAAACGCCATCGCCGTACTGATCGGTGAAGCGCCAGCCAACTTCAACTTGGCGGTGAGCAAAGACATCCCGGCCCTGCCGCAGATACCCGTGAGCCTGCCGTCCCAGTTGCTGGAGCGTCGCCCCGATATCGCCTCGGCCGAGCGCTCGGTCATCGCCGCCAACGCCAATATTGGCGTGGCCAAGGCTGCCTATTACCCCGACCTGACCTTGAGCTTGGCGGGGGGCTACTCCAGCAGCACCTATGAAGATTGGATCAGCCTGCCAAACCGCTTCTGGTCGGTAGGGCCGAAACTGGCGATGACCCTGTTCGATGGCGGCCAGCGCTCGGCGGAAGTCGACCGCACCGTGGCCAGCTATGACGAGACCGTGGCCAAATACCGCCAGACCGTACTGGACGGTTTCCGTGAGGTGGAAAACTACATGGTCCAGCTCAAGGTGCTCGCCGATGAGGCGGTGGTCAGCAATGAAGCACTGGAAGCCGCGCGTGAATCCTTGCGCTTGACCGAAAATCAGTACAAGGCCGGGTTGATTGCCTATCTGGATGTGGTCACGGTGCAGGCGACGGCATTGAGCAACGAGCGCACGGTATTGACCTTGCTGCAGTCGCGGCTGGTGGCCAGTGTGCAGTTGATCGCAGCATTGGGCGGAGGCTGGGATGGCCAGACCTCCCTGGCCGAAAAGGAGTAACCGGATACGCCGCGCATCCTGTGGGAGCAAGATCAAATGTGTGGGCTTGCCCCAATGCCAGTCAGTCAAGCACAGCACCCTGGGGGGAGCTGGCTTGCCTGCGAAAGCGTTAGTGCAGTAGCAGATGCGGTGACTGACACACCGCCTTCGCGGGCAAGCCCGCTCCCACAGGAAATCTGCGCAAGCCCCGCACATTTTGATGTCCATGATGTGGTTGAAAACAGCCAGATAAAGCCAGCCGATTGACGCCAGAAATTGCGTGATGGCCAATGGATTAATTAATCACCTGTCCTGTATTCATACTCGCTACAATCGCCCGATTTGCCACCCGGCACGGGCTTTTGCGCCGGTCGCCTGCGAGACGTCCCATGCTGATCGGTAGCTATTCAACCTCCCTTGTCGTGATTTCCCTGTGCGTGGCCATCCTGGCGTCCTACACCGCCTTGGACCTGGCCGGGCGTATCGCGACCGCCAAGGGGCGTGCCGTTTACCTGTGGATCACGGGTGGCGCAGTGGCGATGGGCGTCGGCATCTGGTCCATGCACTTTATCGGGATGTTGGCCCTGCGCCTGCCGTTTGCCCTTGGGTTTGAGGTAGGCATTACCCTGTTGTCGCTGTTGATCGCCGTGCTATCCAGTGGCTTCGCGTTATGGCTGGTCAGCCAGCCACGCTTGCCGGCCTGGCAACTGGCGTTTGGCGCACTGGTGATGGGGGCCGGTATCGCCAGCATGCATTACACCGGCATGGCCGCGATGCGCATGACGCCGGGCATCGACTACGACCCGGCCTTGTTCGGCGCTTCGTTGTTGATCGCGGTGGTGGCTTCCGGCGCCGCGCTGTGGATCGCCTTCAACCTGCGGCGCAACACACCTTATGTGCGTCTGGCTCGGGGCGGCGCAGCCGTGGTGATGGGCGTGGCCATCGTTGGGATGCACTACACCGGGATGGCTGCGGCGCGCTTTGCCGATGACAGCTTCTGCGGTGCCGCACTGACGGGCCTGAGCGGCAAGGGCCTGGATAACCTGGTCTTGGTCACTTCGCTGGCGGTATTGGTCATTGCGCTGTTGACGTCGGTGCTGGATGCGCGCCTGGAAGCGCGCACCGCCGTACTCGCCGATTCCCTGACCCTGGCCAACCAGGAACTCACCCACCTGGCCCTGCATGACATGCTCACCGGCCTGCCCAATCGCACCTTGCTGGCAGATCGCATACAACAAGGCATCCAGGCGGTGCACGAGCGGGGCGGTTGCTTTGCCTTGATGTTTATCGACCTGGATGGTTTCAAACCGGTCAACGATGCCTTTGGTCATCACCTGGGCGACCAGTTGCTGCGCGAAGTTGGCTTGCGCCTGCGCGAGGACTTGCGCAGCCAGGATACCTTGGCCCGTATCGGCGGCGATGAGTTCGTGTTGCTGGTGCAACTCACCCAGCCCGATGATGCGATGGGCTTGGCCGAGCGCCAGGTGGGCCTGATCAACCGCACGTTCACGGTGGCCGAGCATGAGTTGCAGATCTCGGCCAGCATCGGCATCGCCATGTTCCCGGGCAACGGTAGCAACCCCCAGGAGCTGCTGATGAACGCCGACGCGGCGATGTATCACGCCAAGGGCATGGGCAAGAATGGCTACAGCTTCTTCGATGTGTCGATGAACACCAACGCGCGCAAACAACTGCAATTGCTGCAGGACCTGCGCATTGCCCTTGAGCAGGGGCAATTTCGTTTGCATTACCAACCCAAGTTCGACGCCGTCAGCGGTCTTGCTGTGGGGGCCGAGGCGCTGTTGCGCTGGGAGCATCCGCATCAGGGCTTGCTGATGCCCGCTACGTTTATTGCACTGGCGGAGAAAACCGGGCTGATCATTCCCATCGGCGAATGGGTGCTCGATGAAGCTTGTCGCCAGATGAGTCAGTGGTACGCACAGGGTTATGAGCACTGGCGCATTGCCGTGAACCTCTCGGCGTTGCAGTTCTGCCACGCCGGGTTGGTCAACAGCGTAGCGGCTGCACTGGAACGGCACCAATTGCCAGCCAACAGCCTCACGCTGGAAATCACCGAGACCACCGCCATGAGCGATGCTGATGCAAGCATGACGGTATTGCAGCAGCTCTCGGACATGGGGGTTGACCTGTCCATCGATGACTTTGGCACCGGTTACTCCAGCCTGATGTACCTCAAGCGCCTGCCGGCCAACGAGTTGAAGATCGACCGCGGTTTTGTGCGTGACCTGGAACATGACAGCGATGACGCGGCCATCGTCTCGGCCATCGTGGCCCTCGGCCAGGCCCTGGGCCTGCGAATTGTCGCTGAAGGGGTGGAGACCGATATGCAGCAGCGGTTCCTCACCCGGCTAGGGTGTGACTCCTTGCAAGGCTACTTATTGGGGCATCCATTGCCGGCCGATAGCTTCATGGCGAATATCCGGGGCGCCGAACAGCCGGCGCCTGACAAAAGCAGTCAGTGACGGGTATTCTTGGATCCAACCCTAAACATCCGGTTGAATCGGGAGGCCGCAGCCATGGACAAAGTCGTCATCATCACGGGGGGCAGTCGTGGCATTGGCGCCCAAACGGCATTGCTCGCCGCTCGCCAAGGCTATCGCATCTGCATCAACTACCAGTCTGATGAAGACGCTGCCCTGCGTGTACTGGATCAGGTTCGCGCGCTGGGTGCCCAGGCGATTGCCGTGCGGGCCGATGTCAGCAGCGAGGATGAAGTGATCGCTCTGTTCAATCGCGTTGATACGGAACTGGGCCGGGTCACCGCGCTGGTGAATAACGCCGGCACCGTGGGGCATAAGTCGCGGGTCGATGAGATGTCCGAGTTTCGTATCCTCAAAATCCTCAAGACCAATGTGCTGGGCCCGATCCTGTGTGCCAAACACGCGGTATTGCGCATGTCGCCCCGGCATGGAGGGCAGGGAGGCAGTATCGTCAACGTGTCGTCGGTGGCGGCGCGGCTGGGCTCGCCGGGAGAGTATGTCGACTACGCGGCCTCCAAGGGGGCGCTGGACACCTTTACCCTGGGGCTGTCCAAGGAGGTGGCGGGCGAGGGCATTCGCGTCAACGCCGTGCGCCCTGGCTATATCTTTACCGATTTCCATGCCCTGAGCGGCGACCCGGACCGGGTCAGCAAGCTGGAATCCGGTATCCCGATGGCGCGTGGCGGGCGCCCGGATGAAGTAGCGGAGGCGATTATCTGGTTACTATCGGACAAGGCATCGTATTCCACCGGAACGTTTATCGACTTGGGCGGCGGCCGTTAAAACGAGCGCACGATCCGACCTAGTGTCTCCATGGCCTTTTCCGACGCCTCGTTCCAAGGGCTTCCGTAATTCAGGCGAATGCAGTTTCTGAACCGCTGAGTGGCGGAAAAGATCGGCCCCGGCGCAATGCTGATGCCCTGGGCCAGAGCCATCTGGAACAATTTCAGCGAGTCGGTCTGCTCCGGCAGTTCCAACCACAAAAAATAGCCTCCCGCCGGCTGGCTGACCCGTGTTTGCGCCGGAAAATAACGAGCGATGGCCGCCAGCATGGCGCTTTGCTGTTCTTCCAGGGCGTAGCGCAGTTTGCGCAGGTGCCGGTCATAGCCGCCGTGTTGCAGGTAGTCGGCAATCGCCGCCTGCGCCGGCATCGACGGGCACAGTGAGGTCATCAGTTTCAGCCGCTCGACCTTCTGTGCGAAGCGCCCGGCGGCGACCCAGCCCACGCGGTAACCCGGTGCCAGGCTCTTGGCAAAGGAGCCACAGTGCATCACCAGCCCTTCGGTGTCGAAGGCCTTGGCCGGTTTCGGGGCCTGTTGCCCGTAATACAATTCGGCGTAGACGTCATCTTCGATCAGAGGCACTTGATGGCTGCGCAGCAGTTCCACCAGCGCCTGTTTTTTCTCTTCAGGCAACGTGGCGCCCATGGGGTTCTGGAAGCTGGTCATGGTCCAGCAGGCCTTGATCGGATAGCGCTCAAGGCTTTGGGCCAGGGCGTTCAGGTCAATACCGTCGCGCGGGTGCACCGGGATCTCCACAGCCTTGAGCTTCAGGCGTTCAAGCACTTGCAAGCAGGCGTAGAACGCCGGCGCTTCGATGGCCACCAGGTCGCCCGGTTCGGTCACGGCCTGCAGGCACAGGTTGAGTGCTTCGAGGGCGCCGTTGGTGATCAGCAACTCCTCCATCGGCAGCATCAGGCCGCCGACCATATAGCGCAGGGCAATCTGGCGGCGCAGTTGTGGGTTGCCTGGCGACATGTCGGTGACCACCAGGCGGGGGTCCATGTCGCGGCTGGCACTGGCCAGGGAGCGGGCCAGGCGCGGCAGCGGGAACAGCATGGGGCTGGGGAAGGCCGAGCCGAAGGGCACGGTGTTGGGGTCTTTGATCGAGTCCAGTACCGAGAACACCAGCTCACTGACACCCACATCGGTGGACTCATGCACCTGCTCACTCACCACCGGCTCGGAAAACGGGCTCGGCGCGTGGGTGTTGACGAAGTAGCCAGAACGCGGGCGCGCCCTGATCAGGCCACGACGCTCCAGCAAGTAATAGGCCTGGAATACCGTGGACGGGCTGACGCCGTAGGCCTGGCTGGCATAGCGTACCGATGGTACGCGCTGGCCGGGGCCGAGGACGCCGGAGCGGATCAGTTCTGCGATGTCGTCGGCAAATTTTTCGTAGCGTTTCATGGCGGCCTGATTAGCTTTTTGAATGTGTATGCAGGGCGAACTGTAGGAGCGAGCTTGCTCGCGAAAAACGTCAACGATAACGTGTGTTTCCTGAATGAACGCGGCGACGGTGAGTTTTTCGCGAGCAAGCTCGCTCCTACAGTTGATCTCTATCGTTGTTCAGCGATTCAAGGGCGCAACGAAGCGGCTGTCAGCAGCGGTATAAATCCAAGGCTCATCCACATCAGTGACTTTAAAACGCAGGGTTTGAGAGCTGCTGGCCGGTGTGTCCGCCAGCAACGCTACCGACACCGGTATATCGACAATTTCCCCGGCAGCCAGACTGACCTGGGTCTTGCCTTGCAGCTGGAACCCCTCGGCATCCACCAGTTCCAGGCGGTAGTCCTGGCGCTGCTGGGTCTTGTTGATCACCTTGAGGCTGTAGATGTTTTCGATCAACCCCTGGCTGTTTTCACGGAACATACCTCGGTCTTTGGTCACATCCAGCGACACCATCGGCCGTTCAATCAGCGCCACCACCAACGCCGCGATCATCACCAGCAGCACGGCACTGTAGCCGATCAGGCGCGGCCTGAGCAGGTGGGTCTTGCCACCTTGCAATTGATGCTCACTGGTGTAACTGACCAAGCCACGGGCATAGCCCATTTTGTCCATGATCGAATCACAGGCGTCGATGCAGGCCGCACAACCAATGCATTCCATTTGCAGGCCGTCGCGGATGTCGATTCCCGTGGGGCAAACCTGAACGCACAGCTGGCAATCGATGCAATCGCCAAGGCCAACCTCGGCTGGCTGCACGTCACGTTTACGCGGGCCCCGATGCTCGCCGCGGGTGGTGTCGTAGGAAATGGTCAGGGTGTCCTTATCAAACATTACGCTCTGGAACCGTGCATAGGGGCACATGTGCATGCACACCGCTTCGCGTAGCCAGCCGGCATTGATGTAGGTGGCGCCCGTGAAAAACAGCACCCAGAACAGGCTCACCCCACCGATCTGCCACGTCAACAGTTCGGCGGCCAAGGGGCGGATCGGGGTGAAGTAGCCCACAAACGTCAGCCCGGTCAACACACTGATACCCAGCCACAATGTGTGCTTGGCCGAGCGCCTCGCCAGCTTATTCAGGCTCCAGGGGGCGGCCTGAAGTTTGATGCGCTGGTTGCGCTCACCTTCGGTCACCTTCTCGCACCACATGAACAGCCAGGTGAACGAGCTTTGCGGGCAGGTGTAGCCGCACCATACGCGGCCGGCAAACACCGTGATCGCGAAGAGGCCGAAGGCGCAGATGATCAACAGCGCCGAGAGCAGGATGAAGTCCTGGGGCCAGAACGTCGCACCAAAAATGTGGAACTTGCTCTCGGCCAGGTCCCACAGTACGGCTTGGCGCCCACCCCAGTTCAGCCACACGGTGCCGAAAAAAGCCAGGAACAGCAGGCCGGCACCGCCCACTCGCAGGGTGCGAAACAAGCCGGTAAAGCTGCGGGTATGGATCAGGTTGTCGCTGGATTTGGCCTTCACTTTCTTGGGGTGAATGGGCTCAAAGGTTTCCACGGTTGGGATTCGTTCGCTCATGGTCATTCGCTCATCAGCCTCCATCAGGCCGACGAACTATGGGCGACAGACTGTTTGCATAACAGACTCAGGTGGGGTGATAAAAAGCGGATCAGATCAGCTTGAAGCGTTCTTGTGCGTCAATCTGCTGCACCCCATGGGCATAGGGGTGCAGGGGTTGAGCGGGTCTGATGATGCAGATCAATTAAATCACCGAACCAGGTTGGTCCGCCTTTACATGCTCACGGCCATCGGTTGCGCCTTCAACCGTCAGCGCGTCCGCCTCGGCTTCGGTGATGTAGATGCGCGAACCTGCCAGTTCCAGATAAGACATGGCTTTGTCGTGATCGGTCAGGACGGTCACCCGTGTGGCTGGCAGGCTTTGTTCCTGGCCATTGTCGTCGAGCGTGAAGTAGCACAGATGATTTTCGATGCGTACGGTCATGACAATCTCCGTTTTGTGGGCTATGCAGCGTTAGGCGGCCGCCATGCGCACGGGTTCCAGGCAACTGACTGGCGGTCTGCGCTGTCCATCCTTTATCTATCCATAATAAAAAGGAGCGCATCCATGGAGGCCTGGTGGCATCTGGCGTGGCAAACCCTGCAAGCCGAATTCGCAGACATTGGCGATGCCCGGCAACTCACCCAAGTGACCGTGCGCCTGCTGATCGCGGCGATCCTCGGCGGCATCCTGGGGTTTGAGCGTGAACACAAGGGCAAGGCGGCCGGAGTGCGCACCCATATGCTGGTGGCGCTTGGCGCCGCGCTATTTGTGCTGGTGCCGCAGATGTCCGGCAGCCAGGCGGATGCCATGAGCCGTGTGGTTCAAGGGGTCATCGCGGGCATTGGCTTCCTCGGCGCTGGCACCATCCTCAAGGGCAAGGAAGACGAAGAGGGCCAGCATGTAAAGGGCCTGACCACCGCGGCCGGGTTGTGGATGACCGCCGCCATTGGGGTTGCGGCGGGAATGGGGCGTGAATCGACGGCGGTGCTCAGTACGCTGCTGGCCCTGGCGGTATTCAGCGTGATGCCACGGATCGTCAAGCTGCTGGAGAAGGATGAGTGAAGGAGGTCAAGTGATGAGGTTGCCGTATCTCACCTCACCTAAGGCTTTCACCACAAAGGGCGACTCTCCCGGGTTGCCGGAGATCATCACCACGCTCGTATTGTGAGCCGGGCTATAGTGAATCTGTACCTCGCTACTGGCTCCCGAGAAGTTTCCTACCAATTTCAATGGCGTGTTGCCGAGTTGATTTCTAATTGCCGATACATCGAGTTTGTCTCTGTGGTGGTCAAAATCCATCACTTGCTCAGGTGCGTCGAAACTTGATTCACGGGTATTACGGAAGGTGAAGGTCTGACCATTGTCATTCCTGGCATTGTTGTTGTGTGTGAGGCTTTCTGCCGGGGGCGGTGGATTATCCGGTTGAGGGGGCGGGTTGCCGAGGTCCGCCTCTTTGCCGATATTGAAGAGGGCTGAAGCCAGAGGCGTACTTTGCCGCATTCGCTGTATGGCAGAAAGCTTCTCAATGCGTAGATCACGCTCGATTTGCATAGCGCAGTTGAAACCTGCCTCGGGATCAAGAGTGGAGGTGCGCTCGCGAATTTCTTCAAGGCTCAAGCCCGGGTCCTCGATATGTGAGGATCGGTCATGAATCATCTGCAGGCTTGATTGACCTAAACGCTCCTTCACATCGGTAATCAGTTTGCGCGCTTCGTCTGCATCCGGGCCGTGCAGCAAGGATTTGACGTTTTCCCTGCTTAACAGGCTTCGAATCGTGGTCACCTGCCCGGAGGTCTCGTGTGAGTTGGGCGCGCGCAGCATATTGGTAATGTTCTGCTGGCTGGTCAGCGCACGAAGTTGGGCAAGCTGGGTGGCGTCGGCACCGGCCGTCTTCGGCTCTACGTTCGCAGAGGGGGCAGGGTTGGGCAAGGTAAAGGTTTGCGGCGCCCTGGAAGGGGCGGAGGCGGGCGTGTCAGGCTCTTTCCTGCGCATGATTGCGCTTGGGCCGGCCCTGAACAGATCGTTCAGTTTTTCCCGATGATCGTTGACTGGCGGTTGTTGGATGCCGTGAACAGCCGAGAACGGGGGCAGTAGTGAGGTGCGCATAGAAGGTACTCGCTTAACGGACAAGATAGTCTGCGGCCGGCAAGGGGGCGAGGCAGCGTACGGGTGACTGAATCTATCTTGTTCATCAAGAGCGGGATCTCGGTATTGTCGGTGATTGAAGTAGGAAAGCTCAGTAGCGCTTGCCCGCGATATTTTTTCACGGGCAAGTGCTTGGGTGTCTGTGAGTCAGGCAATAACCGGCGGCATCGTCGTGGGCGGTTCCTGCACCGGTGGCGGCTGGTTTTCAGGCGGCTCCTGTTCAGGGTCGCGTTCCGGTTCGGGCGGGGGCAGTGGGGGGGCGTCGATATTCGGATCTTCGGGTTCAGGAGGTGTCGGGATGCTCATGGGTATGGCCTCGTTTGTGCTTTGCTCTGTTGGTGGACCATTGCCTGCTGGAAATGATTCCCGCCCAGGGGCGGTATATCCACCTGAACTTTTGGGCAGCGCCCAGGCTCGGACTTTAAACGGCCCAGCTCAAGGATAGCGTCGCCGTACCTGAATTCGTATCAAGCAAAGAGCGTCCAAAGGGCGTAAGGGGAAGCTGCTCGATGACTGCCGAAACACTGGTTCCAGAAGACTCCGTGCTGCCGTTGTCGCAGGCGCTGCTGCTACCCAGGATCGCGATCGAAAGCACCATGCCGGTCATCGACAACGGGGAGTTTGCCGTCAAGGCGGTGGTGGGCCAGCGGGTTCATGTCACCAGCAAAGTGTTCGCCGATGGCCACGATAAACTGGCGGTGTTGATCCGCTGGCGCGCCCTGGGAGACGAAAGCTGGCACAGCGTAGTCATGCTTGATATCGGCAACAACGGTTGGGAGGGCGCGTTTACCGTGGCCCACCAAGGCCGTCATGAGTACTGCATCGAAGCCTGGATCGATACCTTTGCCAGCTTCTGTTACGAACTGCGCAAGAAGCATGAAGCTGGCGTGCCCGTCAGCCTGGAGTTGCAGGAGGGCCGTAGCCTGGTGCTGCAGGCCGCCGAACGCAGTGACAACGAACTGCGTGACCGCTTGATGCTGTTGCACCATGAGCTTTCCGGCCTGTTGGAAACTGAGCAGGTGGCGTTGTTCCTGCACGAAGACAGTGCACACCTGATGACCCAGGCCGACCATCGCGCCTATTTGAGCGTCAGCCCCGCGTACCCGATTGACGTGGAACGTGAAGCCGCACAATTTGCCAGCTGGTACGAGCTGTTTCCCCGCTCGATCACCGACGATCCGGCGCGGCACGGCACCTTTAACGACGTGCACGCACGCTTGCCGATGATTCACGACATGGGCTTCGACGTGCTGTATTTCCCGCCGATCCACCCCATCGGCCGTAGCCACCGCAAGGGCAAGAACAACTCACTCACCGCCGGCCCTGATGATCCTGGCAGCCCCTACGCCATTGGCAGTGAGGAGGGCGGTCACGAGGCTATTCACCCTCAGTTGGGCACTCGCGATGATTTCCGCCGGTTGGTCAAGGCTGCTGCCGACCACGGCCTGGAAATCGCCCTGGATTTCGCCATCCAGTGCTCCCAGGACCACCCGTGGCTCAAACAGCATCCGGGTTGGTTCAACTGGCGCCCGGACGGCACGATCAAATACGCGGAAAATCCGCCGAAAAAGTACCAGGACATCGTCAACGTCGATTTCTATGCGGCCGATGCCATCCCCAGCCTGTGGACCGAGCTGCGTGACATCGTGGTGGGCTGGGTGGAAGAGGGCGTGAAGACCTTTCGCGTCGACAACCCGCACACCAAGCCGCTGCCGTTCTGGCAATGGCTGATCAGCGACGTGCGTGCCAAGTACCCGGAGGTGATCTTCCTCGCCGAAGCTTTCACCACCCCGGCGATGATGGCGCGCCTGGGCAAGGTCGGCTATTCCCAGAGCTATACCTACTTCACCTGGCGCAACACCAAGGCTGAGCTGAGCGAGTACCTTGCCCAACTGAACCAGTCGCCCTGGCGTGAGTGCTACCGCCCGAACTTTTTCGTCAATACGCCGGACATCAATCCGGGTTTCCTGCATGAGTCCGGGCGCGCAGGCTTCCTGATCCGCGCTGCGCTGGCCACGATGGGCTCGGGCCTGTGGGGAATGTATTCTGGTTTTGAGTTATGCGAAGCCGCGCCGGTGCCGGGCAAAGAAGAATACCTGGACTCGGAGAAGTACGAAATCCGACCTCGGGACTTCACCGCGCCGGGCAACATCATCGCCGAGATCGCCCAGCTCAACCGCATCCGCCGCCAGAACCCGGCGTTGCACACGCACCTGGGGCTCAAGCTCTACAACGCCTGGAACGACAACATTCTGTATTTCGGCAAGCGCAGCGAAGACGGCAGCAATTTCATTCTGGTCGCCGTCAACCTCGACCCGCACAACGCCCAGGAAGCCCACTTTGAATTGCCGCTGTGGGAGATGGGCTTGCCCGACGATGCCCAGACCCAGGGCGAAGACTTGATGAACGGCCACCGCTGGACCTGGTACGGCAAGACCCAATGGACCCGGCTGGAGCCGCAGATGCCGTTCGGGATCTGGCGCATCAGCACATCATGAGTGCTCGTTCCCACGCTCTGCGTGGGAACGTCTCACTTGACGCTCTGCGTGGGAATGCCTTGCGTCGCGCTTGGGACGCGGAGCGTCCGGGGCTGCGTTCCTACGCGGAGCGTGGGAACGATCCTCGAGAACTTTGTATTTTCAGGAGTTTGCAATGGCCAAGAAACCCAAGGCAGCCACCTTTATCAAAGACCCGCTCTGGTACAAAGACGCGGTGATCTACCAGGTTCACGTCAAATCCTATTTCGACTCCAACAACGACGGCATTGGTGACTTTGCCGGGCTGATCGCCAAGCTCGACTACATCGCCGACCTCGGCGTGAACACCATCTGGCTGCTGCCGTTCTACCCGTCTCCCCGCCGTGATGACGGCTACGACATTGCCGAATACCGCGGCGTGCACAGCGACTACGGGACGATGGCCGACGCCAAGCGCTTTATTGCCCAAGCCCACCAACGCGGGTTGCGCGTGATCACTGAACTGGTGATCAACCACACCTCCGACCAGCACCCCTGGTTCCAGCGCGCGCGCAAGGCCAAGCCGGGCTCGGCCGCACGGGACTTCTACGTGTGGTCGGATGATGACCAGAAATACGACGGCACACGCATTATTTTCCTCGACACCGAAAAGTCCAACTGGACCTGGGACCCGGTGGCCGGCCAGTACTTCTGGCACCGCTTTTACTCGCACCAACCCGACCTCAACTTTGATAACCCGCAGGTCATGAAAGCGGTGCTGTCGGTGATGCGCTATTGGCTCGACCTGGGCATCGACGGCCTGCGCCTGGACGCCATTCCCTACCTGATCGAACGGGACGGCACCAGCAACGAAAACCTGGCGGAAACTCACGACGTCCTCAAGCAAATCCGCGCCGAGATCGACGCCCATTACCCCGACCGCATGCTGCTGGCCGAAGCCAACCAGTGGCCCGAAGACACGCAGCTGTACTTTGGTGACAGAAAGGGTGATGACGGCGATGAATGCCACATGGCGTTCCACTTCCCGCTGATGCCGCGCATGTACATGGCGTTGGCCCAGGAAGATCGCTTCCCCATTACCGACATTCTGCGCCAGACCCCGGAGATTCCCGCCAATTGCCAGTGGGCAATTTTCCTGCGCAATCATGATGAGCTGACCCTGGAAATGGTCACCGACAAAGAGCGCGACTACCTTTGGAACTACTACGCCGCAGACCGCCGCGCCCGTATCAACCTGGGCATTCGGCGACGCCTGGCGCCGCTGGTGGAGCGTGATCGTCGGCGGGTGGAATTGCTCAACAGCCTGTTGCTGTCGATGCCGGGCACGCCAACCTTGTACTACGGCGATGAAATCGGCATGGGCGACAACATCTACCTGGGCGACCGTGACGGCGTGCGCACGCCCATGCAATGGTCTATCGACCGCAATGGCGGGTTTTCCCGTGCCGACCCGGCCAGCCTGGTGTTGCCGCCGATCATGGACCCGCAATACGGCTACCAGTCGGTCAACGTTGAGACCCAGGCCCAGGACCCGCATTCATTGCTCAACTGGACCCGGCGCATGCTCGCAGTGCGCAAGCAGTCCAAGGCGTTTGGCCGTGGCAGCCTGAAGATGCTCTCGCCGACTAACCGGCGCATCCTGGCTTACACCCGTGAATACACCGGCGAAGACGGCCACACCGAGATCATCCTGTGCGTAGCCAATGTGTCGCGCAGCGCCCAGGCGGCGGAGCTGGACCTGTCGGCCTTTGCCGGCATGGTGCCGGTGGAGATGCTCGGCGGTAATGCCTTCCCGCCGATCGGTCAGCTGAATTTCCTGCTGACCCTGGCGCCCTATGGTTTCTATTGGTTCGTGCTGGCAGCGGAAAACCAGATGCCCAGCTGGCATGTGGAACCGGCGCAAAGCATGCCCGACTTCACCACTTTGGTACTGAAAAAACGCATGGAAGAGTTACTGGAAGAACCTTGCCGCACCAGCCTGGAACAGACTTCACTGCCCGCCTGGCTGCCCAAGCGTCGCTGGTTTGCCGGCAAAGATACGGCAATCGACACGGTGCACATCGCTTATGGCGTGCGTTTTGGCGACCCGCAGCATCCGGTGTTGCTCAGTGAGATCGAAGTGACCAGTGCTGGCCAGGTCAGCCGCTACCAACTGCCCTTGGGCTTCCTTGGCGAAGACCAGTTCACCAGCGCCTTGCCCCAGCAATTGGCTTTGGCCCGAGTGAGACGTACCCGTCAGGTAGGTTTGGTGACCGATGCCTTCAGCCTTGAGCATTTTATCCTTGAGGTGATCCAGGCCATGCAGGCCGGCACCGTGCTCAATACCCCTGACGGCGATCTGCGGTTCG
The DNA here is from genome assembly GCF_052046095.1 of Pseudomonas sp. 22072. NCBI lineage: Bacteria > Pseudomonadati > Pseudomonadota > Gammaproteobacteria > Pseudomonadales > Pseudomonadaceae > Pseudomonas > Pseudomonas sp. 22072. The sequence continues at coordinate 101,968 of NZ_JBQEQE010000018.1, forward strand.
AGGCGACTGAGCACTTGGCTGCACTGCAACTGACCCGTGAATCGCCGGTGCGTTATTTGTCTGCCGAGCAGTCCAACAGCTCGGTGGTGGTCGGTGACAGCCTGGTGCTCAAGCTGATTCGTAAAGTCAGCGCCGGTGTGCACCCGGAGCTGGAAATGAGTGCCTACCTGACCGCCGCCGGCTACCCGAATATCTCGCCGCTGTTGGGCTTTATGAGCCGCCGCGACGGGCAGGGGCAGGACAACCTGCTGATGATTGCCCAGGGTTACCTGAGCAATCAGGGCGATGCCTGGAGCTGGACCCAGAACAACCTGGAGCGGGCGATCCGCGATGAGCTGGCCGACGCGATCTCTGACCAGGAACAGCATTACAACGCCCTCGGCGAACTGGCGGATTTTGCCGGTTTGCTCGGTCAGCGCCTGGGTGAAATGCACCTGGTGTTGGGTGCGCCAACCGCCGACAAGGCTTTCAAACCCGAACCCACCACAGCCAAAGACACCCAAGCCTGGGCCCAGGATGTCGGCGCCCAGATCGACCGCGCCTTGCAGTTGCTCAAGCTTAATCAAAGCCAGTTGAACCCCGCCGACCAGGCGTTGGTCAGTGAATTACTGGCGCAGAAAAAAGCCATCGCGGCGCATGTTCAGGCGTTGGCCAAAGCCACGGTGGGCGGGTTGCGCATTCGCGTCCACGGTGACTTGCACCTGGGCCAGGTATTGGTGGTCAAGGGCGATGCCTACTTGATCGACTTCGAGGGCGAACCGGCGCGACCGCTGCATGAGCGGCGCGGCAAACACAGCCCTTATAAAGATGTGAGCGGTGTGCTGCGTTCCTTCGATTATGCCGCGGCCATGGCGCTGAATGTGCAGGGGGTGGATCACACGCCAGAAGCGAACGCTGCGCGTAAACGTGTGACCGACCGCTACCTGAATGAAGCCCGCGTAGCATTTACCCAGGCTTACCAGGCCGCTGCGTCTACACTGGCGCATGACTGGCAGGATGCCAACGGCCAAGACGCAGCGCTGACCTTGTTCAGCCTGGAAAAGGCCGCGTACGAAGTGGCCTACGAAGCAGAAAACCGCCCGAGCTGGCTGCCGGTGCCCCTGCAAGGGCTGCACGGCTTGCTGAGCGGGCTGACACCTATATCTAAACCTGTACGCGGTGGGGAGACGTCATGAGTTTTACACAGAGAGAACCGCTGCAGCCCAAGTTGACTGCATTGCCGGCGTCCAAGGACGTCGATGCGCTGGTGCGCGCCGAGCACCCCGATCCTTTTTCGATCCTGGGGCCCCATGATGACGAGCAGGGCGGCCAGTTTATCCGTGCGTTCCTGCCCGAGGCCCTGAGTGTCCAGGTACTGGCGCGTGACACAGGTGAGCCGTTTGGCAGCCTCGATGCCACCCAGGTGCCAGGCCTGTTTATTGGGCACTTCAGCACTCGCCAGCCCTACCTGCTGAAAATCCAGTGGGCCGGCGGTGAGCAGATCACCGAAGATCCCTACAGCTTCAGCCAATTGCTGCTGGGGGAAATGGACCTGTACCTGTTTGCCGAAGGCAATCACCGTGACCTGGGCAACTGCCTGGGGGCTCAGGTGGTCAGCGTCGACGGCGTGCAAGGCGTGCGCTTTGCCGTCTGGGCGCCGAACGCACGGCGGGTTTCGGTGGTGGGCGACTTCAATATCTGGGACGGGCGCCGCCACCCGATGCGCCTGCGCCATCCATCGGGCGTGTGGGAAATCTTCATCCCACGCTTGCAGCCGGGCGCGGCCTACAAGTATGAAATTCTCGGTGCCCACGGCATTTTGCCGCTCAAGGCCGACCCTGTGGCGTTGGCCACCCAACTGCCGCCGGACACCGCCTCGAAGGTCGCCGCACCTTTGCAAGTGGATTGGCAGGACCATGAGTGGATGCAATCGCGGGGAGACAAGCAGAAAACCACTGCGCCGTTGTCGATCTACGAGCTGCATGTGGGGTCCTGGCAGTGCGAGCTGGACGAGGCCGGTGAAGTGGCCCGTCAATATGGCTGGCGCGAACTGGCTGAGCGGCTGATTCCTTACGTTCAACAATTGGGCTTCACCCATATCGAGCTGATGCCGATCATGGAACACCCCTTTGGTGGCTCCTGGGGCTATCAGGCGTTATCCCAGTTTGCCCCCAGTGCTCGCTTTGGCTCGCCGGAAGACTTTGCCTGGTTCGTCAATGCCTGCCATCAGGCCGATATCGGCGTGATCCTTGATTGGGTACCCGCGCATTTCCCCACCGATACCCACGGCCTGGCGCAATTTGACGGTACCGCGCTGTACGAATACGCCAACCCCCTGGAAGGCTTTCACCAGGACTGGGACACGCTGATCTACAACCTGGGCCGCACCGAGGTCCACGGTTTCATGCTCGCGTCGGCCTTGCACTGGCTCAAGCATTTCCACGTCGATGGCCTGCGCGTGGACGCAGTGGCCTCCATGCTGTATCGCGATTATTCGCGCAAGGCCGGTGAATGGGTGCCCAACCGCCATGGCGGTCGCGAGAACCTGGAAGCCATCGACTTCTTGCGGCACCTGAACGACGTGGTTGCCCTTGAAGCCCCGGGCGCCTTGGTGATTGCCGAAGAGTCCACGGCCTGGCCTGGCGTCAGCCAGCCTACCCAACAGGGTGGCCTGGGGTTCAATTACAAATGGAACATGGGCTGGATGCACGACTCCCTGCATTACATCCAGCAAGACCCGGTGTACCGCGCCCATCATCACAACGAGCTGAGTTTCGGGCTGGTGTACGCCTGGTCGGAGCGCTTTATCCTGCCGATTTCCCATGATGAGGTGGTGCACGGCAAGCACTCGCTGATCGACAAGATGCCCGGCGACCGCTGGCAGAAATTTGCCAACCTGCGCGCCTACCTCAGTTTCATGTGGATGCACCCCGGCAAGAAGTTGCTGTTCATGGGCTGCGAATTTGGCCAATGGCGCGAGTGGAACCACGATCAGCAACTGGATTGGTATTTGCTGCAGTACCCCGAGCACCGTGGGGTGCAGAAGCTGGTAGGCGATTTGAACCGCCTGTACCGCGAAGAGCCGGCGCTGCACGAACAGGACGATGCGCCCCAGGGCTTCCAATGGCTGATCGGTGATGACGCGATCAATAGCGTCTACGCCTGGCTGCGCTGGAGCAAGGATGGCAAGCCGGTGTTGGTGGTTGCCAACTTCACCCCGGTGCCCCGTGAAGGCTACGCAGTCGGTGTGCCGTTTGGCGGGCGGTGGAGTGAGGTGATCAACAGTGATGCCGATACCTACGCGGGCTCCAACTACGGGAATGGCGGGGCCGTGTTTACCCAGGATGAGCCGCGCCATGGGCAACCGGTGTCGCTGTCGTTGAACCTGCCGCCCCTGGGCGTGCTCATTTTGCGACCTCAAGAGCCTGAAACGCTCTAGCGCAGCGTATGCCGCTGTTCGGCTTGCTGGCAAGGTGCCACAATGGCGCCTTTGCCGTCGCCGGTCAAACAGGCCAACCCCATGCATAGCCTCGGGCAAGATCAGGGTCACTCCATCGAAGAGCAGGTGCGAACCGACCGTTTGCACCAGCTCTTTCGTCAATCATTCTCGGCGATCTTCGGCAGCTACCTGGGCGCCGTCATGCTCTGCTGGCTGTGCTGGGATCGATTCGATCAGCAGGTCATTCTGGTGTGGTTGGTACTGCTGGCGGGCTCGTCATTGGTGCGCCTGCATCTGTTTGTGCAATGGTTTCGCTGCCCTGACGCGGGGCGCACACCCGCACGTTGGGAGCGCCACTACTGGGTCACGCTGATGCTGTCGGCGGGTATCTGGGGCGGCGGGGCGCTGGCGGTGATGCCGGTCGATGACCGCTTGTCCCAGGTGCTGGTGATGCTGTTTACCGTGGGCATGTCGGTCAGCGCGGTGTCCTGTTATTCAGCCTATCGCTACATGACGCTGGGCTCGATGGCGCTGGTGTTGCTTCCCTGTACGGTATGGATGCTGTTTCAGCCTTCGCCGATGCAGGTTGGCGTGGCGCTGGCGGTGCTGGTGTTTGCTTCGTTTGTGGTCGGTGCGACGCGCAAGCTGTCCGATGCCCTGGAAAAAGCCTTCCGTCTGACGAGGCAAATGGAGCGCGCTCATCATATTTCCACCCGTGCCGCCCAGACCGATGAGTTAACCGGGCTGATGAACCGTCGGGCGTTCTACGAACAGGCCCAATTGCTGTATGCCCAGTGCCTTCGCGAGCAGCAGCCGCTGTGTGCATTGATGATGGACATGGACCACTTCAAAGCCATCAATGACACCTACGGCCACCAGGCCGGCGACCAGGTGTTGCGCCAGATTGGCGCGGTGATCAGTGCGTCCTTTCGCCAGACCGATATCTACGGTCGCCTGGGGGGCGAAGAGTTTGCGGTATTGCTGCCCAATACCTCGTTGGAGACCGCACGCAGCATCGCCGAGGAGTTGATCCAGACGATTCATGATTTGCCCGCCGACCCGGTACAAGGGGTGAGCGCAAGCCTGGGCGTAGCATCGACCTGCACTCAGCCTCTGGATTTGAACGCCTTGATGAACAGCGCCGACAAGGCCCTGTACCAGGCCAAGGCATCGGGTCGCAATCAGGTAGCGGTCGTCGACTGATCCTTGCACATCGCCTTTGCCAGCACCCGCGCAACTTGGTCGGCGGAGTAGGGCTTGGCGAGGAACTCAAAGCCTTCGTAGCCGCTGTCTGCCAGTTCCTCACTGTAGCCAGAGACGAGTACCACGGGCAGGTCGGGGCGGCGCTGGCGCAGCAACCTGGCCATGGCCACGCCGGTCATGCCGGGCATCACCACGTCGGAGAAAATCGCGTCGAACCCCTGGACGTCATTGCCAGCGAGGTTCAGCGCCTGTTCGGCATTGGTCGCCCAGGTGGTCTGGTAACCCAGGTCCTTGAGGATCTGGCTGGCGAAGCGTCCCACCTCTAAGTTGTCCTCAACGATCAGCACATGTTGATGAGCAGCCTCCTGCGGCGCTGGCAGATCTGCAGGGGTGTGTTGATCCGGCGCCGCTTCGCCTTCGACTTGCGGCAGATACAAGGTAAACACCGTGCCTTGGCCGAGGGTGCTGGCCACATCGATATTGCCGCCTGACTGCTTGGCAAAGCCGAATACCTGCGACAGGCCCAGGCCGGTGCCTTTGCCCACGGCCTTGGTGGTGAAGAACGGCTCGAAGATGCGCTCGAAGGTGTCGCTGGGAATCCCGCTGCCGGTGTCGGCCAGGGAAATGGTGATGTAGGGCATGCACGACTCGGCATCCCCACGAATACGTGGCAGCGTTTGCTCGCTGGCGACTTTGAGGGTCAGGGTACCCTGGCCGTCCATCGCATCGCGGGCGTTGAGGGCGATGTTGATCAGTGCGGTTTCGAACTGGCTGGGGTCGATGCGCGCATAGCAGGGCTGATCGGGCAATTTAACCTGCACATGAATGCGTGCACCGGTAACGCTCTCGAGCATCTCGCCGATATTTTGCACGCGCTGGCCGACATCGAACACCTGCGGGTTCAGTGGTTGGCGCCGGGCAAAGGCGAGCAGTTGGCTGGTGAGCTTGCTGGCCCGCTCGACGGTGTCGGACACCGCGCACATGTAGCGTTGCCGACGCTCCTCGGACAGGCCGGGCTGGCGCAGGAAGTCCACCGACGAGCGAATAATGGTCAGCAGGTTGTTGAAGTCATGGGCGACGCCGCCGGTCAGTTGGCCGATGGCCTCCAGCTTCTGTGACTGGCGCAGTGCGGCTTCGGCCTCGGCCAGCGCATGGGTACGCTCATTCACGCGCTGTTCCAGGCTGGCATTGAGCTCTGTATAGGCGGCCAGGCCCTCGCGCACGGCGGCATCGGCGCGTACGCGCTCGATATGCGCCCAGGAACGCTCGGTGACTTCGCCCACCAGCGCCATGTCATAGGATGACCAAAAGCGCGGCAGTTTGTCGTGCACGGCCATCAGCGCGGTGAGCCGCCCGTCTTTGATCAACGGCATGCAAATAGTGGCTGTCACCCCCAGTGCCTGGAAGCTCGCGGCGTCATGGGGCGGCAACTCGATCAGATTATTGCGTATCACCAGTGGCTCGCCGGCACGCAGGCAGTTGACCGCGCATTCCCCGAACGCCGCGAGGCTGTAATGCCCGATGATGCTCGGCGAGCCATGCGCCGACCAGTCGCCGCGAATGGTAAAGCCATCTTCATCCTCGTCCATGTCGGCGTAGGCACAGATGGATACCTGCAGATGTTCGGCCAGCAGGCGGGTCGTAGACGTCAGGATGGTTTCGGCGTCGGTGGCATTGACCACGCTGTTGCCGATGGCGTCCAGCACTGCCAGGCGACGGGCCAGGAATACCGTGGCGGTTGTTTCGGTCACCGTGTCGAGCAAACCGACCACCACGCCTTGGGCATTGCGAATCGGGCTGTAGCAAAAGGTGAAATAGGCTTGTTCCGGCGCTTCGTTGCGTTGGATCAACAGCGGGAAGTTTTCGATATAGGTGGCGTGCCCATCGAACGCGGCGTCGGCGATAGGGCTGATATCGTCCCACACCTCGTGCCAGATCTCGTTGAACGGGCGGCCCAAGGCGTCGGGTTTGCTACCCAGGATCGGCGTGAACGCGTCGTTGTAGAGAGTAATCAACTGAGGCCCCCAGACGATGGCCTGGGGGAAACTCGACGCGAAGCACAGCGCAACGGTTGTCTTCAACACATCGGGCCAGTGTTCAAGTGGCCCCAGGGGCGTATTGGCCCAATCGTGCTGACGAACCCGCTCTGCCATTTCGCTGCTGCCTTGCAGCCAATTCATCATGGGGTTCACACCTTGCTTGCTACGTATTGTTTAGCTTTGAAGAGTCAGGCCGACTAGCAACAGACCGGAATGACCGCATTCAGTTCAGCGCAATTATCTCCCTGATAGCACTTTGATTTCATTGTCTATTTGCACGCCGTCATTATTGGCCGGGTTGGGCCGGCGCTCAACCTTATTGCGTGCCGAATAAGCCCGTCCAATAGATGCCCGCGTCACTCTTGGGGTCCATGGCGTAGGCGGCACCCAATTCGCGAAATTGCGGGTTCATCAGGTTGGCGCAGTGGCCGGGGCTGGCGAGCCAACCGTCGACGACCTTGCGCGGCGTGTCGAGGCCGGCGGCGATGTTTTCACCAATATTCTTCGCGATATACCCCGCCAACTCGGCGCGGTCGCCGGGCGTACGGCCGTCGGGGTCCAGGTGGTCGAAGAAATTGCCGTTGGCCATGTTGCGGGTATGGCTGTTGGCAGCGCCGGCCAGGGTGTCGTTCCACGACAGGGGCGCCGTGGCGGTGAACGCCTGGGTGCCACACTGGCGCGGCTCGGCACGGGCGGTGTTGATCAGGTCGAGCAGTTTTCTGCCTTCGGTCTGCCAATCGCCCAGGCCGCTGGTCACCAACGGGCGAGCCAGCACGATGCGCCAGTCCTGGCCGCTGTTGCTGACCCCGATGTCGACAAATTGCGGATCGAGCACTACGCGGCAGAAGCTTTCGCGTACCGCTTTCATCGCAGCCTCGGCATCCTTGGGACCGGACAGGCTGATGGCCTGCACGTTCACCATCGGGTACGCAGCCCGCGCCAGCGACTGCTGCAAATCGCCGACATTGGAGGCCGGCAACACCAGCCGTGTATCGCTGGTCAGCGGCGGCAGCTCCTGGGAACCCTGGTCACCGCAGCGTTGCACCTGGCTGCGGTATTGGTTGATCTGTTGGACTAACTGACTTTCTTCATTCGCCATCGCGCTGGCGCAGAACACCGTAGTGGCGGCCAGCGTCGCAAGACCCATCATCAATGACAGAACGCGCATGGACGTTACCCTTGAGCTTGAAAGTGCCCATGATGCGCGATCCAGGTGCATCCATGCACCCGTTGGTCCGAACTTTTTTGCTCAGTTCTTGAATGCCGAGTGTTTCGCGCCCTGATCGCAAAGGGCAAACACCACCACCAACAAGGCAGAAATCGCAAGGATCACCACCACGCCATCGGTGGAGTGGGTGGCCGAGGCCGCTACCATAGATAGCGCGCCCAGCGGTGCCAGGCCACCGGCAATGGCGGTGCCGATTTCCCGCCCGGTGCCAAAACCCGAAGAGCGCGTTTGCGTCGGGAACTGCCGGCTCAGGAACGAGCCCTGGGGCGCAAACATCATCGGCGCGAGGATACCGGTGCCCACACCGATTGCGAGGTAAATCATCAGGCTTTCACCACTGTTGAGCAGGGCCAGGAACGGGTAGGCGAACAACAGCGAGCACAGCCCGCCGAGCATCAACACGGCCTTGCTGCTCCACTTGTCACACAGCCAGCCGAAGCAGGGCACGGCGACGATGGCTACCAGGCTGGCGATGGTCACCGACAGCGAGGTGACATGCACGTCCACGCCTTTGAATTGGGTCAGGTACGCCAGGGAGAAGGTCTTGAAGATGTAGCTCAGGGCGTTGTAGCCAATCGCGACAAAAAACACCACGGCGAGGCCCTTGAGGTCGTTCTTGAACAAGGCCTTGAGGGGCGATGGCTTGGCTCTGGCTTTTTCCTTGCTCAGCGCTTCGAACTGTGGGGTTTCCGGAATGCTGTTGCGCACCCACAGGCCGACGCCCACCAGCACGATGCTGCAGATAAACGGAATGCGCCAGCCGCCGGCCAACAGGAACTCGTTGCCGTTGATGGTCAGCAGGTAAATGGTCAGCGAGGACAGCAACAGGCCCAGGTTCAGGCCCAGTGCCGGCCAGGCGCCCTGGCTGCCACGCTTGCCTTGGGAGGCATGCTCGTAGGACGTGACCGCCGCCCCCGACAACTCGGCACCCGCGCCCAGGCCCTGGATGATGCGGATAAACACCAGCAGGATCGGGGCCCAGATGCCGATGGAGGCGTAGCTGGGGATCAAGCCGATCAAGGTGGTGCACACGCCCATCAGGCAGAAGGTCAGCACCAGCACTTGCTTGCGCCCGAACTTGTCGCCCAGGTAGCCAAACAGGATGCCGCCGAAGGGGCGGGCGATAAAGCCGATGGCAAAGGTCGAAAAGGCCATCAGCGTGGCAGTCTTCGGGTCGCTGTTATCGAAGAAGATCTTCGAAAACACAATCGCCGCCATGGTGGCGTACAGGTAAAAGTCGTACCACTCCAGCATCGAGCCGAAGATGGTGGCCGCGGCGACTTTGCGCAGGCGCTTGCGGGTTTGTTCGGGCGTTTCGGTACCGGGGATGGAGGCGGATGCCGACATGCTGGACTTCCTTCTGGTCTTTGTAGTTATTGTTGGGTGAGCGGGCGGTGCGGTGTTACTGGGGGTGGAACAGGCGGTCGGCGATCATCGCGCCGATGGGCATGGCCGAGGTGGCGGCCGGCGAGGGCGCATTGCACACATGCAGCATTCGTGAGGTTTGGGCGAACAGAAAGTCGTGCACCAGGCTGCCGTCGCGCATCACTGCCTGGGCACGGATACCGGCCTCGTAGGGCAGCAGGTCATCGAGGGTCAGGGACGGACAGTACTTGCGGCACTGCTCCAGGTAGCCGGACTTGAACAAGGAGTTCTTCATCTCGGTGGTGCCCGAACCGAGGTTTTGCCAGAGGGTTTTCCAGAAACCCGGGAAGCTGGCGTACTGCGCCACGTCGCGCCAGTTCACCGAAAACTTGCGGTAGTTCTCGCGGCCCAGGCCCAGCACGGCATTCGGGCCGACGGTGACGCTGCCGTCGATCATGCGGGTCAGGTGCACGCCGAGGAAGGGCAGCTCCGGGTCAGGGATCGGGTAGATCAGATGGTTGACGATGTTGTTCTTGGCGGCGGGCAGGCGGAAGTACTCGCCCCGAAACGGGATGATCTGATGGTCGATGCGGATGCCGGCCAGCCGGGCCAGGCGGTCCGACTGCAAGCCGGCGCACACCACCAGGTGGCGGGCCTGCCAGGTCTCGCCCTCGGTGTTGACGGTGACCGTATCGGTGTTTTCGTGGATGGCAGTGACGGTGCGTTCCAGGCAGATCTGCCCACCGTTGCGACGAATCACCTGGGCCATGGTCTCGCACACCTGGCGGTAATCCACAATCCCGGTGGCATCGAGAAACAAGCCGCCGAGGCCGACGATGTTCGGTTCACGCTGGCGCAGTTGTTCGGCATTCAAACGCTCCACCTGCATGCCATTGAGCTGGGCACGGGCGTACAGCGCTTCCATGCGTTGCATTTCCAGCGGGCTTGAGGCCACCAGCAGCTTGCCGCACACCTCGAATTTGATCCCGTGTTCGCGGCAGAACTGCTTGGTGGCTTCGGCGCCGCGCTTGCACAAATCGGCCTTGAGGCTGCCGGGTGCGTAGTAGATGCCGGCATGGATCACGCCGCTGTTGTGGCCGGTCTGGTGCCTGGCCAGTACCGACTCTTTTTCCAGGATCACCAGCGACGCGCCGGGTTGGCGCTTGAGCAGCTCCATGGCGGTGGCCAGGCCGACAATGCCGCCGCCGATAATGCAAAAGTCATGAATCATTGCTGGGTACCTAGGCTGTACATTTCAGTCTGCTTATCAGGTTGTCAGACTAATGTTTTTGTTAAAAAAATGGCGTGTCCACGGACACGCTGCAAACAAGGTGGATCAATTCGTGGTGGGTAATTCCAGTTGCAGGCGTCGCGCCGCGGCACGCAGGTGCGCCTCGGCACTGGCAGCGGCGCGCTGGGCGTCGCCGTCGGCAATGGCCTGGTAGAGCTGTTGATGTTCCAGGGTCGCGTCGGCCGAACCGGTGGCAAAGCGCGAGGCCGAGTTTTCCCACGCGGTTTTACGCGCACTGGCCAACTGGCTCCTGAGGAAGTCATGGAAGGCCACGAAGTAGTCATTCTTGCTGGCGTCGGCAATGGCACGGTGGAATTCCACATCGGCCAGGGCTGCGGCTTCAAAGTCGTCGCGGTTGTCCTGCATGGCCTGCAACGCGCTTTTCATGCGCTGCAGGTCGGCGGTGTCGCGGCGCTGGGCGGCAATCGAAGCGGCCTGGGTTTCGATCCACAAGCGCACTTCGAACATTTGCGCCAGGTCAGGTCGCCGACCATTGGGCTGTGGAAACCGAAACACCGTGCCTGCAGGGGTCTGCGAAATAAACGAGCCCAGGCCACGGCGGGCGGTGAGCACACCGTCGGCCTTGAGCTGGGCAATGGCTTCACGCACCACGGAGCGGCTGACGTTGAGTTGTTCGGCCAGTTGCTGTTCGGTCGGCAGGCGCGACTCCGGGGCCAGTTGGCCGGATTCGATTTCTGCGCGAATGGCGCTGACAACCCGTACGACAAGCGAATCGGGGCGCTGGAGCTCAAGCATGGGAAAACCTTGGTGATCAGGTTGTCAGACAATAGTCGTTACGATTTTAGCTTGTCAACGTTTGTCTGCTTCGCGCTGGCCAGGGAATGTGCGCGTCTCCAGGCGATCAGCACAGCCAGTAACAGCAAACCTACCGCCATGGCGAAGGTGGCGTGCAAGCCGACTTCCACCGCCTGGGGCGCGGCATGGCTGACATCCGGGGTGGCGCGGGCGAACACCGCGCCGAGGGCTGAGGCGCCGAAAATCAGGCCCAGGTTGCGCGACAGATTCAGCAGGCCGGACACTGTGCCTCGGCGTGTCGCCTGTATATCGCTCATTACCGCCGTGTTGTTGGCCGCCTGGAACAGGCTGTAGCCGGCTGTCAACACGATCAGCGCCGCGAGATAAACACCAAGCCCGGACGCCTGCGACAGCAACAGGGCCCCGCACAGCATCACGCTCAATCCCACGAAGGTCAGGCGTTGGCTGCCGAGGCGATCGGTCAGGTAACCCGCCGGTACACCGGTAACCGCCGCGACCGTTGGCCCGACGGCCATGGCCAAGCCCATCCAGGCGGGATCGAGGCCCAGGCCACGGGACAGGTAGAACGGGCCCACCACAAACGTGGCCATGATCACCGCCGACACCAGAACACTCATGACCAGGCCGGCGCGCAACGGCGCATCGCGCAGGGGCGCCCAGAGTGTATCGCCTGGCGAAGCTTCGCGGGCGTTAGCATCCGCCGGCAAATAACGGTAGGCGAGGGCGGCAGCCACACCCGCCAAGGGCAGGCCGATCAGAAACAGCGCGCGCCAGCTCCACAGGCTGAGCAATACTCCGCCGACACTCGGCCCCATGGCCGTGCCGAGTGCCGACATAGTGCCGAGCAGGCCCATGACTCGGCCGGTATTCGCTTTCGTGACGGTGTCACCGACCATGCCCAGGGTCATCGCCATCATGATCGCCGCGCCCAGGCCCTGGAATGCCCGTGCGCCGATCAGCCAGGACAGGGTTGGCGCGGCGGCACACCCGGCGCAGGCCAGGGCAAACACCAGCAACCCGGCCAGCAGCAAGCGCCGGCGCCCCAGACGGTCGCCCAGGCGCCCGGCGCTGACAATCACGGCGGTGATGGCCAGCAGGTAGGCGAGCACCACCCACTGCACGGCCTGAAACGATGCCCCGAAGGCGTGCGCCAGGCTGGGCAGGCCGACATTCGCGATGCTGGTGCCCAGGGCGGCCAGCAACATGGACAGCGACAAGGCCACCAGGCCGCCGCGTGTGGAGGTTTGCATGCGTGTTTCCTTGAGTGAATGCACCTGTCGCAAATCTACGGCGTCGCCTAAGATGGCGGAAGACGCAGGGGTTGCAGGTTATAGCTGCGTCCAACGCCTGATAAGGAGTCCCCATGCCCGACCTCAATTTACTCATCACCCTGGACGTGTTGCTTGCCGAAGGCAGCGTCGCTCGCGCGGCCCAGCGCCTGCGCCTGAGCCCTTCGGCCATGAGCCGGGCCCTGGCGCGTTTGCGTGCAGCCACTGGCGATCCGCTGCTGGTACGTGCCGGGCGCGGCCTGGTACCGACGCCCCGGGCGTTGCGATTGCGTGAACAGGTCAGCCAATTGGTGCAGGACGCCCATGCGGTATTGCGCCCGGCAAACACCCTGGACTTGGGTGAGGTGGTGCGCACCTTCACCCTGCGCACTAGCGAGGAGTTCGTCGAACGCTTCGGCCCCGCCTTGCTGGCGCGTATCGCCCAGGACGCCCCTGGGGTGCGATTGCGTTTCGTGCACAAGAGCGACAAGCACAGTACGTTGCTGCGCGACGGTGTCGTCGACCTGGAAACCGGTGTGGTCGATGCCGGCGCCAGCCCGGAGGTGCTGACCCAGGCGCTGTTCCGTGACCGCCTGGTGGGCGTGGTGCGCGAGGGCCATGCTCTGAGCCGCGGCCCTCTTAGCGCAGCGCGTTTCGCCCAGGGACAACATGTCTACGTGTCGCGGCGTGGGCAGGACCGTGGCCAGATCGACGAGGCCCTTGAGGCGCAAGGTCTGGTTCGGCAGGTCGGCATCGTGGTCGCCGGTTTCAACACGGCCATCGCCCTAGCGCGTGATACCGACCTGATCGCCAGCGTGCCTGAGCGCTATATCACCGTGCCGCCTCGAGGCTTGTACTGCTTTGAGCTGCCGGTGACATTGCCGCCATTTACCGTGGCGATGCTGTGGCACCCGCGGCAGGACGCCGACCTGGCCCATCGCTGGCTGCGCGCATGTTTGCGCGAGGTGTGCGGGCCATGATCGGCGCGCAACAGGTACAATCGCCGCTGCCTTGACGCGAAACCCCAGGAATTTGCATGTTCAGTCTTACCCGCTACACCACGCCGTGCCCCGAACCGGTCAACAGCCAGATCCTGCAGATGGTGGTGGACAACCTCACCGATATCAGCAGCGTAGCGCTGGCACCGAGCAATCTGCTCTACAGCATCTACCAGTACGCCATCGGGTTTGAGGTGCACCTGTACCTTGAGGCGTTGAATGGCGAAAAGGGCATCGCCGTCGAGTTGGTCGTGGCGATGGAAGACGAGACGGTGGTGGGTTTTTGCCTGTATCTGCCGGTGAAGGATGATCCGCACGCGTGTGGCATCGCGTTTATGGCGGTGCAGGCGGGCTTTCGTCGCCAGGGTGTGGCACGCAGCATGATGGACGAAGTGTTGGCGCGTTATCCCCACGCCGAACTGGCCTGTGCGGTAGAGAAGGTTGCGTTGTTCGAAGCCATGGGTTTCCAGGTACGCGGTGCGCGTGGCACCCAGGTCGTGATGAACACCCGCAACTACGGCACCGATGGGCTGATGGGCGTGTTGGATGTGGCTTCAATCTACAGCTCGCTGGAAGTGCGGCAGATCCACACCTACCTGCTGCAAAAACACGGCAAGCGCGCCATGGTCGACGCAGAGAAACAGCGTGATCGGCACCTGGACCAGTTGACGCGCAAGGCGCAACTGTTCGTCCAGGGCCGTCTGCCTACGGCCTGACGCGCATGACCATCGCGAGGATAGTCTCCAGCAGTTCCTGCTGAGCTTCCTCGCGGCTGATCTCGCCATTGGCCGCCGCATGGGACAGGGCTTCCGCTGCGCCGAGCATGGCGCGCAACCCGGCCTGGGAAATACTGCCGCCGTGGGTGAAGGGCGACAGCGCGTCTCGGCATTTATCGAGAAAGATCGCCTCGTATTCGCGCTTGGACGCTTCCAACTCCGGCGAACCGCTCAAGGCGGCAATCACCCCGGGGATTTCCCGACCTTGCAACAACACACAATCGACATACGACGACGCGATAACCCACGCGCGGTCCTCAAGAGTCGCCTTGCTGGTGGCGATGGCATCGGCAAACACCTGGTCCTGGCGCGCGTCGAAGTCTGCATACAGCGCGGCCAGTAACCCTGCGCGTGTAGCGAAGTGGTCGTAAACCACTGGTTTGGTGACGCCCGCCAGCTCGGCGAGGCGGCCCAGGGTCAGGGCGTCGGTGCCTTCGTCACGCACCAATTGCCAGGCGACGTCGAGTAACTGGCGCAGGCGATCTTCACGGGACAAACGACGACGTGGGGCAGGGGATTCACTGCTTGACATGCTTATATACCAAAAGTAACTTATTCGATGTAACTTACTAAAAGTAGATTAATCCGAAATGGAGTTAGAGTCATGCACGCACTGATCGTAGTTGCTCATCACGACCCGCAATCTCTCACCCACAGTGTGGCCGCCGAGGTGGGCGCGGGCTTGACCGCCTCTGGCCACACCTTTGAAATAGCCGACCTTGCCGCTGAAGGGTTCGATCCACGCTACACCGTCGCCGACCATCGGGTGCACCGTACTCGGGCGACGCCGCCAGCCGACGTGGTGGCCGAACAGGCCCGCATAGATCGCGCCGACGCGCTGGTGCTGGCGTTCCCCATCTACTGGTGGTCGATGCCGGCGTTGCTCAAGGGTTGGGTCGACCGCGTATTCGTCAATGGCTGGGCGATTGATTACGGCCCCGATACACCGGTGCAGAAGAAACTCAGGCATTTGCACGTACATGTGCTGGCCCTGGGGGCGGCTGACGAAAGCGCCTTCGATCGACACGGTTATGCCAAGGCCATGAATACCCAGATCGACTACGGCATCTTTGATTATTGCGGGGCGCGGGTAGTCACTTCCGAGTTGTTGTTGGACTCGGAAAGTGGCACGGCCCAGGCGCATTTGCACAAGGCCCGGACCGTGGGGCAGGGGTTGTTTGAGCGTGAGGCCATCGCGGGATAATTCAAGCGTCGCGAAACAGGTCGTAGGCGTCGAGCAAGCGGTAGGCAATCTCTGGGTTTTTCTCCAGGCCACGGCGAATGGAGGCGGGGATCGACTGGCGGGTCTTGCGGCACATGCCCGGCAGTTCGTGGATGACGATCTGGATCCCGCGCATGCTCTTGACCTCGGTATGCCCGGGCGTGATGTGTACGCGGATGCCGAGTTGGTCGTACATCCGCTGTTGCAGGTGTTCGAGGTCTTGCAGGCTCTTGAGATTTTCCAGGCGCTCCAGCAGGATTTTTTCCTGCTGTCGCGTCAGTTGCAGAATGCGCAGATCAGCGCCGGGAGCTTCCAGCAGTTGTTCACGGTTGCAGACACAGGCGCCGGGTGGGCAGGGTTGGCGAAGGGTCATTGACGCTCCCGGCAAGGTTCAGTTGTAGGAGCGAGCTTGCTCGCGAAAAACTCACAGGCGCCGCATTCATTCAGCAAACACGCGTTTTGGTTAACGTTTTTCGCGAGCAAGCTCGCTCCTACAGGTTTGTGTGTCAGTAGCTCAAGTGGACGCCCAGGCTGGCCAGCGCTTTCCAGTAGTCAGGGTAGGTCTTGGCTACGCAATCAGGGTCTTGGATGCGAATGCCCGAGACTTTCAGCCCGGCCAGGGCAAAGCACATGGCGATGCGATGGTCGGCGTGGGTGTCGATCAGTGCGGTGCAGGCGGTGCCAGCCAAAGCGGGGTCGCTGGCAACCAGCAAGTCATCACCCTCGATGGTCGCCAGGCCCGGGCGAATTTCGTTGAGGCCATCGTGCAGCGCCTGCACGCGGTCACATTCCTTGACGCGCAGGTTCGCCAGTTCAGTAAAGCGCACCGGGGTATTGTTGAATGCGGCGAGCACCGCCAGGGTCGGGATCGCATCCTGCATTTGTGAACCCACCACCGTGGCCTGCATGTTCGGGAATTGCGCGATCACGGCCTGTGCCTTGGCGTCGGGCTGGGTGAAGTCCTGCGCGGCTACACCAATATCGATACGGCCACCGGTCAGTACTTCTGCGGCCCACAGGTAAGTGGCGGCGGAAGCGTCGGGTTCGATCAGGTAATCATGGGCGGTATAGCCGGTGGGGGCCACGCGCCAGGTGGTGTCGTCCACGATGTCTACCTGGGCCCCGAACGCACGCATGCAATCGAGGGTCAGGTCCACATAGCCACGGGCGCCGATGTCCTTGCCGGTCAGCGCCACTTCAATCGGCGCTTCGCCGCACGCCGCCAGCATCAGCAGGGCCGATACGTACTGGCTGGACAAGCCTCCGTCAATCTCAAAACGCCTGGCCTGGACCTTGCCCGCGCCATGCACCGTTACCGGTGGGCAACCGGTGGGGCTGTCGACCTGGATGCCGTTCTGGCCCAGGGTGGCCAGCAGCGGGCCGATCGGGCGTTTTTGCATGTACTCGTCACCGTCCAGTACCACGGTGCCTTGCACGGTGGCGACGGCAGCCGTGAGAAAGCGCATGGCGGTGCCGGCGTTGCCGAGGAACAACGGCTGGGCCGGCAATTGCAGCGAGCCTTGGCTGGTGACGACAAAGGTGGTGTCGTCCGGCTCGTCGATGGTGACGCCCATCTGCCGCAGGGCTACCGACATATGGCGCGTGTCATCGCTTTTGAGCGCACCGCTCAAACGGCTGGTGCCCTTGGCCAGTGCCGCGAGCAACAGCGCACGGTTGGTAATGGATTTGGAGCCGGGGGGCGCGACCTTGCCAGTGAGGGGGAAGTTGGGCGGTGTAACGGTCACGGTTTTCTGCGAACTCAAGGTACAAGGCTCCTGGTCAAGGCGAGGTGGCGTGGAGTGGCCGACGTGCGGACCCGAATCATCAGGCAAACACGCCATGCTTGTCGAGTGAGTGGGTGATCTGCGTATTTTATTGGCATGCGCTGCGGCCCGAATGTAGGAGCGAGCTTGCTCGCGAAAAACGTCAACGATAAGCGTGCTTCCTGAATGAACGCGGCGCCTGTAAGTTTTTCGCGAGCTAGCTCGCTCCTACTGCCTTAGCGCTGGCTCAACCAGTAGTCATGCAGCGCCCGTGCAGCCGGTTCGATTTCGCTGACCTGCAGTTGATGGGCGTTTACATCCAGGTCTGCCGGCAGTTCGAAATTGTCCTGTTCGGCGCAGCAGGAAATCCGCTCCAGTTGCCCGGCTTGTACAGCGGGCAATGGCGGCCAGTTGGCGATTGTCACGCCGCGCACATAACCAAAGCACCATTCCTCGGCAAGGGTCACCGCCTGGTCTTGATGTTCGGTTTCATCGAAACGGGCTTTGAATGCCTGGGAGTCAGTGGCCAATTGTGCGGCCAGGGTATTCATATGGCGTACACACAGCTCGAGAAAAGCCTGGGCCTCGTCCATGTTGTCCCATTCAGGGTTTTGCCCACCCCAGATTGCCGGGAACCACTCGGCCACATCCACCTTGGCCGGGCTGGAAACCAGGGCGGTGAAATAACCGTCGAGTTCGGCCATGTTCAGCACCGAGTGGTCTTCGCCGTATTTGAGCAAGGTGGCGTCAATGAATTCGAAATCGGCGGGAGCGAGGGGTTGGGCGTGCATGGCATTTCCTTAAAACGTCGAGCGCCGCGCACAGCGCGGCTTAAAGCGCAAAGGATGGCCTGTGCATCGGGTTTTATCCAGCGTCTTTTCCCTCACCGTGGTCAGTCCCGTTTTTGGCCGATGCGCCGTGGCGCACCCTTGATATAGTCTGGCCTTTCTCAATCGCCAGTCAGGGATCACTGCCATGTCCGAATACCAAGCCTTCGTTGTCGAACTCAGCGGCAACGTTGCCCATGTGCAGATCAATCGCCCGGAAAAGATCAACGCCATGAACGCGGCGTTCTGGACCGAAATCATCGACATCTTCCAATGGGTCGACGAGACCGACGCCGTGCGTGCCGTGGTGCTCAGCGGCGCGGGCAAGCATTTTTCCTCGGGCATCGACCTGATGATGCTGGCCTCGATCGCCAATGATTTTGGCAAGGACGTGGGTCGCAATGCGCGCCTGCTGCGCCGCAAGATTCTCGAGCTGCAAGCTTCGTTCAACGCCGTGGACACTTGCCGCAAGCCCGTGCTGGCGGCGATCCAGGGCTACTGCATTGGCGGCGCCATCGACCTGATCAGCGCGTGCGACATGCGCTATGCAGCCGAGGACGCGCAATTCTCGATCAAGGAAATCGACATCGGCATGGCCGCCGACGTCGGCACCTTGCAACGCCTGCCGCGCATTATTGGCGACGGGATGCTGCGTGAACTGGCCTACACCGGCCGTCAGTTCGGCGCTGAAGAAGCGCGCAGCATCGGCCTGGTCAATCGCGTGTTTGCCGATCATGAAAGCCTGCTGGCGGGTGTCATGGACCTAGCCCATCAAATCGCCGCCAAGTCGCCGATTGCCGTGACCGGCACCAAGGCCATGATCAGCTACATGCGTGACCACACAGTCAATGACGGCCTGGAATACGTTGCCACCTGGAACTCGGCTATGTTGCAATCCAACGACCTGCGCGTGGCCATTGCGGCCCATATGAGTAAGCAGAAACCCGAATTCGTGGATTGACTGACATGACCCCAGGCTGGATTACCACAACGCTGCTGGACAACGACGCCCCCGGCGGCTGGGCCGTCGCCCGCAGCCGCGAAGGCTTCTTACACGACACCAACGGCCCGCTGTTCCCGCGCGAATGGCTCAAGCGCCAGGACCTGCCGGTGTTTGCCGAACACGGCATCGGCCACCTCGACGGCGAGCCGGTGTACCTGTTGGAACTCGACTCGCCGGCTGATGTGCCAGGGTGCAGTTGGCAGGGCTTGCGCGGCTTTATGCTGCAAGGTGATCACACCCTGTACAAGGTGCTGGGCTACGCCGCGCAGATCGGTACCTGGGCGCGGGAACACCGTTTTTGTGGCAGTTGTGGCCAGGCGATGGTACAGGTGCCGAGGGAGCGGGCGATGTATTGCCAGGCCTGCGACCTGCGCAGCTACCCACGGATCTCACCGAGCATGATCGTGCTGGTGACCCGTGGCGATGACATCCTGCTGGCGCGTTCGCCGCGTTTCGTCACCGGGGTCTACAGCACCCTGGCCGGTTTTGCCGAGCCGGGTGAGTCCGCCGAAGACTGCCTGATCCGTGAAGTGCGTGAAGAGGTGCAGCTGGAGGTCAAGAACATCCAGTACATGGGCAGCCAATGCTGGCCGTTCCCTCACTCGATGATGCTGGGCTTTCACGCCGAATACGCCGGTGGCGATATTGTGCCCCAGGCCGACGAGATCGAGGACGCGCAGTGGTTCAATATCCACGAGCTGCCGCCGTTGCCGGCGTCACGCTCGATTGCGCGTTACCTCATCGACCTCTACGTGGCCCGCCGTTTAGGCCACGCTGAACCAGTGCTGCCAGGCTAGACGCACGGTCAGGCCCAGGACCACGGTGATAAACACCGGGCGAATGAATTTGGCGCCGCCGCTGATCGCGCTGCGTGCGCCAAAGAACGCGCCACACATCACCGATACCCCCATCGCCAGGCCGACAATCCAGTCCACCGAACCATTGATGATAAACACCGTCAGCGCCGCCGCGTTGCTGACGAAGTTCATGCTGCGCGCCACGCCGCTGGCCTTCACCAGGTCGATGGGGTGCAGCAGCATCGTGCTGACCGTCCAGAACGCCCCCGTGCCGGGCCCCGCCACGCCGTCGTAGAAACCCAGGCCAAAGCCCTGGGTGGCTTGCCATTTCTTTTTGATCGGTGCCTCCGCGTCCAGTGGCGCCTTGGGCGTGCCACCGAACAGCAGGTACACACCGCAGGCGAAGACGATCACCGGGAGCATTTTGTTCAGGGTTTCGGCAGGCAAGTAATGCGCGACGACCGCGCCGGTCAGTGCGCCGATCAAGGTACCGACGATGGCGTGCACCCATTGGCGTGGGTGGAACAGCTTGCGCCGGTAGAAGGTAAAACTGGCGGTGGCCGAGCCGAAGGTGGAGCTGAGCTTGTTGGTGCCCAGCACCAGGTGCGGCGGCATACCAGCGGTGAGCAGGGCGGGCGTGGTCAACAAACCGCCACCGCCGGCGATGGCGTCGATAAAACCGGCGATAAAGGCGACAACGGCCAGGATGGCCAGGGTGGTGAGGTCAACGCTGAGTTCGAAGGGCATGGGCAGGGCTTATTGTTGGAGGGCCGCAGAAAGGCTGCATCTTACTGCGATGTGGCGGGTCTATGCGATGCAAATGTGGGAGCGGGCTTGCCCGCGATAGCGGAGTGTCAGTCACTGAGTCCGTAACAGAACCACCGCTATCGCAGGCAAGCCAGCTCCCACATTGGCCATGTATGGCCCACAAAAATCAGCGCCTGGCCCAGTCCCCCTGTGGGAGCGGGCTTGCTCGCGATAGCGGAGTGTCAGTCACTGAATCCGTAACAGAACCACCGCTATCGCAGGCAAGCCAGCTCCCACATTGGCCATGTATGGCCCACAAAAATCAGCGCCTGGCCCAGTCCCCCTGTGGGAGCGGGCTTGCTCGCGACAGCGGAGTGTCAGTCACTGAGTCCGTAACAGAACCACCGCTATCGCAGGCAAGCCCCACAAGGTATTTGGTACTTAACAAGTATTGTGTAGGCACCAGCCTCACCGAACCGAGTTCTGCATCACAATCTGTGGCAGATGCTCGGACAGAAAGTCAATCAGCGCCCTGACCGAAGGCAGCATGCCGCGCCGCGCCGAATACGCGAGGTGCAGTGTCAGCTCGGGGGCACTCCATTCTGGCAGCACCACCACCAGTTGCTGTCGAGCCAGGGCGGGCAGGCACGCAACATCCGGCATCATCGCGATGCCCAACCCCTGGATGGCCGCATTCAGGATCGTTTCATGCTCCCTGCACATCAAGGTCGGCCGCAGCTTGGCGGTGGTGCGCGCACCATCAGGGCCAACCAGTAGCCATTGCGGCTGTGGCTCATCTGCCGCTTCGTAGTAGAGCGTTGGCCGTTGTGCCAGCTCGTCCGGATGAGACAGCGGCCCTGTGCGCTTGAGGTAGTCCGCGCTGGCAACCAGGATGCGCCGGCTGATCCCCAGCGGTTTGGCCACCAGGTCGGGGTCCATATCCTCCGGCTGACGCAGCCGCACGGCAATGTCCACCGATTCCGCCTGCAGGTCCACCGTGCGATCAGTGGCAAGCACCTGCACGCGCACCTGGGGGTAACGGGCCATGAACGGCGGCAGGTAAGGGGCCAGGAATATCTGGGTCGCCAGCACCGGGCAACTGATGCGCACCAGCCCGCGCGGCGCGGCGCTGGCCATGTCGATGACTTCCTGAGCCGCCAGCGCTTCAGTGATCGAGGCGCGGCAATGGATGAAAAATCGCTCACCGAGGTCAGTCAGAGACACATGGCGTGTGGTTCGATGAAACAGGCGGGCGCCCAGGCGTTGTTCGAGCGCCGCAACGCGTGCGCTGAGCCGCGACTTGGGGATGCCTAGCACTCGGCCCGCCGCCGAGAACCCGCCGTGCTCGGCGACCATGGAGAAATAGTAGAGATCGTTGAGGTCCTCCAGCACAGCCTGGGTGGTCATTCTATTGTCCGATTTCAGGTAACAGATGGTTCAAAAATAGCATCTATTGGGATGATTGTCGTTTGGTTAGGCTGATGACTCACCGAATCAACTGGCACTCAAGGAGCCGCCGACATGCCTCTGCTTACCGCCGACAATCTTGCGCAATATGGCGACCCGCATCCACGCCAGCGAGTTGCCGTCCTCGACACCGACATGAGCTACGTGGACGTCGGCGCAGGCGAGCCCATCGTCTTCCTGCACGGCAACCCCACGTGGTCCTATCTGTGGCGCAATATCATTCCTCACGCGCTGCCGCACGGCAGATGCCTGGCGCCGGACCTAGTGGGTATGGGGCTCTCGGGCAAGTCGCCGACTCGCGCCTATCGCTTCGAGGATCATGCCCGCTATCTCGAGGCCTGGTTCGAGGCCATGGGGTTGACCAACGTTGTGTTGGTTACCGATGACTGGGGCACTGCGCTGGGGGCGCATTGGGCCAACCGCAACCGGGATCGTGTACAGGCGCTGGTGTATATGGAAGGTGTGGTGTTTCCGGGAAGCTGGGACGATTACGCTGGCGCAGGCAAGGACCTCTTCAAAGCCCTGCGCTCGGAACCAGGCGAGCAGATGATCCTTGAGGAGAACCTCTTCATCGAGGGGATTCTGCCTCGCACCACGTTGCGCACTCTGGGCGTCGAGGAAATGGACGCCTACCGCGCACCCTTCGCCACCCGGGAAAACCGCTGGCCGACCCTCGCCTGGCCCCGCGAACTGCCTATCGAGGGTGAACCGGCCAATGTCGTCAAGATCATCGAGGCGTCTGGCGCATGGTTGGCGACCGAGGCACTGCCCAAGCTGCTGATCGTCGGGGAGCCAGGCGCGGTGCTCACCGGGCGTGCGCTGGCCTATGCCCGCACCTGGGCCAATCAACGCGAGGTCAGCGTGCCGGGCATTCATAGCCTGCAGGAAGACTCTCCGGCCGAGATCGGCCTGGCGCTGTCGCTGTTCCTGCGAGAACTGCGCCCCATTACCTGAAGCCATCCCATTCACACCCGTGCATGACCTGACCCCCTGGAGATAGACCATGAAACACACCTACAAAGGCCCCGACGATGCCTTGGAAGTGGCGCGCTTTGTCTGCAATGCAGTCAACGGCTGGACCGAAAACCCGACACGGATGATTCCCTATTTCACCCCGGACGGCGGTTGGGAATTTCCGTTCGCGCCCACCGAGTTTGGCCTGTTCTTCAAAGAGGTCCGTGGAAGTGAAGCCATGAAACGCTACTTCAGCTCACTCGTGCCTTATATGGAAAACCTCGATATCGGACCGGTAGAGAATTGGGCCATTCATACGCTGAAGACCCCGCATACCTACGTGTATGAATACACCGGCACAGCCACCATCAAGGGCTCGGGCAAGCTCTACGAGCAGAACTACATTTCGATCGTGACGCTGGAAGGCGGCAAGATCAAAACCTATCGCGAGCATTGGAACCCGTACGTTGCGCTGCTCGATTTTGGCCTGGCGCGTCCCGTTGACGGTGACGCGAGGTAGCGACAGCGGCAATTGCTGATTGCAAAGACGAGGTGGTACATGAACGCAAAAGATGTGGTAACCACGATGTGGACCGAACTGATGACCGCCAAGGACCCGGCCGTGATCCAGAAGTGGGTAGCCCCCACCTACAAACAGCACAGCCCCTATGTGCAAACCGGCCGAGAAGGTCTTGAGCAGTTAGTGGCAAGCCTGCGAGACGACTACAGCTACGAGCTGGTGCGGATCTTCAGCGACGGCGATCTGGTGGTGTTGCACGGCATTCATCGCAACTGGCTCAACGGCGTATTCACCGGCGGCGAAGCCGTTGTCGGCATCGACATGTTCCGCGTTGCGGATGATCAGATCCAAGAGCATTGGGATGCGTCGGTGCCCGTCATGCGCATTTCGGCATCGGGCCGCACCCAGTTCGACGGGCCGGCGACAGTCGAACATGCGGACAGGACCGCGCACAGCAAAAACACTGCAACCGCCTTCATCCAGACGGTGCTGGTCGACAGGCAGCATCGGCGCCTGCCTGAGTTCCTCAGCAAGCATGGATTGGCGCAGCACATTACGGAGATTGCCGATGGCGCCGCTTGCCTGGCGCAAGCGCTGGCGGTGAGCGACAAGGAGTATGTCGCGATCAGGAAAGTGGTGGCTGAAGGTGAGTTTGCGGCGGTCCAGTCAGAGGGACGGATCAATGGTCAAACCCATACCTTCTGGGACCTGTTCAGGATCGATGCGCATGCAAAGATCGCTGAACAGTGGCAGGTAGCCGCGGTGTTCCCCGATGTCGTACCCCACGACAACGGCCCATTCTAGAGCGTTATTTGTGCGCGCCCAGCCATTCCACGGCCGTGCGCCAGATGCAGATACCCAGGAAGTACGCCGACATCAGCGACCATAAGCCAAATGTCCAAGGGTTGGTGTTCGGGTAATCCACCACCATCAGGAAGCTGCACAGCAGCCAGAGGGTGGTCACCGCGATGTTGATCGGCATGAAGCGCTTGACCCGGAACGGGTGCAGGAACTTCATCGGCGTGACGGTCAACAGCGCCAGGCCGATCACGGTCAGCAAGGTGACCCACGCATCCGGCTGGATGATATAGACGCACAGGGCAACGACGTTCCAGGCGGCAGGGAAGCCGACGAAGTAGTTGTCCTTGCTCTTCATGTTCACGTTGCAAAAGCAGAACAGCGACGACACCAGGATCACCGACACCGCAAACAGGTGGGTGAAATCGGGCAGGTCGATGTAGCGGTAGATAAACAGGGCAGGAATGAACACGTAGGTGAGGTAGTCGATCACCAGGTCCAGCACCGAGCCGTCAAAGCTGGGCAGCACCGTGCTGACATTCACCCGTCGCGCCAGCGAGCCGTCGACGCCATCCACCACCAGTGCCAGGCCCAGCCACAGCAGGCACGCCTTGGGGGAGTTTTCCAGCAGCGCCAGGGTGGCCAAAAAGGCCAGTACCACACCGGTGGCGGTAAAGCCGTGGGCGCCCCAGGCTTTGAGTCTGGCTACATGCAGGGTCGATATCACGGGCGGTTCTCCAAAAGGTCAAACGGGGCAGCCGACAACGTAGCGCCGTCGAGTCTGGCCAGGGAATGCAGGTATCGACCGGGAAGGGGAGGATAAGGTTCACCGCCCGGCGTATCCGTTAGCGTAGCAAGCGTAGGATGTTTCGGCATCAACCCTGACGGAACACCAGGGCCTTCAGCCCACTCTGTGGGTCAATGTCAGGAAATTCCGGTGGGTTTTCCAGCCGCTGTACAAACCGCAGGCCCGGTGCTTCGCGGGTCACGCCGTCGATCAGGAAGTCTTCGCCGAAGGCCGGATCGTTCATGCATGCCAGCACGGTGCCGTGGGCACTGAGCAAGTCTGGCAGGCGGCGCAGCACGCGCTGGTAATCCTTGGTCAGCAGGAAACTGCCTTTCTGGAAGGAGGGCGGGTCGATGATCACCAGGTCGTAAGGGCCGTTGTTCGTCACCTTGGCCCAGGACTTGAACAAGTCGTGGCCCAGGAAACTCACTCGGCTCAGGTCGTGCCCATTCAGGCGATGGTTGTCGCGGCCACGGCTTAAGGCCCCACGGGCCATGTCCAGGTTCACCACATGGTCGGCGCCGCCTTCGATGGCGGCCACGGAAAAACCGCAGGTATAGGCAAACAAATTCAGCACACGCTGGCCCTGGGCTTGTTCGCGCACCCAGTTGCGCCCGTAACGCATGTCGAGAAACAGCCCGCTGTTCTGTTTTTTACCCAGGTCGATCAGGTAGCGCAGGCCGCCCTCGGTGATGGTCAGTTCGTCGATGGCGTTGCCCACCAGCCATTCGGTGGTGCTTTGCGGCAGGTAGCGGTGTTGCAGGGCCACGGTGTGCACGCCGAAACGGCTCCACTCGATCTGCAACAGCGTGTGCTTCAGGGCATCCAGGTGCTCGGTTTCTTTGAACAAAGCAACCAGCACCACCCCTTGCAGCCAGTCCACTGTCAGTTGTTCCAGACCTGGCCAGCAACGGCCACGGCCATGGAACAGGCGCCGGGTTTCCGCAGGCGCGTCAGCCAGGACAGTGAGCAAGTGGGCGTGCAGGGTAGCGAGTGCGTCTGGGTTCATCGTTAAGCGTCAGTCATCGGGCGGGCGGCATTTTAAACACAATTGGGAAGGAACGGGCTTGCCTGTGATGGCGGCCTGACAGCCGACCCATATATACCTGAAGCCCCGGCATCCAACTGTGGGAACTGGCTTGCCTGCGATGACGGCCTGATGGTCGACGCTTATCTACCTTGGATCGCGGAGCGTGAGATGGATCATCGTCGGCTGTCAGGGCCGTCACGGGAGCAAGCTCCCTCGCCACAGGTCCAGCGCTTTACCGCGTTCCCGCAGTGTTTGCGATTTGGGTCAGCGCGTGGCAATCAGCGCCGGCCCGAATGACTCTTTCAAGAAAGCCGGGGCGATATAGCGTTCGTAATGTGCCTCGGACAGCAAAAAGAACTCTCGATCTATCGCATCGCGCAACTCCGCCAGGTGGCGTTCACGAAACTCCGGTAACAGCGTCAAACCATAGGCATCCAGCCTGGAAATCACCCGTGCACCCCGTGCAATCAACTGGTATGCCCAGCAATACGGCGACTGGTGCGGCATAAAACGAATCTTGCGCGCTTCCAACTGCTGTCGCAGGCAGTGCGGGTCGAACACTTCCAGCTTGCTGGCCATTACCTGCACCAGCAGTTGTTCCAGACGCAGCCACACCGCCTGTTTTTCCTCGGCGTTATAGCCATTCCACTGGATCACCTCGTGGTGATAGCGCTTGCAGCCCCGACAGACCAGGTCACCGTAGACGGTGGAGCACAGGCCGACGCAAGGGGTTTTGATGGTTTGGTTGGGCATAAAGGCTTGCTTGCAAAGTCTATGGATCATCAATAGCCAATGTGGGAGCGGGCTTGCCCGCGATAGCTGTGTGTCAGTGGGTACATCCGTGACTG
>NZ_JBQEQE010000019.1:0-110705 GCF_052046095.1 Pseudomonas sp. 22072
GCGGCCCCAAAAACTTGCGGGCGCTGCGCACCCGAGCGGGAGCAAGCTCCCTCGCCACAACCAACTGCACCTGGCCTTTAGAACGCCCAATCCAGGCTCAAGCCGACGCCGTGCACCTTCTCCTTGCTGGCCAGCAGGCCGTTGTAATCGAAGTTCACCCGCGCATCCTTGCTCAATGCCAGGCTGACCCGTGCCCCGACCAACGCCGCATCGCGCACCATCGGCGCACTTTCCACCGTGAACGAAGGACCGCCCGAGGCAAACGCCAGGTGCTGTTCCGAATCGGTGCTGCTCAGGTTGTGCTGCCAGCCCAGGGTGCCGGAGACTTCCAGTTGCTGATGGTCGTTGATATTGAAGGTCTTCAAGGCACGCATACCCAGGGTACTCAGCACCAGGTCACGGCTGTCGTCGCCACTTCTCAGCGCGGCGGCGTCGCCCTTCTCTTTGAAGCTGTCAGTTGCCAGGTGCACGTAGGCCAGGTTGGCGAACGGCTCCAGGGCCAGTGGTTGCAGGTTGATGCGGTACGCCGCTTCCGTGAACACCTGGGTACTGTGGGCATCGACCTTGGCTTTTTGCTTGCCGCTGACATCGCCGTATTGCAGGTCGCGTTTGACATCGGCGCGGTGCCAGCTGTAGGTCGCGCCGCCACTCAGGCGCCAGGCGCCGATTTCATGCCCGGCATAGGCGCCGAAATGGTAGCTGTCGACCGAGGCGCGGCTGTGGGTGCCGCTGCCCATGTTCAACGACGTGTCGCTGTAACCGGCCACCAGGCCAATGCGTGTGGCCTCATCGACGGCGCCGTCCACACCGGCGAGCATGCCGCCGATAGAGGTGGTGTAGCCCGCCGTGTCGTTGCGGCTGTCGGTCTTGCCCCATGCGCCCAATGCCTTGACCCACACGTTGCCACGGCTGTCGATGGCTTGGCTGGTAGCGCCCATCTCGCCATTGCGCAGACGCTCGCCCACCGCTTCGCGTACGTAGCGGCTGTCATTGACCAGTGCGGTTTCCAGCGCCGGGTAGACTTCCCCACTCAGTTGCTGAAACGCGCCCTGGGCCGAAGCGGCCGTGGGTGCCAGCAGCAGGCTTTCATACACACCGTTGCCCGCGCCCAATTGCTCGACGGCTGCGGCCACGGCGCGCTGGTTCGGCGTGGCGGCCACACTGGCGAAGCTGTTGGTGCGTGCCACATCCAGCTGCACGCCGTTGGCGGCATAGTTCAAGGTACCGCCGACAAACAGGTAGTTGGGAACCACTGCCGCGAAGCTGCCGGTGACGCCACCTGCCGCTTGCAGGATGTTGTATTGGCGGCCGATCAGACTTTGGGCCTGGGGCGCGCTCAACAAGGTCGGGCTGTTTTCCAGGGCCAGGGTCACGGTGCCGCCGTTGAGGGTGGCCGTGCCGCCCGCGACGATACGATCGCTGCTGGTGGGCGACAGTTCTACCGCATAGGTCGAGCCCGGTTCAAAGTTGACGTTGCCCGCCACGTTCAAGGTGCCAATGGAATTTCCCGGTGCCACAGTACCGCCGCTTTTCGCGCTCAGCGAACCGATACGCCCCGAACCACCGACCACGCCGCTCTGGCTCACAGTGACGTCGGAGGTGACCGAACCGTTGATCGCCAGCAAGCCCTGGTTGACCAGCGTCGGCCCGCTGTAGGTGTTGGCGCCGGTGAGCACCAAGGTACCGATGCCCTGCTTGGTCAGGCCGCCATGGCCCGAGATGTCGTTGCTCCACACATCCCGCCCGCAGTGCAAGTCATCGCACACACGCTGGGTGGGTTTGCCGGCATCCACCACCGCGCCGACGCCCGGCAGGTCCGCCACGAACTGGCCGCTGCCGTAGGCGCCGTCGATACGGAACTCGGCCGGGATATCCTCGGCGGTGATAAACATCCCTGGGCCGTTGACCGCCTTGCCCAGGTTGATCATGCCCCAGCCATAGAGGGAGTCGATGCCCGGCGCGCCGAGGTCAGTGGCGGTGGTCTTGAGCACGGTGGAGATCTGGTCGCCGCTCATGTATTGGAAGCGTTCCATCAGCACCGCTGCGCTGCCGGCTACGTGAGGCGCGGCCATGGATGTGCCGTTGAAGTTGGCGTAGTCGTTGGTGAGGTTGTCCAGGTTGGTGCCGTTGATGATCGAGCTGTAGATCTTGGTGCCGGGCGCCGATACGCAAAAGCTCGCCGCATAGCCACAGCGCGACGAGAAGGTGCTGATCACATAGGGGTTGGCACTTGCGGTGTCCGGGTTTTGCTGCAACGCGGCCACCGACAGCCAGTTCGGGGCAATCTCCGGCACAAAGTACGCCAGACCGGAAATGGCATCCGGGTTGTTACGGTTGTAGTCATTACCCGCGGCGAAGATGGTCAGCACACCGCTGCGGGCCGCATCGATGGCGCCTTGATAAGCCCCCCCTGCGATTGTGCCGAGGATCGGTCGAATGGTATTGAATTGCGCCTGGGCTTCGTTGACGGTGAAATTGGGAAACGCCGGATCGCGCCCGCCCTTGGCGTACTGATCACCGATGCCGATACCCCAGCTGTTGTTGATGATGCGAACGCCGCTGGCAACCAGCGCATCCCAACCGGCTTTGTACACCGCGCCATCGTTGCCCAGGATAATTCCGTCTTCCGGGCCCGGGTCACCGTTTTCGGCACTGATGATTTGCGCATTGAACGCCACGCCATGCATCGGCCCGCCATCGCGGTTACCCGCAGCAATCCCGCCGACATGCGTGCCGTGGTTGCCCAGCTTGCCATTGGAGCCCAGGGACGGAGTGCCGTCGTAACGGAATGCATCTCCGGCCTTCACCGGGATATACGGGTCGGTGTATTGGCGGATGCCCTCGGTGACAATGGTCACCACTTTGTTGGGGCTGGCGAATTCCGGATGTGGCGCATACACCGGCTGGTCGAAGATCCCCAGCTTGACGCCCTTGCCGGTATAGCCGGCCGCATAGGCGGTGTCGGCGTGCACGGCGCCCAGGCCCCAGTCGGCCTTGAACTCATTGCTGCGCCAGCTGGCGGCGTCGCCCAGTTTGCCGGTTTCCACATAGGGTGCAGCCTGGGCGGTCCCCAGGCTTGCCAGGCAACACAGCAACGCGCCGTATGGCACGCAGCTCAGCGCCTTGAGCGGATAGCCCGGGCCTGTGTGGATGGCGGTAGTTAACCCTGACTTGCGTTTTTTCACGGTGACCTTCCTTAGTTTTCTTATTGCACGTGTGTAAATCACTTTCTCCAGAACACCGCCGCTGATCGTTCCCACGCTCCGCGTGGGAATGCGGCCCCGGACGCTCTGCGTCCCAAAGCGTNGTTACAAGAGGCGTTACCACGCGGAGCGTGGGAACGATCAGCGGAGCGTGGGAACGATCAGGTTCGCGGTGTCTTCAGAACTGCCAGTTCAGGCTCAAGCCCACGCCTTGGGTTTTCGCGCGCCCACCCAATTGGCCGTTGTAATCCAGGTTGACCCGTGTCGATGCATTCAGCGCCAGGCTGGCCTGCACGCCCACCAGGGCGGCATCGCGCAGCAACGGTGCACTGCGCACCGCAAATGAAGGCCCGCCGGCGACAAACGCCAGGTGCTCTTCGGACTCCACCGCCGTCAGGCTGTGTTGCCAGCCTAACGAACCGGACAGGTTCAGTTGCTGGTGGTCATTGAGGGCCAGGGTTTTCAGGGCACGCACGCCAAGGGTGCTGAGCACTGCATCACGCCGGTCGCTGCCGCGTTCCAGGGCAGCGGCGTCGCCTTTTTCGTGGAAGGACTCGCTGTTCAGATGCACATAGGCCAGGTTGGCGAACGGCTCCAGGGCCACGGCTTGCAGGCGGATGCGGTACGCGGCTTCGGTGAAGACTTGCGCCGTGGTCGCGTCCAGCTTGGTTTTTTGCTTGCCGCTGACATCACCCCATTGCAGGTCGCGCTTCACGTCGCCGCGATGCCAGCTGTAGGCACCGCCGACGCTCAGGCGCCAGTCACCCAGCTCGTGCCCGGCGTACGCGCCAAAGTGGTAGCTGTCGATGGACGCCGATGAATGGGTACCGCTGCCCATATTCAGCGAGCTGTCGCTGTAGCCGGCGACCACACCCACGCGGGTCTGCTCATCCAGCGCGCCATCCACGCCCGCCAACAGGCCACCGATGGAGGTGGTGGAACCCGCCGTTTCAGTGCGGCTGTCGGTCTTGCCCCAGGCGCCCAGCGCCTTGAACCACAGGTTGCTTTCACCGGTCACTGGCACATGGCGCAGGCGCTTGCCCACGGCATTACGCAGTTGCAGGCTGTCGTTGATCAGCATCGCACCCACGGCGGGGTAGATTTCCCCGGACAGTTGCTGCAAACCCTGCTGGGCGGTGGCGGCTGACTGCGACTGCAGCAGGCTTTCATACACCGGGTTGCCAGCGCCCAATTGCTCGGCGGCCGCCGCAACGTTGCGCTGGTTGCGGGTGGCGCCGACGCTGGCGAAGCTGGCGCCATTGCGCCCAACATTCAGTTGCACGGCATTGGCGGCGTAGTCGAGGGTGCCACCGAGGAACAGGTAGTTGGGCAGCACTTGCCCGAACTGGCCCTGGATACCGCCCGCCGCCTCGAGAATCGAGTACTGCCGGCCAATCAGGCTTTGGGCCTGGCTCTGGCTGAGCAAGGTCGGGCTGTTTTCCAGCGCCAGCGTGACCGTGCCGCCGCCCAGAACCGCCTGGCCGCCGGCAACAATGCGGTCACTGCTGGTGGGCGTCAGCTCCACTGCATAGGTAGAGCCGGCGCCGAGGTTTACGTCCCCTGCCACTTGCAAGGTGCCCACGGAATTGCCCGGGGCCACACGGCCGCCGTTGTTTACAGACAACGCGGCAATACGCCCGGAACCGCCGAGGGTGCCGCTGTCATTCACCGTCACTGCCGAAGCCAGCGAGCCATTGACGGCCAACAGACCGCCGTTGACGAGGGTCGCACCGCGATAGGTGCTGTCGCCGCTGAGCACCAGGCTGCCGGCACCGGCCTTGATCAGGCTGCCCTCGTACACGCGGTTGGCAGCGGCCTGGTCGCGGGCGCTGCCAATGGCGTAATCGGTCTGGTCCTGCTGGCTGGCAGTGGCGCCCACGCCGTTTTGCCAGCCCTTGTCGATCAGGGTTTGCTGCCAGGCCGTGTGCTCGGCGCGGTCCTCGGCCTGGCGCTGGATGAGCGCCTGGTCGGAGATGCCGTTGCTCCACACATCGCCCTGCCCGGCGGCCAGGTTGACCTCCATGGGCCCGAGCAATTGCCCCGGGCCATGCATCGCCCGGCCCAGGTCAGGCACACCCCAGCCGACAATCGCATTGGGCGCCTGGGTGATCGAGCCGTCGAGCTGCGTGGCGGTGGTCAGCAGCACCTGCAAGGCTTGCTCGTTGGTCATGTAGGGATAACGTTCCATCACCAGCGCCAACGCGCCGGTGGCATGGGGCGCTGCCATCGAGGTGCCGGACTTGACGCCGTAACCCCCGTCAGGAATGGTGCTGTTGATCAGCGCGCCGGGGGTAGAAATACACCAGTACTTGGCAATGCCGCACTTGTTGTATTTCTGGTTATTGGCCTTGTCCAGCCCAGACACGGCAAGCCAGTGGCCTTCCAGTTCCGGCTGGAAATACGGCAAGGCCGAGCGCACGCTCGCGTTGGCATAGCCGCTGTTGCCGGCGCTGAACACATTGATCACGCCAGCCTTGGCCACCTCCGCTGCCGCGTCCAGCCAGGTGCCACGGTTGTAATGCTGGGCATACGCCGCGTGCATGTTGTCCAGGGTCTGGTAGCTGACGTCCTTTGGCTGGCTGCCCCAGCTGTTGTTGATGGCGCGCACGCCGGAGTCCACCAAAGCGGTGTACACGGTCTTGAAGTATTTGGGGTCTGGCGTCGGGCCGAACAGGAAGCTGTCGTTGGCGTTGGTGTTGCCCACAAAAACTTGCGCGTTGTAGGCCACGCCATGCATGCCCACGCCGTCGCGGGCGGCGCCCATGGTGCCGGTGACGTGGGTGCCGTGGGAATCATTGTTCGGGTTGAGCGCGCCCGTGGTGCTGAAGGCGCTGCCATCGACATAGGTGCCAGTGGCGGTGACCGGGTGGAAACGGTCTTTGGAGGCTTCGGGGTGATTGGCATCGAACCCTGAGTCCAGCGCGCCGATTTTCACGCCTTGGCCGCTGATCCCGGCGGCGTAGGCTTCATCGGCTTTCATGCGGCCCAGGCCCCAGTCGCTCTGGTACTCGGCCGAGCGCCAACTGGCGGGGTTACCCGGCTGGCCGGTCTCGGTGTATTGCGCCTGTGCCGCAACGGACAGCAAGAGCAAGGAACCTGCGGTGAAGGGTTTGAAACGCGGTGAATCGGTGATCATGTGCACACTCCCTATTATTGTTATTCCCTGCCCTGTGGCGAGGGAGCTTGCTCCCGCTGGAGTGCGAAGCGCTCCCTAANAAGCCGGCTCCAGCTTCGCTGTCGAGCGGGAGCAAGCTCCCTCGCCACAAAACACGCGCTCCTACAGTTTTCCATCCGGGCCGAAGGCTTCGTCCACTTTGGCCAAGTCGGTATCGCGCAAGTTGCCCGCGTAGTAGTGCAATTTGGTCCAGGCCATCAAGTAGTCATAACGTGCCTGGGCCAGGTCGCGGCGGGTGCTGTACAACTGCTGTTCGGCGTTCAGTGCGTCGAGGTTGACGCGCTCGCCGCCGAGAATGCTTTGCTTGGTCGACACCACCAGCGCCTCCGCGGATGCCAGCGCTTTCTGATAGGCGCGCAACTTGCTCACGCCTGACAAGCACGCGCTGAACTGGCGACGCAGTTCGATCAGGGTTTCGCGGGTCTTGCCCTCCAGCTCGTACTCGGCCTGCTCCATCGCACGGCTGGCCTGGCGGGTGGAAGCCGAGATACCGCCACCGGCATACAGCGGCATGCTTACTTCGACGCCGATGGTGTTGGTGTCGTAGCGCTGGTTATAGGTGTTGCCGCTGTCGGACTCCTGTTTGCGCGAGGTGGCATACGCGGTGATTCGCGGCAAATGCCCGGCGCGGTTGCGTTCCACTTCATAGCGCGCCACTTCCAGGGACTGGCGCTGCGACGCTAGCACCGGGTTGTTGGTGAGTGCCAACTCATGCCAGGTGTCGTAGTTGGCCGGGGTCAGGGTGAACGCGGCAAAGCTCTGGTTCAGCGGTGCCAGGTCGTTGATGTTGACGCTTTGCACGCCGATCAACGCGCCCAGCTCCCGGAGCGAGGCGTCCTGCTCATCCAGGGCCTGGATCTCTTCGGCGGTGGCCAACTCGTAGCGCGACTCGGCTTCCAGGATATCGGTGCGAGTGCCCTCGCCTTGCTGGAA
Source organism: Pseudomonas sp. 22072 (assembly GCF_052046095.1). NCBI lineage: Bacteria > Pseudomonadati > Pseudomonadota > Gammaproteobacteria > Pseudomonadales > Pseudomonadaceae > Pseudomonas > Pseudomonas sp. 22072. Next base: position 7,312 of record NZ_JBQEQE010000019.1, read on the forward strand.
CAGATGCCGGTTCTGCTGGAACTGTTGTTCGAACGCCTTCTTCTTGGCCCTGGCGATGTCGATCTGGTCCTGGGCAAACAGCGCCTGGGTGTAATAGCTCAACACCCGCACCAGCAACGCCTGGCTCTTGTCCCGAAAGCTTTCATCGGCGAACAGTGCCTGGGCTACGCCCTTGCGGTAGTTGGCATAGGCTTCGTAGTCGAACAGCGGCTGTTGCAGGCTGAAGGTGGAGCCATAGCTGTTGTAGTTGCGGTCGTCGCGATAGCTGCCACCGCGCCCGTCAGGCAGGTGCGCCTCGGAGTTGTTGCGGCCCTTGTTGTAGTTGTAAGACAGCCTCGGCAGCAGCCCGGCGCGGCCAATGGTGCGGTTTTCCAGGCCGGCGTCGCGCTCCTTGATGGCGCCCAGGAACACCGGGTCGTTGCGCAGCGCCTGCTCGTAAACATCGAAGGGCCCCATCGCGGCCTCGGCACTGCCACACACCAGCAACAGCGAAATGAACACTGGCTTCATGCTCATTCCTCAGTCAACGCGGAGCCGGCGCGGTCCAGCAGCGGCTTGAACAGGTAATTGAGCAAGGAACGCTCGCCAGTACGCACGAACATCTCGGCGGGCATGCCGGGCTTGATCACCAGGCCGTTGAGTTTTTCCATGGCCGCCTCGCTGACGCTGGTGCGCAGCACGTAATACGGCGCACCGGTTTTTTCGTCGAGCACCTGGTCGGCGGAGATCAGGCTGACTTCACCCGGCACCCGTGGCGTGCGGCTTTGGTTGAAGGCGGTGAAGAGGATGTCGACCGGCAAGTGTGTGCCGACCTTGTCTACCAGATGTACAGGCAAATGCCCTTCCACTTCCAGGCGTGTACCCTGGGGCACAATCTCCAACAGGGTTTCACCGGCGCGCACCACGGCGCCTTCGGTATGCACGCTGAGGTTGACCGCAATGCCATCGGCCGGCGCGTTGATTTCGCTGTGTTGCAGATTGAAGCCGGCGGAGGTCAGTTGTTGCTCAAGGGTCAGGGCGCGCAGTTGCGCGTCGGCCAGTTGGCTGCGCACTTCCTTCTGATACTCCTCGCCGTGCTGCTGCAATTTGAGCCGCGACTCGACAATGCCCTGCTCTATCCGCCCGCTTTCCCCGGCGTTTTGCGCCAGGTCCTGCTGCACCTGGGACAACTGGCGCTGATAGTCCATCAGCCGGTTGCGCGGGATATAGCCGTTGTCGGCCAAAGGTTGCAGATTGCTCAGTTGCGCGCGCAGGGATTGGGCCTGGGCGGTCAAGTCACTGCGGGCACGGCGCATGCCGCTCAACTGCGACGTGGCGCCTTCGATGCTGGCGCGGATCCCGGCTTGTTCACGGGCAAACGCGTCGCGACGGCTGCTGAATAACTGGCGCTGACCTTCCAGCACCAGCATCAGGGCCGAATCGGGATTGGCGCTCAGCTCAGCAGGAAAGGTAATACCGGGCAGGTTGTCACGCTCGCTCTGCCAGCGCGCCACGCTGGCCCAGGCCATGCGGTACTGGGCTTGCAGCGATTGCACATCGGCCTGGTTCTGGGTCTGGTCAAGACGGAACAGCGGCTGGCCTTGCTTGACCAGTTCGCCCTCTTTTACCAGGATGCGGCTGACCACACCGGGGCTGAAGGTTTGTACCGCCTTGCGCTTGCCCGACACCACTACGGTGCCTTGTACCGGGATGCCCTGGTCCAACGGTGCAAGGCTGGCCCAGAGGAAAAACCCACCGGCACCGACAATGGTCATCACCCAGCCCATTTTTACGAAAAAGCCGGCATCGCGTTCTTTGATTTGAGGTTCAACGGTAAGGCTGCTCATGCGCCTGGATTCCTTCCGGCCTGGTACTGACGACTGAAACTGACACCGGTTTTTTCTTTCGGCGCTTCCTGCTGCCCGGACAACGCCCGCAGCACCTCTTGGCTGGGCCCGAACGCTTGCAGTTGGCCTTCGCCGAGCACTAGCAACTTATCGGCCTGGGCCAATGCCGAGGAACGATGGGTGACCAGCACCACGCTGCTGCCCTGGGCTTTCATCTGCATGATGGCGCTGGCCAATGCGGCTTCGCCGACGGTGTCGAGGTTGGAGTTGGGTTCGTCCAGCACGATTAGCCGCGGCCCGCCGTACAGGGCGCGAGCCAGGGCGACCCGCTGTTTCTGGCCGCCGGACAAGCCACCGCCGTTGTCGCCCAGCACGGTGTCGTAGCCCTGGGGCAGGCGCAGGATCAGCTCATGCACACCGGCCTGTTGCGCGGCCTTGACCACCAGCTCCGGGTCGGCCTCGCGAAAGCGCGCGATGTTGTCGGCGATGCTACCGCTGAACAGCTCGATGTCCTGGGGCAAATAGCCGATATGCGGGCCGAGGTCGTCGCGGTTCCAGCGGTGAATATCCGCGCCGTCCAGGCGCACGGTACCGGCCAGGGTCGGCCATACACCCACCAGCACGCGAGCCAGGGTGGACTTGCCGGAGCCCGACGCACCCAGCACGCCCAGCACTTCACCGGCAGCCAGGTTGAAGCTGACCTGATGCAGGGTCGCCATGCGTCGCCCCGGCGGGCCGGCGCTGACCTGCTCGAAACTGACCTGGCCGTGGGGCGCAGGCAAAGCCATGTGCTCGACCTCTGGCGGGAATTCGCGCAGCAGTTCGTCGAGGCGCTGGTAGGCCAGCTTGGCCGAGCTCCATTGCTTCCACACTGCAATCAATTGGTCGATGGGGCTGAGTACGCGGCCCATCAAGATGGAGCCTGCGATCATCATGCCGGCGGTCATGTCGCCCTTGATCACCAGGTAGGCGCCCAGGCCCAGCACCAAGGATTGCAGGCACAGGCGCAGGGATTTGCTCAACGAGGTGATGATCGAACCGGTGTCGCTAGCCTTGTTCTGCAAACCCAGGAACTGCGAATGCACGCCAAACCAGCGTTGGCGCAGCGCACCAAGCATGCCCATGGCCTGGATGGTTTCGGCGTTGTGCAAATGGCTGGTGGCCAGTTGGGTCGACTGCTGCGAAAAACCGCTGGCCTCGCCCAATGGCTTTTTGGTCAGGTATTCGTTAAGGCACGCCAGGCCAATCAACAGTACCGCGCCGGCCGTGGCCAGCACGCCGAGCCACACGTTGAACAGGAAAATCACGAACAGGTAGATCGGGAACCATGGCGCATCAAAAAATGCGAACAGCGCAGGCCCCGTGATGAATTGGCGCAAAGCAGTCAGGTCGCCCAAGGATTGCCCGGCATGCCCCTGGCCACGCTGCAAGTTGCGCTCGAAGGCGGCCTTGTACACGCGCAAGTTGAAACGTCGCTCCAACTGGCTGCCAATGCGGATCACGATGAAGCTGCGCACCACTTCCAGCAGGCCGATAAACGCAAAGAAGCCCACGACCATCAGCGTCAACATCACCAGGGTGGTTTCATTCTGGGAGGACAGCACACGGTCATACACTTGCAGCATGTAAATCGAGGGCACCAGCATTAATAGGTTAATCAATGCCGTGAAACAGCCAACGCTGATCAAAATACTTTTGTATTCACCCAGCGCCCTGAATAAGGGCGCCACCCCATGGGACTTCGCCATATTAATTGTTTTTCCTTGCAGCGAATTACGCAAAAGGGTCACCCCTACCGAGTAGGGTACGGCCGCCTAACAAATCGAGTTATATGCTTATAACTTTTAATTAAAGTTTTCGTTGCAGCGTTACAACTTCGCCTGCTTTAGTGCGGGCTTGATAGTCGCCCTCTTTCTGGCGATTCAAATGCGTGATCCCCGAGCCTTCAGCGTTAAACAGCCAAATACCATCCGGCGTGGGTGACCATGTCTGCGGCTTGTCGCCCAGCCATTGCTCGGCACAGGCGATATCGCCTTCCAAGACGTTGGCTTGCTCCACTAACTTGAGCGCGCACACCTGATCCTGCTGCTTCAGTTCCCACTGCCCGGCAAGCTGCGCGGAAGTGGGTAATACAAGACTGCTAGCCATTGCGTGGGCTCCTGCCGACACGAACAACACCTGCACAACACAGGCGATCAAATGGGAAAAACGTGGCATATCCAACTCCAGCCTGGAGCGNAAGCGCCGCGCGCTTTACATCAGGCTACGATGTCACTGGCAGCCGCCTGGCCAACGGTGGTGACGAGGAAATCCGCCACGCCGTGCCCGGAGAAGTCCACCGCCAAGGTGCCCAGGTTGGTACCTGAGGCATAGGTCAGTACAGCATCGCCGGCATGCCCGGTAAATGCGTTGACGAAGGTCACGCCCGCACCCTTGGTGATACCAGACAGGTCGATCTTGTCCGAACCGGAGGTGAAGTCGAAGATCTTGTCCGCAGCCCCTGGCTTGGAGTCGGAACTGGCACCGTACACGAAAGTGTCGCTGCCAGCGCCGCCCCACAGCTGGTCCGCACCGCCGCCGCCGTAGATGAGGTCGTTGCCGGCCCCGCCCTTGATGGTGTTGGCGACCTGGTTACCAATGATCAGGTCGTTACCCGAACCGCCGAACGCGTTCTCGATGGTGACGCCCTTGGCGATGGACACGTTGCCCACCAGGCCGCCCACATCAGAGAACGAGGTGGCAGTGAGGTTGATCTTCTGGTTCTGGGTGAAACCGGAGAAGTCCAGGGTGTCGTTGCCACCACCGTCCCATACCGAAAACACCAGCTTGTCGGCATTGGACGTGGCGCTGAGGAAATCACGCCCGGTGTTGGAGTTGAACCCGTAGGTGGTGTCCGTGGCGCGGGTGCTGAGGTTGGCACCGTAGAGCTTCTGGATCGCCGCAATGTCGTCGATCAGCGGGCCAGAAGCGTAAGCCTCGACGCCGCCCTTGCTGAAGTTCTGGTTGGTGTTGCTCTCGCTCCAGTAACTCATGAGGCTATAGCCACGCGTGTCCTGTCCATAGGTTGCGTCGTTATAGGTCGGGTTGCCGTTCCCGGCGTTGTAGTCGCCAGGGTGAGCCAGGCCCAGGGTGTGGCCGATTTCGTGGGTCAGGGTCTGCCGGCCATAGTTGTTCAGGTCCGGAGTCTTGTTCGGCGTGTAGCTGTTGTTGGTCAGGTACCACGAAGTGCCGTCGTAGCCTGCACCGGTACCGGGCAGGTAAGCGAAGGCCGCGGCGCCGTCCTGGCCGCTGCTGTAGTTGCCGAAGGTCATGTGGCCGTCACCGCCGGAAGCCTTTTCGGTAAAGGTCACGTTGGCAACATCCGCCCAGGATTGCATGGCCAGCGCGGCCTGTGCTTTCTGCTGGGTGTTGAATTGGCTGAACCCCGAGATGCCATGTTTGTTCATGGTGCTCTGGGTAGCCGAGGTGAGGAAGGTGTAGGTCAGATCGATCTTGCCGTTGCCATCAAAGTCCCGGTACGCAGCACCATCCCGCAGCAGCTGGGTCGCTGCCTGGTCCACGGTGTAGGACGGTTTGCCATTGACCGTGAGATTACCGCCACGGTCATACAAATGGCTGAAGCTATCGATTTGCGAGTAAGCAGTGCTGGCTTGCGCGGCAGATACAATAGCCTTGTCTTTTACTTTTGACATAAACGTACTTCCTTGTTTGCAAGTGCATCAGTCTTTGTTCGATAGGAACCTCGCGGGCGAGGATAGTCCTATCACTCACCTCTTTTGAAGGCGTAAGAAAACTGACACAACTTGAAATCTTTCGTCTACATCTATTTCCATCGCACAATTGTGACGCAGGTTCAAGTTGCGGAAGTCCCACGCAGTGTTTATTGGGGGCCGTTGCGTTTATGTGGCCGAATCGGCGCACACCACTATTTAAATATTAAATACAAGTAAAGCCGCTCTAAGCGAACGGCTCACTTGATTAATGGATCCAATATATTGTCACGGTGTCATTAGCAACATTAAAGAGCCACTATTCGCACTATTAAAGTGCGCTGTCCCCCATTACCGGGACATACTCCAGCCACACTGTTGCAGGGCTGCCAAGAGGGTTTCGCCAGCCAGGCCCGGCACCTCGACGCCGTCTTGGGTGGTCATGTCTTCACCTGCCAGAATGGCGTTGATGATCGCCTCCTCCACCGCCTCTGCCGCCGCGCTGAACAGCGGCGAAATATGGTCGTTGTTGACCATCTGCAACCCGGTGCTGAGGGGCAGGTCCTTGCGCCCATAGTCGGCCGGTGGCAAATCACGGTTACCGGTGGCAAACGCCAGGAACAGGTCGCCGCTGGAATCCTCGGTACCGCCACCGGTGCGCGCAATGCCGATGGACGCGCGCTGCGCCAGGCGCTGGCATTGGTGGGGCAGCAAGGGGGCGTCCGTGGCGATGATCACCACGATGGAGCCCATGCCAGGGGTGCCTCGCTCGGCAAAGGGCGAAGCAATGCCCATCAAGTGACGGCCCACCGGGTAGCCATCGACCCGCAGCTCCTGGCGCTTGCCATGGTTGGCCTGCACCAGTACGCCGACAGTCCAGCCGCCCTGCTCTGCTGGCAACCGCCGTGACGCCGTGCCGATGCCGCCCTTGAACTCGTGGCAAATCATGCCGGTACCACCGCCCACCGCGCCTTCCTGCACCGGGCCGCTTTCGGCCTGGTCCAGAGCCTGGCGCACATGCTCTGGGCGCACGTGCTGGCCCCAGATATCGTTGAGCAGGCCATCGTAGGTTTCCATGACCACCGGCATGCACCAGTACACCGCAGGGTCCGCCAGGCGCTCGCGCTCCAGGGCGATCAGGCTGTCGCGCACCACCCCGATACTGTGGGTGTTGGTGATGGCCATCGGCGTGGTCAACAGCCCCGCCTCGCTGATCCACTCAAGGCCCGTGGCGTCGCCGTTACCGTTGAGCACGTGGTAGCCGGCAAAACACGGTTGCTGCCGCGCTTCCCCGGCTCGCGGCTGGACCAGCGTGACGCCGGTGCGCACCTGCTTACCGTCAACACAGGCCTTGATCGTCGAGTGACCGACGCGAACCCCGGGAACATCGGTGATGGCATTCAATTCGCCGGGCATGCCCAACCCCAACGTAATGCCCAATTGACGTGCACGCATACCCACTCCTTACAGTTTCTGGAACGCCGGACTCAACCGGCCACTGATGCAATACAAGATCACCGACAGGGCCAGCAAGCCGATGATAATCATGATGTCGCGTACCGAGGCCTCCAGGATCAAGGTGACCAGCAGGTAACCGGCACCCAGTACCGCCAGCAATGCCGGCAGCGGCCATAACGGCATGCGATAGGGATGTTCGCGATCACGCAGCAGCACCCGGCTCATCAGCGCGCTCAGCGCCACTACCAGGTACACCAGCATGATCAGCAGCACGCTGAACGAGGTCAGGTCGGCCAGGTTAGAACTGAAGCTCAACAGCGCCGAGGGTATCGCCAGGAACAGCGTCGCCAGCCACGGCGAGTCCCAGCGCGGGTGAATACGCGTGAACAGCTTGTTGATACTCGGCGTCCACAGCGCATCGCGACCGCTACTGAATACCACGCGGCCAATCTGGATCACGATGGCAACGATGGCGTTGAACACCGACAGGAAAATCCCGGCACTCACCAGCCGCGACAAGGTTTCATTGCCATGACTGGTCAACAGATAGCCGATCGGGTCGGGGCTGCTGATCATCTCGCTCAAGGACGGCGCGCCGATCAACAGCGCGGTGATCGGCACCAACTCGATGACCACCACCAACCCCAACGACCATAGCACCGCCTTGTGCACGCCCTTGCCGCCGCACTTCATGTCTTCGGCCAGCAACACCGCCGGGCCGTAGCCGTTGAACGAGAACAGGCCGATGCCGACGGCGCCGATCACCAAGGCCCAGGGTGCCAGGTGCAACACGCCGTTTTCGACGATCTGCGGCTGCAACAACACACTGGCCGGTTGCACCGGGTTACCGAAGCCGATCACGACAATCACCAGCAACGCCGCCACTTCCAATAGCAGGCAGGTGCCGGTGATCCAGGCGTTGAGCTTGATGTTGAGGATGCCCAGGGCGTAGCTGCACACCACGATCACCAGGGCGACGGTTTGCGAATCGAATGTCGTGCCGAGGGCGTTATTCAGGTAAGTCGCCGCACCGGTCGCCAATACCGGCGGGATAAACAGCAACATCACCAACACCGTCAGGAAGGTGGCGTAACCGGCCATGCCACCAAACACGCGCTTGGCATACACATACTCGCCGCCGGCGCTGTTATGGGCGCGGCCGAGTTCGGCGTAACAGAAGGCGAACATCAACGCGAGCAACGCCGCCATCACAAACGCCAGGAACACGCCACTGCCCGCCTGCTGGATGGCAAACGGGGCGATCACGAAGACGGAACTGGCCGGCGTTACCGCTGAAACGGTAATCGCCACGACATCAAAGACGCTCAGGGTGGGCTTGAGCACGCCATCGGGCGCGGGGGTGGCACTCATATCGTTATCCTCTGTCGTTGTTTTTGGTGTGAGGCAGAAACGAAAAATGATTGTTCCTCGGGATATGCTTCCCGTTGGACAGTGTCGACGTTATCGGCTGGTGGGGCTGCCGGCCAATTCCCCTATTGGCGTACTCCCCTTGACGGTGCCCAGCAGAAGCCTAACCCTTGGCCGATCATTTGAGGGTGGGGATGTTGAGATGAGCCTGTTCCGGGAAATCGGTATGCACGCGGGGTTGGGCCGCACCCTGTCACAGATCGGCACCGAGCGGTTCTGGAAGCAACTGGTACTGTTATTGCATCAGTGCCTGCCCTTCGATAATGCCCTGGCGATTTTCTACCCGCTGGATGGCCCGCCCCAGGCCCTGGAGGAGTACGACGCCCAACCCAGCAGCAAGCCGGCGTCGATGCTGGTGTACCTCAACGGCCTGTACCTGCTCGACCCGTTTTACCAGGCTTGCCGCGAAAACTATGCCAGCGGCGTATACCGCCTGGAGGAAGTGGCGCCGGACCATTTTCGCCAGAGTGAGTACTTCCTCAATTACTTCCACGACAATGTGCTGGAAGACGAAGTGCAAGTGATCCTGCAACTGCCCGGCGTGGGCACGCTGTCGCTGTCGCTGGGCATGCAGCGGCGCTTCAGCTTCGAAGAAACCGGGCTGTTGACCACGCTGTCGGCGTGGGTGTTGCCGCTCATGCACCAGCATTGGCAGCAAAGCACCCAGCGGGCACCGGCCATGGACAGCCAGATTCGCGATGCCCTGAGTCATTTCGGCAGCGGTGTGCTGTCGGACCGCGAGCTGGAAATCGCCCGGCTGGTGTTGCGTGGGTTCTCCTCCAAGGCCATGGCCGAACGCTTGAAGATCTCGCCGGACACCGTAAAAGTGCACCGCAGGCATCTGTACGCCAAGCTGGACATTTCGTCGCAGCCCGAGTTGTTTTCACTATTCATCCAGTCATTGGGGCATGACCTGGAGAACCCATAAACCTCATTCGAGCTGAAAGCGTGGTTGGCGCCTGTCAACGCCCCGTCCGTATGGTATTCCATACCCGAGTACGCACCCGGTCGATATTCAACGGCATGGCTTGCAGTGCAAACAGCTTGCCCATCATCTCCGGGCTCGGATACACCTTGGTGTCGGCCTTGATCGCCGGGTCTACCAGGCTGTCGGCCGCCGCGTTGCCGTTAGCGTAGTGCACGTAGTTGGTGACACTCGCCATCACGTCGGGGCGCAGCAGATAGTTCATGAAGGCATAGCCGGCTTTCTCATCCGGCGCGTCGGCGGGCATGGCGACCATGTCAAACCAGATCGCCGCGCCTTCCTTGGGAATGTTGTAGCCGATATTCACGCCGTTCCTGGCTTCCTTGGCGCGGCTTTCGGCCTGCAGGATGTCGCCGGAGAAACCGACGGCTACACAGATATCGCCATTGGCCAGGTCGGCGGTGTATTTCGAGGAATGAAAATACGCCACGTAAGGCCGCACTTGCATCAGCAGGGCTTCGGCCTTCTTGTAGTCCTCGGCTTTTTTGCTGTGGTGCGGCAAGCCCAGGTAATTGAGCGCGGCTGGCAGCAGTTCGGGGCCGTTGTCGAGGATGGCGACCCCGCACTTTTGCAGCTTGGCCATGTTTTCCGGCTGGAAGATCAAGTCCCAGGAGTCCACCGGGGCGTCGTCGCCGAGTACCGCCTTGACCTTGTCGATGTTGTAGCCAATGCCGGTGCTGCCCCACAGGTACGGAAAGCCGTGAGCATTGCCAGGGTCATTGTTTTCCACGGCCTTGAGCAGCACCGGGTTGAGATTTTTCCAGTTGGGCAGCTGGCTCTTGTCGAGCTTTTTAAGGGCGCCGCCCTGGATCTGCCGAGCCATGAAATGGTTGGAGGGAAACACCACGTCGTAACCCGATTTACCGGTCATCAGCTTGCCATCGAGGGTTTCGTTGCTGTCGTACAGGTCATAGGTGAAACCGATGCCGGTGTCTTTCTGGAAATTCCTGGTGGTGTCCGGTGCGATGTAGTCCGACCAGTTATAGATCTTCACGGTCTCGGCAGCCTGGCTGATAGTAGCCAGCAACATCAAGGGCAACAGGGCAATGGCTTTCATGGTTCGATTTCCTGGCGGTTTTAGGGCTGTTTTTATGGCAGGCGATCAAGGATCAAAGCGTTACAGAATCAGGACGTAGGTCTTGCGCACGGTTTCCTGGATATCCCAGATACCGGTGCTATTGACTGGCAACATCAGTGCGTCACCGGCTTGTATGTGCAGGGTTTCCCCGTTGTCGGGCGTGAAGGTGCAGCGCCCTTGGATGAAATGGCAAAACTCCTGGGACTTGATCTGCCGACGCCAGCGCCCCGGGGTGCAGGCCCAGATGCCGGTCTCGACCCCGTCATTGCGCTCCACGCTCAGGGTCGAGGCCACGGCGATGGGCGCGCCCAGGGGCACCGTCACCGGTGATGAATCTGGCAGAGCGGTGTTCAGCGTGTCTTTGAATTGCGTAATGCTCATGGGTTTTCCCCTGTGGGTGGAACGAGTCAGTGCATGAAGCCTTCCATGAAACCGGCAACGCCGGTTGCCAGCTTGCGGCGCCAGGGCGGAGTGTTGGGGTTGGCCAACACCTGGTCTTCATGGACAAAACTGCGAATGATCGCGTTGTAACCCAGCCAGCGGCACGGCTCGGGCTCCCAGGCCTTGAGCGCCTGGAGTCCGCCTTCGCGAATCACCCAGGGTTGTCGGGTCAACGGGGTGTCGCGGCCCAGGATCAAGTCGGCCAGGGTACGGCCGCCGAGGTTGGTGGCGCCCACGCCCTCCCCGCCATAACCGCCGGACAGTGCGATGCCAGTGGCGTGGTCACAGAGCATGTGCGGACGAAAACGGCGCGACATGCCCAGGTTGCCGCCCCAGGAGTGGGTAATCCTGGCCTTTTTCAGCTGTGGGAAGAGTTCACCAAACAGGTAGCGACGCAACTCTACTTCGCTGTCCGTCAGGTCGAAGTTGTGCCGTAACTTGCCGGCAAATTGATAGCCACCACGGGCGCCGAACACCAGGCGATTGTCGGCCGTGCGCTGGCCGTAGGTGACTTGTCGGCTGCTCTCGCCAAAGGCCTGGCCCTGGCTGAGCCCGATGCCCTCCCAGGTGCTGGCCGGCAGCGGTTCGGTGGCGACGATCAAGCTCTGCACCGGTAACTGGTAGCGGCCCAACGGCGGCAAGGTATTGGCGTAACCCTCGACAGCAGGCACCACCCAGGCGGCGCGCACGCAGGCCTTGGCAGTGCGCAGGCTGCCGGACTGCCAATGGGTCACGGGGCTGTTTTCGTAAATGGTCACGCCCAGGCTTTCAACCGCCCGCGCCAGGCCACGCACCAGCTTCGCCGGGTTGATCGTCGCGACGTGGGGGGCATAGATGCCGCCATAAGGCTTGGCAATGCGGACCTGCTCGGCCAATTGCTGCGGGCTGAGCCAGCGGTAGTCGTCTTCGGTGAGGCCCTGGGCGTACAGCTTGTCCAGATAGCGGCGCAGGCTGCCTTCCTGCTCGGGGTAGCGTGCGGCGCAATACAAGGCGCCGCCTTTGCGGTAGTCGCAGTCAATGCCTTCGCGGACCAGCACCTGTGCCACTTCATCAGGAATGCCATGCAAGAGGTCAAACGAAGCGCGACGCTGCTGGGGGGCAAGCTCAGCCAGCAGACGGTCTTCTCCCAAGAGGTTGCCCATCAACCAGCCACCATTGCGCCCGGATGCGCCGAAACCGGCCGTTTGCGCCTCGATGATTGCAATTTTCAGCTCAGGGGCCTGGCGCTTCAGGTAATAGGCGGTCCACAGGCCGGTATAGCCGGCGCCGATAATCGCCACATTGACGTCCAGGTCGTGCTCCAGCGACGGGCGCGCTACCAGCGGGTCGTCCAACTGGTCCATCCATAAACTGATACTGCGCCATGCCGGCATGCCAGGTTCCCCTACCTCGGTTCGATAGGGCCGATCCTAGAGTGCAGCGTCAGGGGCTGTCTTGCGCGCGTGCACGCACAGAAATTTGTTTGAGGTACGCCTTGGGCGATTGCCCGGTGTGCTGGCGAAAAGCGCTGTAGAACGCCGAGAGTGAATTGAAACCGGCGGCAAAGGCCAACTCATCGACTTTGACCGGCGCGGTGGCGTGGTCCAGCGCGGCCAGTACATGCTGGAGTCGCGCCTGGTTGACGTAGCGATAGAAGCTCTGCCCCAGCACCTGGTTCAGCAGGTAGGACATCTGGTTGCGACTGTAGCCACAGGCCTTGGCGACCCGCTGCAGGTCCAAGTCCGGGTCCAGGTACGGCTGCTGACGCTCGAAATATTGTTGCAGGTCATTGGCCATATAACCCAACTGCTGGGGCGACAAACCCAGGCGGCTGACCGTGGTACGCAGCGCCTGGGTCGGTTGCTCGTGCACCAGGGACGCATATTCATGCACCCGCCAGATCAACCCGTCGCGCACCGTAATGGCCTCACTGGTACGAAACGACACCAGGCCCTGGCCGCCACGCAAGGTAATGCGGTACTGGATAAACGCGGTATCGCCATCGGCGCGGATGCGATCAGTGTGTTCAATCGCCTCATCCGCCTCACGGGGCATGCTGGCCTGCAGGTACTCGCGCAACTCGGCATAGCCCACCACACGGTTCTGGAAAAAATCGTGGTACAGGATCTCGGGGTGGTAGTAAGCCATCACCCCGTCCAGATCGCGATGTCGCCAGCACAGGTGATGGCGCAGCACCAACTCGCCGGTAGCGTGGGAATTGTGACACTCATCGTCTGGAGCGATGTCGGACATATCGGGCTCTACGGCGGGGAAAATTTTTGAGAATGCCGAAGTTTACCCTTGCCTTCAATGGTCAGATTGAGCGTCTGACTAATGGCCTTTTGCCTATTCCTTTGTAGGACATGATCTATATCAAAACCAGGCGAAAGAACCGCCGAACGGGCCGAAAAAAGTCACCTTGCAGTTGCGAACGAATGCTATTTTTAAGCCCTTAGCTGTCATGACCAGTGAAGGTCCTGGCCCCTGCCGCGAGCTAAAGGAAGCGCTCAATGAACAAGGTGGGCAACATGAACAAAGTGACATTTCCCAACGCCTGCCAGCTGATGCGCTGGCATTTTCACCCGATGGGCTTCGAGGGCAGCATGGACGCCCCCGGCAGCATGATCGCCCGCCTGTTCGACCGGGCCAGCGGCGAGACATTGATCGCCATCGCGGGGATCCCGTGCGCTACGGTGATGAACGCGGCTGATGTGGAGCGCATCATCGAGGCAGTGGAGGATGAATTGGAGAGTTTCGTGCCGCCGGTTTCGTTGCGGGCGTGAGGCGGCAATAGCGTAATAACGCCCACTTTGACGGTAACCACGATGCGAAGCGAGCCGCTCTTGATCTTGATCTCAGGCGCCCCGTTAAACCACGCTGGCCGAACGCAGGCTTGAATTCGTGGGTAACCCGGCAGGACGCCGGGTTAGCCGTCCTGGGCCAAGGATGGCCCATGACGGCGGCCCACGGATTCAAGCCGGAGTGAGGGCACACCGAGCCTAGGCGAGGTGCCGAGTGGTGGGGCGAAGGCCTTTTGGTTACTTTTGGGCCTTTCCAAAAGTGACCCGCTGTTGAGCGGAACCCTAAGTGGCCGTTACCGCAGGAATGGATATGTACACAATCCAATTGTGCTGACTGTCAGGCCGCAATCGCAGGCAAGCCAGCTCCCACATGTTCGACCCCGTGTTGTCAGGTAGAGACGCGTCGGCGTCGGGCCTTAATCGAAGGTCAGCCAGCCCCCTTCACTGCACGCTGATCATCAAAAAACACCTTCCTGCCATCCACCCGCTCAGACGCCCTGGGCACATTCACACCCTGGCCTTCCGGCTTTTCCACATACCAATAACAATGGCTGACCGCTCGAGTAATCCCCACATAGGCCAGTCGCAACACTTCGTCTCTCTGGGCATTGTCATAAGGCTCGCTGTCGCCATCCTTACCCAAGCCCGCCATGCGATACACCTGGTTCTTGTACGGCGAGCTGGTGACATGCTGACAATCGCCCAGCAAAAATACCGCGTCCGCCTGCAGCCCCTTGGCACTGTGATACGTCAGCTGTTTCAACCTGCGCGCCTGAGGCACCAAGCTAGAATCCACATTAACTACAGACTGAATATGCTCGCCAATCAATAACTTATCGCTACTTCTTCGATAAAGCATCAGGATCGAATCGCCCCGCTGATAATGCTCCAGCAACCGCTGCGCCAGTGCCGCGTCGTCACGTTCCAACACCGTGACGGGCACCAGCGCCTTGGGCTCGCCACTGGCCCTGGCCTTTTTGCCGGGGATGGCCGGCGCGCTACGGACGATATGTTCGGCAGCGTCGATGATGTGCTGGTGGCTGCGGTAGTTCTCCCCCAGCATCACGCGGGTGGTGCTGGGCGAAACGAACTCCTTGTTGAACTCCATGAAGTACTTGGGCGAACTGCCACGCCAGCCGTAGATGGATTGCCAATCGTCCCCCACGCACAGCAACGATGAGCGTTGCGCACCTCGCCCGACGTGCATGGCCGGCCCGCGGCTGCGGATTTCCCGCAGGCTGGCGCGGATCCAGGACGCGATCTGCGGCGATACGTCCTGGAATTCATCGATCATCAGGTGCGACATCGGCCGCAGCAAGGGATCACTCAGCAGCTTGAGGTTCTCAGGGGTGTTTTCACCAAACAGGGAAAACATCCGGTTGTAGGTCATGATCGGCGGCGACTGCTCCAACAAGTGATCTTCCAGGGCCTTCCAGAAAATGCTCAGGGCCTCGAAGAACAGCCGGTCCGGGTCGTCCTTGGCGAAGCTCATCTGGCCAACCGCCGTAGGCACATCCAGGCCGAGGTTCTCGATAAACCCGGCCGCCATGACAAAACTGTCCAACAGAGGGGCTGAAGCGAGTTCACCTTTGACCTTGTAATCAAAGCCTGGCCCGGCCGTGGCATCGCCGCCCAGGCTGCTCAAAAGGCGCTTTGAAGATTCGTAATTATCCAGCCATATCAGCGGCTTATTACAGAAAGCTTGAAACAGGGTGCGTTTCACTGCCCATTCAGCGCGCACCGAGAGTTTCGAGTTCGGCCGACTGATCTGAGGGTTTTCGTGCCCATCGAACCCGAGCACCACCCAGGCATCCAGCTCCCGGATGTAGCCGTGGCAATGAAATTGCGCGCCGTTGATTTCAAAGGTCTGACGGCTGGGTTCGATGCCCTTGATCGGCCAGGCACCGGCGCGAAACCATAAATCCTCGATCACATCACAGAGTTCTTCATCGCGCTTGGCCGCCAATTCAGTCACGGCCATGCGCTTTTGCACGTCCGGATGATCGCGTTCTAGCTCTTTGAGCTGGAGACCATGCCGGGCCAAGGGTGCAATCAACTCGCGAAAACGCTGATGGCGACCATACAAGCGGTGATAACAAGCGTTCATCTGCTGCCGCTGGGCGTCACTGATACGCAGGTCGAAGGCGTTGCTGTCGGCGTCTTCAAAACCATCGCTGAGGTTCTCAAAAGCCTGCAGCCGTTCAAAGCCCGGCAGGCTGCGCACCATGGGCAGGATGCGCGAGTGAAAGGTGCGCACCACCGCCTGGGCTTCCTTGCTGCCAAGGGGTTGGCCCCACAGGCTGAGAATTTCCATGAGTTTGTTGATGAAGTCCTTGCGCGACTCGCGGGTGAACGTCACCACCGTCATCGAACTCAGTTCAAAGCCCAGGTAATGGCTGAGCAGCAGGATGCGCAGCACCAGGGACGTCGACTTGCCGGCGCCGGCACCCGCAATCACTGAGGTCGAGGGGGTGTCGCTGAAAATCATCTTCCATTGCGCCGCGCTTGGCTGCGCATGGGCTGGCAGCAGGCGCGCGACATCGGCCTTCATGCGCTTCTTCACCTCCGCGGTGAGCGGCAATCGCCAGTCGTCGAACAGGCTGTCATCTATGCCTGGTGCGCTGTGCTCATCAGGGCGAAAGTCACGAATCAGCAGGACTTGCCGGCCTTCCTCGATGCCATCAGCCTTACCCTCGCGGTAACCGTATTCAACGCCCGCCTCATGCCCACTGCGAAAACCGTCGGCCTGGCCATGTAACCAGGAAAACCTGTGCTGCGCGCGCAAACGGGTGAGGCCATGACCGAACAGGCGCGCGGCCAGCCGTTTCAACAGCGGCATTTCAGCCAAGGGGCGCAGTTCGGGGGGCAGATCAGGCTGTTGTTGCGACACGCGGACTCCTGCGGTGAGCTTGTTTTGACCAAGGCGCCATGGTCGCCGGAAACGCCGCTCAGTTCCAGCCAATTGCTTTGCTGTCATGCAGTTAGGCGATGAAGTGAAAGTGAACATCGGGAATAATCATCGAAAAAACGGATCATAAACCGGCATTTTTTACGCTTTTTATCGATCATGCGCTGCGGGATGATGGGCTCATCAACAGGAGACGATCATGCTTGAACTTCGACCTTTCACCAGCCTGGGCGGCGCCCACCATGGCTGGCTTGACGCTCATCACCACTTTTCCTTTGCCGAATACCACGACCCCCAGCGCATGCACTGGGGCAACCTGCGGGTGTGGAACGACGACATCATCGCCCCCGGCAGCGGCTTTCCCCAGCACTCACACCGCGACATGGAAATCATCACTTATGTGCGCGAAGGCGCCATCAGCCATGCCGACAACCTGGGCAACAAAGGCCGCACCGAAGCCGGAGATGTGCAGGTAATGAGCGCGGGCACCGGCATTGCCCACAGCGAATACAACCTGGAGGCCACGCCAACCAAAATCTTCCAGATCTGGATCATCCCCAATGAAGCTGGCTTGCCACCGTCCTGGGGCGCCAAACCGTTTCCGCAAGGCAACCGCGAGGGCTTTGTGACGCTAGCCAGCGGCAAGGCTGGCGACACTGAAAGCTTGCGGATTCGTGCCGATGCACGCTTGGTGGCCGCGAACCTGAAGGCCGGGGAAAGCGCGGAGTACCGGCTGGACAGCGGCCGCCGGGCATACCTGGTGCCCGCCACGGGCGTGATTGACGTCAATGGTGTGCGGGCACGGGCGCGGGACGGCGTGGCGGTTGAGGATGAACAAGTGTTGCGGGTGACCGCAATCGAGGACAGCGAAATCGTGCTGGTGGACCTGGCCTGATCATGTAGGAGCGAGCTTGCTCGCGAAGAACTCACCGGCACCGCGTTCACTCAGGAAGCACGCGTTATCGTTGACGTTTTTCGCGAGCAAGCTCGCTCCTACATACAGTGTCAGTTATTGGCTGATTGCGCCGTCTACCAACACCTGCGCTTCTTCCACCAGTTGCTTGAGGTGTTCTTCGCCGATAAAGCTCTCGGCGTAGATCTTGTAGATGTCCTCAGTGCCCGAAGGCCGTGCGGCAAACCAGCCGTTTTCGGTCATGACTTTCAAACCGCCAATCGCCTGGTTGTTGCCCGGCGCATGGCTGAGGATCTGTTGAATGCTCTCCCCGGCCAATTGCGTGGACGTGACCTGCTCCGGTGACAGTTTGCCAAGCAGGGCTTTTTGCGCGGGAGTGGCCTTGGCATCCACGCGAATGGCGAAGGGCTCACCCAGGGCATCGGTCAAGCCACGGTAGATCTGGCTCGGGTCCTGGCCTTTGCGCGAGGTCATTTCCGCGGCCAGCAAGGCCGGGATCAGGCCGTCCTTGTCGGTGCTCCACACGCTGCCGTCCTTGCGCAGGAACGAGGCACCGGCGCTTTCTTCGCCGCCAAACCCCAACGAACCTTCAAACAAGCCATCGGCAAACCATTTGAAGCCCACCGGCACTTCGTACAGGCGACGGCCGATGCGCGCCGCGACGCGGTCGATAAGGCCGCTGCTGACCACGGTCTTGCCCACGGCCGCATCGGCACGCCAGTCCGGGCGGTTCTGGAACAGATAGTCGATGGACACCGCCAGGTAGTTGTTGGGCGCCAGCAAACCACCGGAAGGCGTGACGATGCCGTGGCGGTCGTGGTCCGGGTCGCAGGCGAAGGCAACGTCGAAACGCTCCTTGAGACCGATCAGGCTTTGCATGGCATAGCTGGAGGACGGGTCCATGCGAATCTGGCCGTCCCAGTCGACGCTCATGAAGCGAAAGGTGGCGTCGACCTCGGTATTCACCACCTCCAGGTTCAAACGGTAGTGCTCGGCAATCGCCGACCAGTAGCGCACCCCTGCTCCGCCCAGCGGATCCACGCCCAAGCGCAGGTCGGCGCTGCGGATCGCGTCCATGTCGATCACATTGATCAGGTCGGCCACATAGCTGTTGAGGTAGTCATGGCGATGGGTGGTGTCGGCCTTGAGCGCCTGGCCGTGAGTGATGCGCTTGACCCCGGCCAGCTTGTTGGCGAGCAGTTCGTTGGCCTTGGCTTCGATCCACTTGGTGACGTGAGTATCGGCTGGGCCACCGTTAGGCGGGTTGTACTTGTAGCCGCCACTTTGCGGCGGGTTGTGAGACGGTGTAATCACAATGCCGTCCGCCAGGCCGCTGGTACGGCCCCGGTTATAGCAGATGATGGCGTGGGAAATCGCCGGCGTCGGCGTGTACTCGTCGCCCTCGGCCAGCATGACGTGCACGCCGTTGGCCGCCAGTACTTCCAAGGCGCTGGCACCGGCTGGCGTCGACAATGCATGGGTATCCAAGCCGACAAACAAAGGGCCGGTAATGCCCTGAGCTTCGCGGTACAGGCAAATGGCCTGGCTGATAGCCAGCACATGCCACTCGTTGAAACTCAGTTCGAACGAACTGCCACGGTGCCCGGAGGTACCAAAAGCCACGCGCTGAGTGGAGATCGCTGCATCAGGCTGGCCGGTGTAATAGGCCGTGACCAGTCGCGGGATATCCACCAGCAACTGGGCTGGTGCCGGCTTGCCCGCAAAAGGACTGATAGTCATGCATAAACCTCGCAAAGAAGGATTCGGAAAAAATGACAGTTTACTGGGACTTGGACTACTGCGCGACGGTATCGATCCGACGGTCTGAAGAGAAATTTCATACGCTACATCCTGATCGGCTGTCAGGCCGCTATCGCAGGCAAGCCGGCTCACACATTGGATAGTTGTAGGAGCGAGCTTGCTCGCTCCTACTCGGTCTGCGCCTGCAGGAGCGTCTGCGCCAGCGTATCCAGGGCGATGTCCAGGTTCGGATGGCCGCTGAAGGTATGGCTCAAGCGCATATGCTGGTGATGCAAACCACTGAGGCTGAACAATTCGCCTGGGGCAATCACCACCTGCTGGGCGAGCATGCGCTGAAACACCAGGCGCATATCCACCGGCGCCGTCGACTGCAACCAGAAACTCGCCCCGGCCACGGGCATGCGGTAATGCACACACCCTTGCATACGCGCATCCAAGCGGTGACTCATGGCGTGCGCCTGCTCATGCAGGCGCTGGCGCAGCGTGTGAAGGTGCTGGTCGAACCGACCGCTTTCGTACAGCCGCGCAATGGCGCGTTGACGAATGGCGGACAATCGAAACGAACGCAGCAAAAACTGGCGCTGCAATTCACTGCTCATCTGCCGCGCCAGCAGGTAACCAAAGGGTGCTTCCGGGCCCAAAACCTTTTCGAACGAAGAAAACACGATCAGCCGCTCTGGGTTGACCAGGCTGCGCAAGGCCGATCCGGGCGGCGCAAAGCTCAGGTCACCAAAGGTATCGTTTTCCAGCAACCAGCAGCCGTGCTGGTCGAGCAGACGCGCTACGTGCAGCCGCTCGGGGTCGGTCATGGCGTTACCCGAAGGCATGCTGACCACGGATGAGAACAGCACGAGGTGCACCGGTTCATGACGCAGCAGGTGCTCCAATGTGGCCAAGTCCGGGCGGCCGTCGGCCCGCCAGGGCCATTCAATGACGCGCACGCCAGCGGCCTGTAGCAGGCGCAGGACCAGGTAATCGCACGGCGATTCAACTACCACCACCGTGCCTTTAAGGTCCAGGGCATCAACGAGGATTTCCAGAACGCCCTGAAGGTCGGCACCGATATACACCTCATCAGCTTGCCAACAACGGGTGGGCGACGCGGTATAACGGGCTGCCAATGCAGCACGCAACTCCCACACGCCACAAGGTTGCGACGGTTGCAGATGATGGGGATACCGGCGCACCAGTTGGCGCTCCAGCGCCAGCAACGCGCCATCGAGGGACCCCAACAGCGCCGGTTCATCATTGCTGAGCACAACCATCGCCGGGCGCCGGGCGGCTGTATACAAGCGCTCGAGCAAGTCCGTACCCGCCATGATGGGCATGGTTGCGGCCACGGGCCAGGCGAAGTAGCCGGACTTGGCCACCGAGTACACTCGCCCTTCTTTTTCCAACAGCGAGTAAGCGTACTGAATCGTCGAGATTGACACGTTCAACCGCGTCGCCAACTGGCGCAGGGACGGTAGCTTGACCGGTGCTTCCCGGCTGACTTCATTGATCAGGTTGATCATGTAGCGATACACCGCCTGATAGGCAAAGTCTGCCTGTCGCTCTCCCCTCAGGTTCATCGCTGATCACCAGTTTCCATAGGTGAATACACGCGACTAGCGTCCCGACATTTGAGTGATACGAGCCTTGGACCGCTTGAAACGAGGTTCACATACACGCGCACTGCGTTTGCCCGGCAGCGGGCATTTGCGGTACAGGTGCTGCAACAACGGCAGCGACAACCCGCTGATATCCATCAGCCACTGGTGCAGCATGTCCGCGACGGGCTTGCCCTGCAGGGCCTTGTGGAGCTCGGGGAGCGCTACCAGCATGCCGGGATGGCATTGACGCAAGTAACCCTCCAGGCGTTCGCCATGCTGGACGAACGGCGCGAACACCAGGCAGGTCAATTGGCTTTCGTCCAGGCCAGAGAACGCCTGAGCACAAGCTGTAGACAACAGTTGGCCCTGCAGAGCACACGCTTCGGTGATCAACGCAACAGGTACCTGTCTTCGATGCAGGTAGTCCGCCGCCTGACGCAAGAACCCCTCGACGCCATGTTCGTAGGAGAGTTCGCGCAGGCACTGGGCCTGCAACCCATGCATATGCGCCATGAGTAAAGGGTTGGGGTAAGCAGGATGGCTGAAGTGGAACTCGAATGGGTCCCGCTTGTGGGCGAGGAATTGAGTGAGCAGTGGCGCTTGGGCAACGTCCACGTCGTCAAGCAGGTCGGCAATGCCGATATATGCCACATGACGGTGCCCGCCCCGGCCAGGACTCTCAGCGCCTGCGTAGTGCTCGCCATACAGGTGGCGGTAGCAACCGACACTCCATTCCTCCATGCGTGCAAACCATGCACTGAGCGACGACGGGTTACCAGGTGCGAATGTCAGGCCGGTTGCCAAGGCGCTTTTTTTCAGCCACGCGATATATTGGCTTTGCTTGCGCACCGAGTCGCCGCTGACCAGAGCATGCACACCGCCGCTCCAGGTGGCGACCCGCTGGTAGAAATCGCCGAGGGCCAAAAAAGTGTCGTTGCACAGGGTGGCACGAATGTCGCCGGACGTCAGGTGCCCGATCATCAGCTTGTTGCGCCGGCTCACTTCACGCCCGGCACTGGCCGCAGGCCGTTGATGATTGAAGGGCAGCACTTCGTGGTTTTCCACCATCAACAGTTCCACCCGTGGGTCATCGTGGAAAAATAGCGCGCCGTAGCCGTGGTGCAGCGAATCGAGCGTGGCCTGAGTCATACCCGCGTGCCGCAACGTGGCCACACGCAAATGAAAAGTCTTGGGCGCGCGCCCAGCGATGGTCAGTTGCGCAGCGCGCAGCATCGCCAAGGTGTAGCTGCTGACTGCGCCGCCGCCGTGCCCGATCAGTACTTTGTAATTCCCCACTTGCTCCATGCCACCGGCGGCCACCACGATTCGCTGGATCAGCAATTGAAGCACCGTACGTTCAGCACGGGTAAAGTGCCCCACTAAACGTTGCAAAACTTGCTGGTAAACATAGCTCATGGCTTGTTCGTGAATAGTGCTCATCGTTCTACTACC
The DNA here is from genome assembly GCF_052046095.1 of Pseudomonas sp. 22072. Classification (NCBI taxonomy): domain Bacteria; kingdom Pseudomonadati; phylum Pseudomonadota; class Gammaproteobacteria; order Pseudomonadales; family Pseudomonadaceae; genus Pseudomonas; species Pseudomonas sp. 22072. Next base: position 29,644 of record NZ_JBQEQE010000019.1, read on the forward strand.
TGAGTTGAAATATTAGTTTCGAGCAACTACCACACAGGAGCGCTCGACCTATTACACTTGTAGGCTTGTCATCCGTTGCGCAGCACGACATGGATTCAACATTAGCACTCTGCAACAAAAGTGCAGGTACAACCAAAAGAACAGTCGATGACTATCCCAGGACGTGAACCACGTAGCTGCGCGCCTTACAGCGCCAAAGACCGCCAGCCTTAGGAAGGCTCTGACAACGTCCTACACTGCTTTAACTAAGAAATTAGAGAAGCATCCGACAAATATTAATCATCCACTCATCCTGGCTTCTTGCAAAACGACGGGGTGCACACTTTGTACTTTTCGAAAAAAAAATCAGACCATCGTTAGTTCCGCAAGCGCGAGATGTTAATGCCCGGCATTCAATCATGGCTCAATCCTTGAGATGACAAAGAAGGCTCAATTATCGGCACTCAAACAATGATTAACAGATACAGAAGAGCGTCGAAAAGCAGTTCAGATGGCCTGCCAACCCAACTTAAATGACGCCCACACAACAGCGCCGCACTGGATTTCAGGGCGGCGTAGGGCAATAACGGTATTGTTTACGGGGCGCAGCGCCCGTGCGGCGGCTCAACCCCGGTGCGGGTTAAGCCCTGTCAAATGGCGCATTTGCCTCATCAGCTCAGGCGCCGGAGTATTCATTTGCGAATACTCCTACAGCTCAAACAGCTTCAACCTGCAACGCCACCCGTTCGCGGCAAGGGCATTCATCCATGTATCGGTGCGCTTCGACGAACTGACTGAACGGAAATACCGTGGTTTTCAGTGGGACAAGCACACGGTCGGCTGTCAGCTGGTTGATATCGCGCAACGCACGCTGCAACGCCACCTGGTCCTGGATAATGCCCAGCTCCGGCTTGCCGGTGAAGTTGCCGATACAGTGCACAAAGAACTGAATGTTCTTCTGGAACGCCGCACAGGCCGGGAACGGCGTCTGGTTGCCACCTTGCAGGCCATACAGCACCAGGCTGCCACGCGGCGCCAGGACGTCACCGAGCAGCGACATCTGCGGGCCACCCAGGCCATCGAACACCACGTCGACGCCACGGTTGTCCGTGAACTTGTTGATCTGCATCAGCAGATCTTGTTCTTCGGTAACGATGACCTTTTCCGCCCCGAGGGACAGCAGGTATTCACGTTCAGCACTGTCTTTGGTGGCAGCAATCACCCGCACACCCAGGGCCTTGCCCAGCTGCACAAACGAAGGGCCGGCACAGTGGCTGGCGTCGGTCACCAGGGCAAACTGGCCGGGTTTGACCCGCGCCAGGTCCATATACGCAAAGTACGCGATGAGCAACGGCGTGTAATGCACGCTGGCTTCAATCGGGCTCAAGACATCCGGGTACCGGGTCAGGGCCGAACGGGGCAAGACGATCTGCTCGCCATACACCGGGTAATCATTGGGGCTCTCGGCCGGAAAACTGGCGACTTTATCGCCGACCGCCAAGTCATCCACGCCATCGCCCAGGGCAACCACAACCCCGGCCATCTCATGGCCCAGGCCAGAAGGCAGGCGTGCATGAGAAGACGCCAGGTTCTGGCGCCACAGAATGTCGTACCAACTGATGCCGATCGCGTCGACACGCACCTGCACTTCGCCCGGTGCGGGCTGCGCGGCCGCATGCTCTTCGCATTTGAGCACCTCGGCCGGACCAAACTTGTGAAAACGGATCGTGCGGGACATCGCAAACCTCGTCAAAGTAACCTCTAATGCCATGAACTTTATCTGGGCTTTGGGGGTAAGACCACCGGTCACCATTAATAGTCGACATGCCTGTCATTGATTCCGCGAGCGAGGAACACACCTCAACTATCGTAGGAAAAATCAATTAGCCGGTGCAGAGTACCAGCCTTTCCCCGTAAGATTCATGCCGGTCATCCTTCTGAATCGAACCTCAGGGGGTTGCTACGTGACCGCTCACATCAAGTTTGCTGACTCTTCCAGGACACAAGATGAACCGTAACGACCTGCGTCGTGTCGACCTTAACCTCTTGATCGTATTCGAAACCTTGATGCATGAGCGCAGTGTGACCCGCGCCGCCGAGAAATTGTTCCTCGGCCAGCCGGCCATCAGCGCGGCGTTGTCACGCCTGCGCGGGTTGTTCGATGACCCTCTGTTCGTGCGCACCGGGCGCAGCATGGAACCCTCGGCCCGCGCCGTGGAAATCTTCGCCCTGCTCTCCCCGGCGCTGGACTCAATCTCCACCGCCGTCAGCCGCGCCGCCGAATTCGACCCGGCTACCAGCACCGCCGTGTTTCGCATTGGCCTTTCCGACGACGTCGAGTTCGCCTTGCTCCCACAGTTGCTCAAACGCCTGCGTTCCGAAGCCCCCGGCATTGTGCTGGTGGTACGCCGCGTCAATTACATCCTGATGCCCGGCCTGCTGGCCTCCGGTGAAATCTCCATTGGCGTCAGCTACACCGCCGACCTGCCCGCCAACGCCAAGCGCAAGGTACTGCGCCGCAGCCTGCCCAAACTGCTGCGCGCCGACAGCGTTCCGGGCTCGCTGAGCCTGGATGACTTCTGCTCACGGCCCCACGCGCTCGTGTCCTTTGCCGGCGACTTGAGCGGGTTTATCGATGAAGAGCTGGAAAAACTCGGCCGCAAGCGCCACGTAGTGCTCGCGGTGCCACAGTTCAATGGTTTGGGTACGTTGCTGGCGGGTACGGACATTCTGGCCACCGTGCCGGATTATGCGGCGGAAGCGCTGACGTCAGCGGGTGGTTTGCGTGCCGAGGACCCGCCGTTGCCGGTGCGCTCGTTTGAGCTGCACATGGCGTGGCGGGGGTCGCAGGATAATGATCCGGGGGAGCGGTGGTTGAGGTCGCGGATTCAGATGTTTTTTGGTGATCCTGAGAGTCTTTAGGTTTCGTCTGGCAGGCTCTTTAGCTGATTATTTCTGGCTTTTCATAGGCCATGGAGATCCATTCACTTCCAGACGATTGCTACGTTGGGGCATATCTGAGGGCATGCTTTGGATGGTTTCAAAAGGATGCCCCCAGCTTAAGGCCGAGCAGACTATTGATGAGGATAGCTCCGACCGGACTCTCTGTGAGTCGATAGACTGGCCTGAGGCTTTCAGCTGAACGGTGAACATGCAGCCGATTGACTCTCCGACATCACCACCATACGAGCATTATTGAGGATTCAAGATGGCTGAAAACGAGAAGTCATGTGCCCTTTGCGACGATGAGCATGACTTACAAGACAGCCATCTCTTGCCAAAGCACTTTTATAAATACATAGATCGAATGAAGAAAAAGGGGACAAAAACTCAGTTCAAGACGGACGGCAATCGCCTGAACAATCTCGGACGTCAGGTGACGCAGTATCTGCTTGGTAAAAACTGCGAAGGCCGTTTCTCCACATACGGAGAGGACTACTGCGCAAAGCTGATCGCGCCCAGACCAAATGAAATGCCGATCATATATGATCATCTCAAGGGACTTAAAGACTCAAGCCTCTATGCTAAAGATGTTCCAGGCCTAGAATCGAAGAAAATTTACTACCTTGCGCTCAGCATCATCTGGAGAGCATCGCAAGAGGGCTGGCCAAACTACAATTCTATATCCTTGCCAGAAGAAGACTCTCTTGCCATCAAGGACTATTTACTGTCGGACGGCGCACCTAACTTCCCAGCAGGCTACTATTTGGAGGTTAGCGTTTCACCACCAACTGATATTTGGACAACAACTTTCCCCACGTGCCTGAAAGACGGCACAATTTTCTTCAACTATAACCATCTCGAATTTCATATCAAAAAAGATCAGTTCTTGTTCGACCTGTATTCGCATCCCAACCAAGGTGCCGTACCAATAATTTATAAGCTGAACAGCGAGCGATCCAAAAATTTGATGGCAGGTCAGATGAGGGCGTATAAAAACGCCACAGCATCCAAAAAGGTAGTCAGACTGGGTCAAAATTCGGGGAATACCGAAGATTAAGAATCCCAAAGCAGTGAGCTAGCACGTTGTGCTCACTCAATCAACTGCTGAGCCCATACTGCCGAGGTGAGATTTCGCGGGCTGGCCAAGAACCATGCACATAGGACCACTTTGTTTGCCTTGTCGAACCTATGGATGTCGCGGCGACGTTTATTGGACATGGCAGGACAGGTGCGTCCGCCCTGAGACAAATGGGCCCGATGGCCCTTCTGCAAGGCAAAAAACGGGTTTGAAAAGCGTCTTTTCGGGCCGTTTTTCTGATTTGCTGTCCCCACTCAAGTAAATTTCAGCTTGACTTGGGTATTCACGCCTGAATAGTCGCGTGCTTCAGACCATCCCTAGAAAACGCAATATTCCACTACTGTCATTCTCCCTACCTTAAGTTGTGCCTGTCAGAGGTTACGCATACGAAAGGCTGATGCTCAGATTTCCACGCTAAATAACGGTCTGCCCAGCAGTCCTCATCGTGTCGCCGGACGCCTCACCGACCGCAAATGTCTTATGACACTCTAGGACCGGTCAGGACGCCCCCAAGAAAATAGCTACTCCCGAACCTTCAGGAGGCCTTCTTCATCAACCAAACGACCACAGGCGACGACGTGCTCGACCATCGCCGCCACACGTTCTCGTACCGAAGCCGAGATAGCTCGGATGCCGATGGCGCGCGCAACGCGTTCGATGACCTGATCGCGGTTCGCGCCAAAGTTACGCGCTACGACGATGACGATGGCCTCTGCAAGTTCTGCCTCCGGTAGGTACTCCGCCCGGCGGAGCGCCAGTGAAGATACCTGCGAACGATCGCGTGGAACGACAGGCGCGCTGGCCATGGCGAGCCAAACGCCGTCACGCACCACAGAGTTCTGGCGGACAGCCACATCGATGGCCCTTTCGACGGCGTCCTGAATCCGGCTACCAGCTCGCTTGGCGCCCCAGGCGTCACGGATACGGGACACGACCTCATCGGCATGCACGGGTCCCTCTATACGCACAACATCAACCGCAATCTCGGTAAGAACGCCGGTCGGGGTATCGTGGATTTCTTCCGAACGATGTGTTGGCCGCTGTGGGTTCGCTTCGACATACGGTTCGAAGGTGAAATCACCGTCTTCCGTCCTCAGCTCCCGTTCGATGGCAGCTGCATCGACAGCCTGCTCTTTTGAAAGGACCTCTTCGACTACGCGCTCGTCGAACGCAGCACGAGCCGCATCAATCTGCCGGCAGACAAGGTCGAGTTGCTCTTGTGGACGCTGGAACCAATCGGTGCTCCAGATACGGTGGAGGTTCCAGCCATGATCGAGCAAAACCTGCTGGCGAAGACGGTCACGGTCCCGGGCGGACTGGGCGCTATGATACGACGCGCCATCGCACTCGATGCCCAGGAGGAAGCGACCTGGGCGCTCCGGATCAGTCACCGCAAGGTCGATGTAGAACCCGGCCAGGCCCACCTGACGCTGGACACTGTATCCGCGAGATTCGAGAGCCGAGGCAACCTGCTCTTCAAATATGGAATCAAAGTCCCGTCCCGTGACGGCCGCCGTGTCGAGCTTCCCCGTGCGGGCATAGCGGAGAAAGATGCGGAACGCCTCGATTCCTTTGCGGCTGGCGGAAAATGCGGGATCGATGTCCTCATCGGTGATCGAGGAGAACACCTCGCATCGCTGCTTGGCACGGCTGATCAGCACGTTGAGCCGGCGCTCGCCGCCCTCGTTGTTGAGAGGCCCGAAACGCATGGGTACCTTGCCGCCCGGTACGGTCGGTCCATAGCCAACCGAGATGAAGATGACATCCCGCTCGTCACCCTGAACGTTTTCAAGGTTCTTGATGAAGAACGGCTCACTGTTGCGGCGGTTGAAGAAGGCCTCCACCTCCGCTGGCAAACCACGGCGCAGCACTTCAAGCTCGTCGAAGATGGCGCGGCTTTGCGATGCGGAGAACGCTGCTACACCCAAGGACAGCTTCGGGTGCAGTCGGGCGTGCTGGACGATGGCCTCAGCGACTACCTTGGCCTCCGGCCCGTTGACGCTCTTGACCGGTGAACCGAAGACGCCATCCCGAACAGGGTGGAAGCGCAGGCCCCGCCCACCCTCCTGAGTCCAGGGGCTGGGGACGATGAACAGCTTGTTTTCATAGAACTGGCGGTTGCTGACCGCAATGAGCGACTGGTGACGGCTACGGTAGTGCCAGCGGAGCATGCGCATGGGCAGGCCGCGTGCGGTAAACAGGCCAAGGATGCTTTCAACATCGCCGACCTTCGTTGGCTCATCCTCGTCGATGTCTTCATCGCCACTGGTGAGCTTGGCAAAGAAACTGGTTGGCGGTAGCTGACGAGGGTCACCGACCACAACTACCTGCTTGGCGCGAGCCACCGCACCCAGGGCGTCGACCGGCTGGATCTGGCTCGCTTCGTCCATCACGAGCAGGTCGAACTCCAGTGCGCCCGGCGGCAGGAACTGCGCGACCGACAACGGGCTCATCATGAAGACCGGCTTCAGGGCGGTGAGCGCAGGGGCCGCGCGTTCGACCAGCTTTCGCAAGGCCATGTGACCCTTCTTCTTCTGAATTTCCCCCCGAAGCACCCCGAGTGGGCCAATCGAACCACTGTCCCTTCGAGGAACATTCTGGTGGTGAGCCTGAACGACTTCGCCTGCCGCCGCTGCGATGCGCTGGCGGTCAAGGTCGGCGAACTCGCGGACGATATGGCCGTGGGCGACGCCATCGAAGCGGCCCAGAGCCGGTTCAGCCTTCAGCACCCGACGGTATTGCCCTTCAAAATAAGCGAACTCGAACGCAGCGACCGCGCTCGTCGTCGATAGCCGTCCATCGGCAAGTCTGGCGACGACATCCGCGCAACCGTCGCGAATGGCTCGTGCAGCACGATCGCGATAGGCCAGCCACCGGTGTAGTTCTTCCTGTTCGGTAACCCAGCGTGATAGCCGTGCTGCCAGGGAATCCAAATGCACCTCATAGATCCGCGGCGCACCGACACTGGCTGACAGATCGAGTGCCAGCTCATCTGCAATGGAGTGGAAGGCCGTGGCGAGATGCGCGGCCTGCTCGTCAAGAGCCTTGGCGCGAGGAATGAGCGCCTCACGCTCGTTGACTCGACCGGCCAGCGCGCGGATGTCTCCATTGACTTTCAGCCAACCAGCAGCTGTCGATAGGGCGTCCCAATCACTGTCAAGCCCTCGCCACGCGGAGCCGAACAGCGCGTGGCCGAGGCTATACCCATCTCGTACGCCTTGGCGCCCCTCGCGTCCCGCGTCCAGCCTTTCAAAAATGGCACAGGCTGATGCTGCGCTGGTGGGGGGCTGAATCAGGAAGCGGCTGGCCGTCGACCAGGCGTTCGTATGGCGGACGGCGAGCTGCAACAACGACTCGAGGTCGAGTTGTTCAGGCGCGGTGGCGTCACCGAACACCTGCGTTGCCTGTGCAAGAAAATCGGTATGGACGCCGGACAGGTCGGGAGCGACCTGGGAGAGCAAAAGGCTTACGTGCTTCGAACGCTGGGCGACATCATCCTTCTCAGGACCGCGGGAAGCGATAAGGCGGGGTTCTGCCCCGAGCCCGCGCAGGGACCGCATCCATTCAACCAGAGCCACCAGCGGCGCGGAGGCCGAGCGATCGCCTTGCCAGTCTTCAGCGAAGGCAGCCTTGCCGAAGCCGTCTTCATCGCGCAGCACACGCCGCGCTTCCTGACCGCGGATCAGGGTATCGAGAGAAGCCAGGGTCACCGGGAGAGGTTGGGCGGGCTGAACCAGGACCGAGCGCATGAGCTTGTTGGCTGCACGCCAGTCGCCACTAAGGAAGCGGAACAGGCTCGTGCCCTTGGCCGCGAGCGCGGCGCGGGCGGGACCTACGTCGATATCCCAGGCGAGCTCGTGGAGCTGACCTGCCAGTGACGTACGAACCCCTTCGAGGTCGGCAGCGGTTTGGGCGATCTGCCCGGCCCGCTCTACGCCGCCGTCCCATAGCTCGGAAGCGAACGTTTCGGGGCTTGCCGGTGGCGCATTTGCAACCCGCTCGCCGATCTTGGCGAGGCGGGCAAATTCCCCAGCGGTCGGCGTGCATTCGCGGCCCAGTGCGTGAGCGAGACCGCGGCCCGCCTGCAATAACGCCGGGATGGCGTCGCGGACGGCGCAGAGGCGGCGAACAGCGTCCGCATCGAAGTCACCAGGGCATTCGGTGAGCGCCTGCTGCACTTCGTGAGTGTCCTCGTCCCACGCCTCGACATTGACTTCGCTCGACAGCGACTGGCGCAAGGCGGCATAGCGATGACCCAACGCCAGCAATGTATCGACCGCCGATACGTTCGACCAACCGTCATCTGCCATAGCGTCGATATCAAGCACAGGCGCCACACTGATGCGCAGGGCGAGTGCGCTGACAGCGGCCAGTTCGTCGAGCCTGGACGGAGGCTGGGCTTCCAGCAAACTGGCAGTAGCATTCATATACTGCCGGGCGTCCTCGAGCTGGCCGCGCAGCGTTTCGATACGGGCGACGAGACGCTCACGATCGGTGGGCAGCATCGCTTCGATGCCCACCCCGGTAAAGGCGTGGTCGTCGGGTCTGCCGATGATCTCGATCCGTGTGACCAAGTCATTCAGAAGCGCATGACGCCGTTCGAAACCATCCGCCCCCCAAGCTTCGATCCCCTCCAGAACGACATCATTGGGCATCACCCCCGCTTGCCGCAGGCGTGCGAGATGGCCCATGACCTGGAAAGAGGACAGACTGGATGCTGGGTCGACGGCATGCAGCCGGGCCACATGGCCGTTCAACTCGTCCCGCGCTTCGGTCAGGCGAGCAATAAGGCTTCCCGTGGGAGCTGGCTTCGGCGCTCCGAGATCCCAGGTGCGTCGCAGCTCATCGAGTACCGCACGCTTATTGGCCTTGTTGCTATGGAGTTCCAGGCACGCATCGCCCACGCCCTTTTCGTCAAGGCGCCGTTTTACCACCTCCAGAGCAGCCATCTTCTCGGCCACGAACAGGACCGTTTTGCCGTCCTTGATAGCCGAAGCAATGATATTGGCGATCGTCTGGCTCTTGCCGGTGCCAGGAGGGCCCTGGATGACCATGTCGCGACCGCGACGCACCTCATGGATGGCAATGGCTTGCGAACTGTCGCAATCGAGGATGTGGAGCATGTCCGCCGGCGAGATAACCGGATCGATGTTGGCGCTCTCGTCGAGCATTCCCTCTCCACCTGGGAAGCCGTCTGAGAGCAGGCCCTTAATGAGTGCGCGATCGACGAGTGTGTTGCCCTTGGGCCACACGGCAGGGTCGAGGTCTCTGTACATCAGGAATTTGGCAAACGAAAAGAACCCGACGGTCATCTCATCCGGCAGCACTTCCCACTGGGGCTTGTCCGCCACCGCAGCCGCGACCTCTGCAAAATAGGCATCGATGTCGAAGCTGTCGCTGGCTTCGAAGGCGGGCATACGAAGCTTGTGGATGCGGTCCAGGTACGCTTCCAACGACAGGTTGGATGCGACATCTTCAGCGCGGGCCTTGAGTCGAAATTTCTCGCCCGCCGTTCCGCGGTTCAACTCGACCGGAATTAAGATCAGTGGCGCATGGCGAACGTTGGCCGCATTGTTCGGATCGATCCACTTGAGGGCGCCAAGGGAAGCAAAGAGGACGTTGACGCCCTGCTCTTCCTCGAGTGTCTTTGAGTTCAGGTAGAGCTCGAGCAGATGCTTTTGCAGACCCCTGCCCGTGAGGCGAGTCTGGAGTTTTGTGTCGCTGTGACGGGTGAGCACGCCCCTCTCGTCGACGCTGTCGTCGGGTTGGGCAAGCTGGTCGATTTCATCGGAGTCTTTGGCCGGCTTTGCATCGTCGGCTGCCGAATCATTATCGGACTCATCAGTTGCCGCCTTGCCGGCCAGGAAGGTAAACGCTTTTCCCTCCCGAACGAGGAGGCGATAGACCTCGGATGTCTTCTCATCAACGATCGCTATCGCCGAGGTACGGCTCGATCGCGGCATATTAAGGAGTCGATTTCGCGCTGAGAGGTCAAGCAACTGCGTACGCGCCTGCTCAAGCTTCTCGGCGTTGGGGAGCGCGCTCTGGAAAATCGATGCATCCATGGTCGAGTCGGGCGTTGCTGCTTCTGTCTTACTGTCCATCGTCATGTCCCTGGCGGACAATTTCCGCCGAACGAGCCCTTCATTGGGCGATCAGTCTATTTTCGCATCTCGGGCGGACATACATTGGCTGCCGATAAGGCCAGGAGCCAAGTTGCGACCAGAAATCTCCTTCCAACATCGAAACTGCGTGCGCCTGTTCCAGATAGCATCCATATTAATCCACTGGGAGGCACTTCCAGTGCGGTGATTTGATGTCGAGCAATCAATTTATGTAGAGGGCTGGATACGTGTGTCCATGCCGCTTCCTCTGTCACACCATTCGATAGGCTTTAGTGCGCCGTCCTCGGTGTGCCCTTGCCGACGTTTTCGCACAACCCGTTAAAACCAGGGACGACCACGCATGACTATGGTTTTCCTCATGCTCACTGTATCGCGACCTCGGCGACATCCCCCCGGACAGAGCTTGACGACTGGATTGACTTGGCCTTCTTCGTCCTCAAGATATTTGGCATGGTTATAGGCCGAACCCACCTTATTCGGATCAGCATGGGAACAACTGCGTATCTACCCAGATCTTGGGGTAGCCGATCTCTTTCAGTTCTATCGAAATGGTTCCGCGGATGCCGTAGCCAGTTAGAAGACTCTCGTAATCCATTCGCTTCAAAGCTGCGTTGGGGGTGTTCTCGCTGATGCGTTTTTTGAGTTCGCTGTGGTGCGCAAGCAGGTGTTTCTTGGCTGGGCGCATTGATTGCCTCAGAGATCGTAAATCTCGATCGCCCGCATATCCCGCGCTACGTGGGGCACAACTGGGGGCATAGTTTAGTTTTTCCGACCTGAAAATACTGCGCTAGGGCCAAGTCAAAATGTTTTTTGGCGATCCCGAAAGTTTATAGGGACCATGTGGCAGGCTGTTTAGCTGATCATTTCTGCCCCTTCTCATCCCTGGGAAACTCATCCACTCCATTCGACGACGCGGTGCACCGAGACCTCTTGGAAGCAGTTGACCGCACCCTGGCCTTCTCCATGTTGGACTCTCAGCGTGCAGATATTCATGAGCGCTACAAATCGCGAGAAACCCGTCAACCGCAGGGCTTTCTCCCGCAGAACCCCATCATGCGCTGGGTGTCTTGAGGCACGAAGACCAGCGGCGCCACGATCTCCCGCACGCCCGAACTGTCGGTCAGCGGCGCGGCGTTGCCCATTGTGATTTGCGACGCGGCCTTCATGACCCATGCGTCGACATTCGCGTCGCCCGAACCTGTGAGCATCGTTACTTTCGGCGTACCGCTGTCTGACGTGAAGCGATAGGACAGCCGCACGCTCTTCTTCTCGCCCGTGGCATTGACCGCTTCAAACACTTCCCGGACAGCCAGCCGCCGAGTCTGCAGCTTGAGAAAACTCGTCAGCCAGATTTGCTGATAACGTTTCATTTGGTCTTCAGTCAGCGGTTGTCCTGCCAGACGCAGACGATTCATGGCTTGCCACTCTTCGTCGCCACAGTAACGGATTGCGCCCAGATAGAGTGCCAAGGCGCCAGGCAAATCCTGCGGGCCACCCTTGCCTTCCTCCATTAAACGCCCCAGCGCCAGCACGGCATTGTTGCCAGACAGGCGATAGAACTGGCGCGCCTTGGCATAGTCCACGGGTTCACCCTCGCCGCGTTCGGCCATCTGACCCAGCAGCACATTGGTGGCCGGTTTAATCTTGGCGGACTCTACGAACAAGGCACGGGCCTTGCGAAAATCCTGATCGACGCCGTGCCCGCCTTCCTGATACAGCTTGCCCAGCATGGCCATGCAGGTGGCGTTGCCGTAACCGGCGAAGCGTTCGATATAACGCAAGTTGTCTCGGTTGAAGGGCTCTATACCAGCAAGGCCCATGCAGCGAAAGCCAACGTGGAGGGAATCGTAATCAGCAGGTCGAAGCAGGCTTTGACAGCCGGCGAGGGTGAAGAAAAACAAAAGAAGGTAGGCTGGTTTTAACATGGCGTCCGTGCGTCCTTGCGGTAAAAGCAAGGCATTATGCCAGCCTTTGAGCAGAGAATATCGCCCAAATAGTGGCTTTTGCTGGAGGAAAGACACCCGTGCAACCACCCACTGGCACTCAGGCGCACGCGGTTACAGCTGCCGTAGAAGGGGCGCTCACGGTGGCGATCACGCCGAAGCAACCTCGTCCCGCTATATCGAATCGCAATGCCGTAGCGCTGGCTGCACTCGGTGCTGCACTGAACGAATGATGCTGACCGATAAGCTCAAGACTCTCGGCCAAACCACAAAAACGATCCCTGCGAGAGAAAAACACTGAGTACCAGCCCCTGCCAGACTGGAGTCCTTCGGAAATCGCCATTGGCGATCAATCGCACACTCGATGCGAATGAGGGCAAACAAAAGCGTTATCGACCTGAAAACATTGTCCTGGAGCCCAATCAAAATGCTTTGTGGGGATCCGGATAGCCTCTTTCATTCCTGACTTTTCAGAGGCTCGCTACCCGGCACAAGCGCTCCTTCTTGCAATTCAATCGCGGCGTAAAAGCGTATTCGGTGCCACGCCAAACGCCTTGCGAAACGCATGGCTGAAATGCGAGAAATCAGAAAACCCAAAGTCCAGCGCCGCTTCGGACACACTGCGTACCTGGCCACGCTCGATTGCTTCTCGGCTGGCATTCAAGCGCTCTTTCCAGATCTCTGCAACGGGGGTTTTCTGGTAGCGTGCGAAGGCCCGAGTAACGGTGCGGGTGGACACATTGTGGGCTTTGGCGATGGCTTCAATCGACAGGTCCGGCTCGGTCAGGTGGCGTTGGATGTACTGCATGATGCGGCCGTAGAGATCCATTTCCTGATGGCTGGTTTTCAGGTCCTGGAGTTCCAGGCTGATTACAAGCAGATCAAGCACAGCACTTGAGTAACGATTCGAGATGCGCTCATCCTGCAGCGACGCAGGCGTGCTCGCGGCCTGGTGCAGCATTTCACGCAAGGGCACGACGCCTGGGCGCCGGTCGTCGAGGACCATCGCGGTGTACTCGGCAATACGCGGCAGGCGTTCGGTGAGCAACGCTCTGGGAATACGGATCAAGTGGTTTTCGGTACCACCCAGGCTGAAGCGAAACGCCTGGGTTGCGTCATAAAGAAACAAGTTGCCCGTCGCCAGGTTGGCTTTTCTTGAGCCTTGTTCGATTTGCCCATGGCCCTTTCGAGCGAAACCCAACCATAAATCTTCGGCCGGACCGCTGCGCAGGTGCTGCTCGGAACGCTCCCAGTAATGCAGCGGCGAAGACAGCGTACAGATGTCCAGCGCGCCGACTGTATTAAGGGTGAGCGAGCCATCAAAGCGGCTCTGGGACAAGGGTTTGCTATCGGCCGCCAGGCAATGACGACAGACCACTTCTTTCCAATAATCAAACCGACGTGTTGCAGGGACGGCAAGGGTCGAATACTGAGTGTTCGGGTTCATGACGCTGACCTCGACAACGATGCAATAGGCGCTCGAGAAGTTGTAACGTGCGGCCGATTGTCAGCCATCGAAGCAATTAACACGCCAAATGCATTGGCAAGCCAGCTTCCACATTTGCACCGACGGCTGTCAGATAGAGGGAGGCGGCTGTCAGGCCGTCACGGGAGCAAGCTCCCTCGCCACAGGTCTCGCGCCTATGCCCGTTTAAGCGCACATCACATCACGCCATCAGCACGTGTGCACCAGCGCAGACCACAGGTGAACCTCCGTAGCAGGACTGTCTTTGCCAACCAAGCGGTTGTCTCGCCTAACAAAGCGCGGCCTTCTCTGCCGGCATAATTTCCACCTCGCAGCAGCTCATACCCCGCTGATGAGGCACGCCATGCATCGACACTCTGCACCACGACTGGCTGATTCCTCCTGGCTTCTGCAACGGCGCGACCTCGCGCCTGAGGAGTCGGCTTATTGGTTGATTGAATGGGGGGCCATGCAGCTACTGCACCGACGGCAGGTCGCCAAGCGCCCCCTGCCGCCGACGCGATGACGCCCACCCGTAGGCCTGAACGAAAATAACGAGGAGCTCAAGATGGAATCTGCAATCGACACACATCTGAAATGCCCACGCACCCTGTCCCGCCGTGTACCCGAAGAGTACCAACCGCCGTTCCCGATGTGGGTGGCGCGCGCCGATGAGCAACTGCAACAAGTGGTGATGGCTTATCTGGGCGTGCAATATCAAGGAGATGCCCAGCGCGAGGCGGCCTTGCAGGCTATGCGCCACATCGTCGGCAGTTTCAGCCTGGCAGAGGGCCCGCAGAACTACGATTTGACCCAGCACACCGACAGCAGCGGCTTTGATAATCTGATTGTGGTCGGGTACTGGAAAGACCCTGCCGCCCATTGCCGCTGGTTGCGCTCACCCCAGGTGAATGACTGGTGGAGTTCACCGGATCGCCTGGGTGAAGGCCTGGGTTACTTCCGCGAAATCACCGCGCCACGCGCCGAGCAGTTCGAGACGCTATACGCCTTCCAGGAAAACCTGCCCGGTGTCGGCGCAGTCATGGATGCCACCAGTGGCGAGATCGAAGAGCACGGCTATTGGGGCTCGATGCGCGACCGTTTCCCGATCTCCCAGACCGACTGGATGAAGCCCACGAGCGAGCTGCAAGTGGTCGCGGGCGACCCCGCCAAGGGCGGACGCGTCGTGGTGCTGGGGCACGACAACCTCACACTGATTCGTTCAGGCCAGGACTGGGCGGATGCCCAGGCAGAGGAGCGCTCCCTCTACCTCGACGAAATTTTACCGACGTTGCAGGACGGCATGGACTTCCTGCGTGACAACGGTCAGCCGCTGGGCTGCTACAGCAACAGGTTCGTGCGCAATATCGACCTGGACGGCAACGTTCTCGACCTGAGCTACAACATCGGTCACTGGCGCTCGGTGGAGAAACTCGAACGCTGGGCTGAATCCCACCCTACCCACCTGCGTATTTTCGTGACGTTCTTTCGCGTGGCCGCGGGTTTGAAGAAGTTGAGGCTGTACCACGAGGTGTCCGTGTCCGACGCCAAGAGCCAGGTCTTCGAGTACATCAACTGTCACTCGCAAACCGGCATGTTGCGCGACGCCTTGCCGCCCACAGCCTGAGCGCCCGCGGCGTTTAACAACCCGGCTTCTACCGCCTGCCACCCTTCACGGGTGGCCCGGTCCCCTTTGCGAGGAATAAACAATGAACAAGATCCACCTGCTGACTCTCTCAACCCTGTTGCCCGCCCTCCACGCCAACGCGGGTGAAGTCGCGCCTGGCGATTACGAGCAATATCCGGTCGGCGCCACTATCGGTGCGATTTATTATCAGCACGCCACTACGGACTCGGCTTACGCCAACGGCCACAAGGCCAGCTCTGACCTCAGGGTGACCTCCGACGTTGGCATCCTGCGTCTGCTCCATGTGTATGCGCTCAGCGACACAGTCACTATCGACCCGCAATTCCTCTTGCCTTTCGGGCACGTCTCCGGCGCAGGTGACGCCTCAGCACTGGGCAGTACTCGAGGCGTGGGCGACTTGATCCTCACCGCGCCGGTGAAATGGCGGTTCAACGAAGCCCGCGACACCCTCAGTATCGCCCCCTATGTGTATGTGCCTTCGGGGACGTATGACAAGGACGACGCGCTTAACCTAGGGGAGAACCGCTGGAAATTCGAACTGCAGAGCGCCTACGTCAAGCACTTCACAGAGAAATGGGCGATGGACCTGGTCGGCGGCGCGACCTGGTATGGCGACAATACGGATTACGGTGCAAATGCCGACCGCATGAAGCAGGACGTGTCCTACGCAGCGCAGATCATGGGGCGTTACATGCCGGACGCCACCACCACCTTTGGTATTGGCTTGGGGCGTACCTGGGGTGGCGAGACAAACGTCGAGCATGTCAATCAGGACAACGAACTAGGCACCACCAACTTGCGTCTCACCGCCACCAAGTTCGTCAGCCCCACCGACCAGGTGCAACTGCAATTGGGCAAAGACCTCTCGGTGGACAACGGCACCCGCGAAGACTTCCGCATGAACCTGCGCTACGCGCACATTTTTTAACGCCAGAAACTGCGACCGCGCGCCCTTGGCGCCTGGGTGTCCGGCTCAACCAAGTCGATGTCTTTCTCAACCAAGCCGCCGGCTGGATGCGCGGACTATCTTGAGCCCCAGGCTCGCTGATATTGAGCACGCAGTGCTTTTCGGCCACTTACGATAAGGACAGCCCAACCATGGCAATCGCTCGCCCCACCCTTGAACAGCTATTGGATATTTCGAGCAGCCTGCACATGCAACTCAGTGCAAAGCAAGCCGATGAATACCTGGCGCTTATGCAGGCAAGCTTCGACGCATATGACCTTGTTGACGAGCTGCCGGACTTCATCCCGCCGGTCCGTTATGAACGCAGCTCGGGCTATCGTCCCTCGGCCGCACACAACCCGCTCAACGCCTGGTACTTCCGCACCGAAGTCAACGGTGCGCGCGAAGGCAAGCTGGCGGGTAAAACGGTCGCCCTCAAGGACAATATTTCACTGGCTGGCGTCCCCATGATGAATGGTGCCAAGCCGCTTGAAGGCTTCGTTCCCGCCTTCGATGCCACGGTTGTCACGCGCTTGCTGGATGCCGGCGCGACCATCCTCGGCAAGGCAACGTGCGAACACTACTGCCTGTCCGGCGGCAGCCACACCTCCGATCCTGCACCGGTGCACAACCCCTTTCGCCAGGGCTTTGCCTCGGGAGGCTCGTCTTCCGGCAGCGCAGCACTGGTTGCCGCCGGCGAGGTCGACCTGGCAGTTGGCGGTGACCAGGGCGGGTCAATCCGCATCCCTTCCGCCTTCTGCGGCACTTACGGCATGAAGCCGACCCACGGACTGGTGCCCTACACCGGCATCATGGCCATCGAAGCGACTATCGATCACGCCGGCCCCATTACCGCAAACGTGCGCGACAACGCCTTGATGCTGGAAGTCATGGCCGGCGCCGATGGGCTCGATCCGCGACAAGCCGCGCCGCAGGTCGACGCTTACAGCGATTACCTGGAACGCGGTGTCAGCGGGCTGAGGATCGGCATCCTGCGCGAAGGTTTTGAACTGGCCAACCAGGACCCACGTGTGGCCTCTTGCGTACGTCAAGCCATTGCAGCGTTTTCGCGGCTGGGCGCGCAGGTCGAGGAGGTGTCGGTGCCTGAGCACAGCATTGCCGGTTCGCTATGGCACCCCATCGGCTGTGAAGGCTTGATGATGCAGATGATGCACGGCAATGGGGCCGGTTTTAACTGGCAAGGGCTGTATGACCTCGGGTTGCTGGACCAGCAAGCCGGATGGCGCGATCAGGCCAATGACCTGTCCGCTTCTCTCAAGCTGTGCATGTTCGTCGGGCAATACGGTCTGGAACGCTACAACGGACGTTTCTACGCCAAGGCACAAAACCTCAGGCGCGTGGCACGTGCCGGGTATGACGCCGCGTTGGCGCGGTATGACCTGCTGGTGATGCCCACCGTCCCGATCATCGCCCAACCCCACCCGCAGCCGGGTTGCTCGATTACCGAGTACGTGGCCCGTGCACTGGAAATGATCGGCAATGCCTCTGCCCAGGACATCACCGGGCATCCGGCCATGTCGATTCCCTGTGGTCTGGTAGACGGTTTACCTGTCGGGATGATGCTGGTCAGCAAGCACTATGCCGAAGGCACGATTTACCAGGCTGGCGCAGCGTTCGAGGCGTCGGTTGACTGGAAAAACTGTTAGCCGGTAATCCCGCGCAGCGCAAAAAGAACAAGCCGCCAGGCGCTGCCCAGAAGCTCAACGATGAGGAGTCAACTTATGAGCGCACATGAAGCAACCACATCAACACCGGGAGAACGCGCGCAAGCGCTACTGCAAGTGCTCAAGCAGAAGGATCTGATCCCCGACGGTTACATCGACCACATGACACAGCTGATGGCACACCAGTGGAGCCCGGAGAACGGGGCTCAAGTGGTCGCCAGAGCCTGGGTGGACCCGCAGTTTCACGAACTGCTGCTCAAAGACGGCACCGCGGCGTGCGCCCAATTTGGCTATACCGGCCCGCAGGGTGAATACATTGTTGCGCTGCCAGACACGCCCAGCGTGAAAAACGTGATTGTGTGCAGCCTGTGCTCCTGCACCAACTGGCCTGTCCTGGGTTTGCCGCCGGAGTGGTACAAGGGCTTCGAGTTCCGCGCCCGACTGGTGCGCGAAGGGCGCACCGTCCTGCGGGAGCTGGGCACCGAGCTGCCGGCCGACGTCATCGTCAAGGTGTGGGACACCAGCGCCGAAACCCGCTATCTGGTGCTGCCTGTACGGCCCAAGGGCAGCGAATCCATGGATGAAGAGGCCCTGCGAAAACTGATCACCAAGGATGTTCTTATCGGCGTGGCGCTGCCTTACGTGGCGTAAACGGTGCCCTTTGTTTTTTGCATTTTTCAGAGGTATTCACAATGGATGGCTTTCACGATCTCGGTGGGTTTCAAGGCTTTGGCAAAATCCCTCACACCATCAACAGCCTGAGCTACCAACCCGTGTTCAAGCAGGACTGGGAACACCTGGCCTACAGCCTGATGTTTGTCGGTGCCGATCACTTGAAAAAGTTCAGCGTGGACGAAGTTCGCCATGCCGTGGAGCGCCTCGACGTGCGCCAACATGTCGGCACCCAATACTACGAACGCTATGTCATCGCGACCGCCACCCTGTTGGTCGAAACCGGTGTGATCACCCAGGCGGAACTCGACCAGGCCCTGGGTTCGCACTTCAAGCTGGCGAACCCCGCGCATGCCAGCGGGCGCCCGGCGATCAGCGACCGCCCGCCCTTTGAAGTGGGCGACCGGGTGGTGGTGCGCAACGAGTATGTGGCCGGGCATACCCGCATGCCGGCCTACGTGCGCGGCAAAGAAGGCGTGGTTGTGCACCGCACCGCGCAAAAGTGGCCCTTCCCTGACGCTATCGGCCACGGCGATCTGAGCGCGGCGCATCAGCCGACCTACCACGTCGAGTTTCGCGTGAAAGATCTCTGGGGCGATGCAGCAGATGAGGGGTTCGTGGTGGTCGACCTGTTCGAAAGCTACCTGGACCACGCCGATGGCACGGTGAACGCATGATGGACGGTGCCTTGGCAGGCCGACTGCCGGTGACGGTGCTTTCCGGCTTCCTCGGCGCCGGCAAAACCACCCTCCTCAACCATATCCTGCGCAATCGCGACGGCCTGCGCGTTGCGGTCATCGTCAATGATATGAGCGAGGTCAACATCGATGCCGAGCAGGTGCGGCACGACGTAGCGCTGCACCGGGGCCGCGATGAGTTGATCGAGATGAGCAATGGCTGCATCTGCTGCACGCTGCGCGCCGATTTGCTCGAGCAGATCAGCGCCCTGGCACGCCAGCAACGTTTCGACTACTTGTTGATCGAGTCCACGGGGATTTCCGAGCCGATGCCGGTTGCCGAGACGTTCGCCTTCCTCGACGCGCAGGGCTTCAGCCTAAGCGAACTGGCGCGGCTCGATACTTTGGTGACGGTGGTCGATGGCAGTCGCTTTGAGGCATTGCTCGAATCGCCGGACATCGTGGACCGCGACGACGCACCCACGCGCCACCTGACCGACCTGCTGATCGAGCAAGTGGAATACGCCAACGTCATTCTCGTCAACAAACTGGACCTGATCGACGAGCCCGGCTACCAGGCCGTGCATGCGATCCTCGCCGGCCTTAACCCGAGCGCGCGGATCATACCGATGACTCAGGGTAACGTGGAGTTATCCGCCGTCCTCGGTACTCACCTGTTTGATTTGCCCAGCCTTGTGGCCTCGCCCGGCTGGATGAAAAAAATGCAGGCCGACGACGCACCGGCCTCTGAATCGGACACCTATGGCGTGACCTCCTGGGTGTACCGCGAGCGTGCCCCTTTTCACCCACAGCGATTACTCGATTTTCTCCAGCAGCCCTGGCGAAACGGGCGACTGTTGCGCAGCAAAGGTTACTTCTGGCTCGCCAGCAGGCACTTGGAAACCGGCCTGCTGGTGCAAAGCGGCAGGCAATTCCAGTGGGACTACGTCGCGCACTGGTGGAACTTCATCGAGCAGGCGCAATGGCCGCTGGATGAATATCGGTTGCAGAACATCATGGCCAAGTGGGACAGCATTGTCGGCGATTGCCGGCAAGAGCTTGTCTTTATCGGCCAGGGCCTGGACACCCAGGCACTGCAGCGCGCACTCGACAATTGCCTGCTGAGCGCTCAGGAAATCGCCGCTGGCCCCTCGGCCTGGCAAGCCCTGCCGGGGGCGACAACCTTTGACTCCCTGGCCTTATCGGCGCCGACGCCGTCCTTGCAGGCTGACCCCATTTGACCGAGGTAGAGGTGGCCGCGCAGCCTGCGTGGGCAAAGCACATATTCCAACAATAATAACCAGGTACGTTATGCGCGATTACGACTCAGCAGTCTCATCCTTCGATTATCTACAGCTGGCTGCCCGGGACTTGCACGGCGAACCCGGCGCCTTGAATGCCTGCATTGAATGCTGCGACCGGCATGCCCATGGCAATGGCGTGGCGTTGTATTGTGAAACGCGCGATGGCCACGCCACGCAGCACACCTTCAGCGAACTGCAGGCGCACGCGGCGCGCTTCGGCAACTTCCTGCGAGCCCATGGCGTGCAGCCGGGGGATCGGGTTGCCGGCCTGATGCCACGCACGGTTGAACTGGTGATTGCCATCTTGGGAACCTGGCGCATCGGGGCGGTCTACCAACCACTCTTTACCGCGTTCGGCCCCAAGGCCATTGAACAGCGACTGGACTGTTCCAAGGCGCGCTGGATCGTGACCGACGCCCACAATCGTCCCAAGCTGGACGAGCTCTTCGACTGCCCCCACGTCATCGTGACCGACGCCACCTCACGGCGTCCCAGCGACTACGCGTTTTGGGATGTGCTGGAACATCAACAACCCGACTGCACACCTGAGCTGCTGGACGCCCGTGCGTCGTTCCTGCTGATGTGCACCTCGGGCACCACAGGGCCGGCCAAGCCGCTGGAGGTGCCTTTGAGCGCCATCCTTGCCTTCAAAAGTTATATGCGCGATTCAATCGACCTGCGCGAAGACGACCGTTTCTGGAACCTCGCCGACCCCGGCTGGGCCTATGGCTTGTATTACGCAGTGACCGGGCCACTGGCGTGCGGCCGGGCCACGCTGTTCCATGACGGCCCTTTCACCACGCAAAGCACCAGCCGGATTATCGCCAAGTACGGGATCAGCAACCTGGCCGGCTCGCCTACGGCCTTTCGCCTGCTGATTGACGCCGGGGCCGAGTTCGCCGACGCCGTACGTGGCCAACTGCGTGTCGTCAGCAGCGCTGGCGAACCGCTCAACCCACAAGTCATCCGTTGGTTCGCCGAACAGCTCGGCGTGGTCATTCACGATCATTACGGCCAAACCGAAATCGGCATGGTGCTGTGCAATCACCATGGGTTACGCCATCGGGTCCGCGAGGGTTCTGCCGGTTATGCGGTGCCGGGGTACCGGATTGTCGTGCTGGACGATGCGCACAGGGAGTTGCCGACAGGCCAGCCGGGCGTACTGGCGGTGGATCGCGAGCGCTCGCCCCTGTGCTGGTTCAATGGCTACCTTCACATGCCCACCAAGGCGTTTGTGGGCCGTTACTACTTGAGCGGCGATATCGTGGAGCTCAATGAAGACGCCAGTATCAGCTTTGTCGGCCGTAACGACGATGTGATCACCACGTCCGGCTACCGCGTGGGGCCTTTCGATGTGGAGAGCGCGCTCGTCGAACATCCGGCAGTCGTCGAAACCGCGGTGATCGGCAAGCCCGACCCGCAACGCACCGAACTGATCAAGGCGTTTGTCGTGCTCAATCGTGAGTACCTGCCCAGTGTCGAGTTGGCAGAAGTCTTGCGCCTGCATGTCCGACAGCGCCTGGCTGCGCATGCGTACCCACGGGAAATCGAGTTCGTCGAGCAACTGCCCAAGACCCCCAGTGGTAAGTTGCAGCGGTTCATACTGCGCAACCAGGAAATTGCCAAGCAGCAGGCACTCGACACATGAGGACGGCTCTCGCGCTCAGCCGCTCGGAGTTTCAGCGCAGAGCCCTGGAGCTGTTCAAGGAGCGTAGTTTCAGCCAGGTCAGCATGCGCGAATTGGCAGCGCATGTTGGCATCAGCCCGGGAGCAATTTATCACCATGTAGAGAGCAAGGAAGCCATGTTGTATGAGTGGCTGATAGAGCTGTATCAGGCGCTCTTGTCGCACGTCGACCGGATCAACACCCGTAGATTGACGCCGGCACAACGTCTGACAACACTGATCGAAGGCCATCTTCAATTGCATGAACAGATGACCGGGCACTTCAAGTTAGCGGTCATGGACGCCAATTGCCTGGGCGCTCCGATGCAGGCGAGCGTTGAGCGATTGAGGCGAGCCTATGAGTCGCAACTCATGAAGGTGATCGGCCAGCAGGGCCATCAGCCCGGCGGGCCGTTGCGTGAGGGAGCGCTCACGGCGATTTTGCCCGTACTGAACAGCCTGCCCACATGGCTGAGCCCGACGATTGATAACTGTCAGCGTCGGCTTATTACAAAGACCATCGCCGATGCGGTCATAAAGGCCATTAATTCCCTGCCTTGAGTGCCGCTGCCCAGCTCTGAAATGGCAACAGCAATGCAAAGCCAGGTATTTTGGGGATCCATATAGCCTCTAAACGGCCCTTGCAGGCCCAATAGCCTCCTACACGCCTATCGCCTTGGCCAAGGCGCTTAGTCGCTCCTTCTCATGCTGCAGTGTCAGTGTTGCATGCGCGCGTGTGATGAGTTGGTCCGCCTGCCTAAGGCACGCCGTTTTGAACAGAACAGGGTTTATTTCGGCAAGGCTGATAAGGGCTTTCAACAGGCGAGCATCCACTTCGAACACACCTGCACCGTCTCTGCTGATCGGGGCGAAGAAATCCTCAAACAGATCATCGACGTTCAGCCCTCGAACAAATACCTGCTCACACTGCTGATCTGTCTGCCGGCCAGACCCGCCGGGCTTACCCCAGCATGTCAACGTTCTCACTCCCCGGCCAATCACATCAATAGCGGTACCTGGATCGTTGACGGCAGGTGACAACGCGCGCGAAGCGATTTCAGAGAGGACGCAGAGCCCGAAACGGGGATCGTGTTCGAATGTGCGACGGTTACCGATGGTCAGCGTAGACAGGATCTTTTCCCTGGTGGCCTGTGTGCCATCGTCTTGCCTGGTGCCCAGGCTGACCACGTGCAACAGTGGCATGCCTTCGTGTACGAAGGTTCCCGGCACCACCTCCAGGTAAATATGCGTGCAGTCATGCTGCGCGATAGCGCCCAAGGCCAACACGTCGATATGCTGCACATAGCCCGTCTGCTCACTTTCGATGGTCATTGCGCCGGGGGCCAGAGCGTGATCGGCCGGGTAGGCTGCAGCGCCGAGGCAGGGCCATTGGGCGCGTTGGCTGATGGCCGCCATGGCCGCTTTTTCGACGCGGTCGATGGTTTCTCCTACCCTGCCGAGCTTGGACAAATGGTCGATCCACCGCAGCAGGGTGTAGACCACCAGTACAACCACGGCGATGGTCACCGCGAACAGCAGCACGCGACCCTGTGCGCCGTAGGCGCCGGTGCTCAGGGCAATGATGCCTACCAGGCTGAAAAGAAATGAGCCAATAAACGTAGCGAGGGCGTTTTGCGTCGTAGTGTCCTCCATCACCAAAGTGGTGGCTCGCGGGGTCACACCACTACTTGCGGCACCGTACGCGGTGACCATCGTGCTCAACGAAAAGGTCGTGACGGCCAGCATGCTGGACGCAATGATGCCCAGAATCTTGTCCACCGCATCTGCACCGATGCGCGTGGGCAGGGACTCGGGAACGAAGTCTTTGAACACAACGGCAAGCAGTGCCGTAGCGACCCCTAGAAGCGAGAACAAGGAGGCTCTGAACCACAATCGCTTGGTGAGACGATGGGTTGCCCAGCGCAAACGGTCGATCATGTGGTGCCCTCGGTGACTGCGTCGATTTGAACGGAGTGTACATGGCTGTCGATACTGGCTAAGTTGAATTAATCCTGGCCATCTCAAAAATGGAACACTGCCCATGTTCGACCTCAACGAGCTCTTTCTTTACGCCAAGGTGGTCGAGCACGGCGGCTTTGCGGCGGCGGGCCGTGCGCTGAACCTGCCCAAATCGACCTTGAGCCGCAGAGTCAGCCAGCTTGAAGCCAGGCTGGGGGCGCGGCTGATACAGCGTTCGACGCGCCAGTTCCAGGTCACCGATATCGGCCAGGCCTATTACCGCCATTGCGTGGCGATGATTGCCGAAGCCGAGTCGGCCGAAGATGTGATTGCCTTCAACAAATCAGAGCCGCGGGGCGTGATCCGCTTGAGTTGCACCACTGCGCTGCTCAACTACTGGGTGGCGCCGATGCTCGCCCAATTCATGGCGCAATGCGCCAGCGTCGAACTGAACGTGAAAAGCTTCAACCGCAAGGTCGACATCATCAGCGAAGGCTATGACATGGCCTTGAACCTGTGTTTCCCGCCGCTGGAAAGCAGTGAGCTGGTCATGAAGGTACTGGCTAAAAGTCCTCAGGTACTGGTGGCGAGCGCGACTTTTCTGCAGGACGCTCCCCTGCCCTCGCTACCGGCTGACCTTGCCGGGCTGGCGACGATCCATTGGGGCAACCCGTTGCTTGCGTACCTGTGGGACCTGACCGCGCCGGACGGCGCGACGGCCCAGGTCGCGCACACGCCACGCCTGGTCAGTGATGATATGTCGACCCTGAAAAACGCAGCACTGGCGGGCGTGGGCATCGCCAACCTGCCTCAGGTGGTCGTGAAAGACGAACTGGCCGATGGCCGTTTGATTGCCGTATTGCCTGAATGGCAACCCGCTGAAGGCGTGATCACCGCCGTGTTCCCCTCCAGGCGTGGGCTGATGCCGTCGGTGCGGTCCTTGATCGACTTTCTGGGTGATGCGTTTGAGGCGCCGTGATGCTCCCACGGATTGCTGGGAAAGTTCCTTGCACCCTCAGCAACAGTCTTTTGTCATCAATCACATTGATAGCTCCCTAACAAAACCCCCATGCTAGAGGGCTGACTCCGCGCTTATATCATTCCGAATGATAGTTACCTTTGCTTCATTCGATTCGTGACATAGCACCTCCCCGCGCATGATCCGCCCATCTCAAATACATTGGCGGATGCACCTCATGGAACAGTCACTCAAACATTTGCGCTTCCCTCTGGCGATATTGGCCGTGGTGGTGATGAGCGCGTGCGGCAAGACCCAGGAACAGGCGGCCGCCATGCCTCCTGCCAAGGTCAGCGTGGCCAAGGTGCTGGAACAACCGGTCAACGAGTGGGACGAGTTCACCGGGCGCCTTGAAGCGCCGGAAACCGTGCAGATTCGTCCGCGGGTGTCCGGGCAGATTGACCAAGTGGCGTTCACCGAAGGCGCGCTGGTGAAGAAAGGCGACCTGCTGTTCCAGATCGACCCTCGCCCATTCCAGGCCGAAGTGCGCCGCCTCGAGGCCCAGCTTGCGCAAACCAAAGCCGCCGCCACCCGCAGCGAAAACGAAGCACAACGCGGCGAACGCCTGCGCCAGAGCAATGCGATCTCCGCCGAACTGGCCGACTCGCGCACCACCGCCGCCCAGGAAGCCCGTGCCGCGATGGCCGGGATCCAGGCGCAGTTGGACCTGGCCAAGCTGAACCTGAGCTTCACCCGCGTGACCTCGCCTATCAGTGGCCGCGTGAGCCGTGCCGAAATCACCGCCGGCAACCTGGTGACCGCCGATACCACTGCGCTCACCAGCGTGGTCTCCACCGACAAGGTCTACGCCTACTTCGATGCTGATGAGCGCGTGTTCCTCAAGTACACCGAACTGGCCCGCGAAGGCCGGCGTGGTGCAACCACCCCTGTGTACCTGGGCCTGTCCAACGAAACCGGCAACCCACACCTGGGCCAGATGAACTTCGTCGACAACCAGGTCAACCCGGCCACTGGCACCATCCGTGGCCGTGCGGTGTTCGACAACAGCAAGGGCGAATACACCCCCGGCCTGTATGCGCGCTTGAAGCTGGTCGGCAGCGGCACCTATTCGGCAGTGTTGATCAATGACGAAGCCGTCGGCACCGACCTGGGCAAGAAATTCGTACTGGTGATGGACGGCGACAAGCCGGCTTATCGCGCGGTGGAACTGGGGCCGAAAATCGAAGGTTTGCGCATCGTGCGCAGCGGCCTGACCAAGGACGACACCGTGATCGTCAAGGGCCTGCAGCGTGTACGCCCAGGCTCGCCGGTCGCACCGGAAACCATCCCGATGGCCAGCAAGGAAACCCTCGCCGCCTTGGCCCAACAACGACAAGCGCTTGAAGCCAGCAACCTGGAGCAAGTGGCGCCGGAAAAACCCGCGCCCAAGCTCGCAAGCGTCGCGACTCCACGCGGTTAAGGGATACGACTCAAGATGAATTTTTCCAAGTTCTTCATTTCACGGCCGATCTTCGCAGCGGTGCTGTCGCTGTTGATCCTGATCGCCGGCGCAATCTCGCTGTTCCAACTGCCGATCAGCGAATACCCGGAAGTGGTGCCGCCGACCGTGGTAGTGCGCGCCAACTTCCCGGGTGCCAACCCCAAAGTCATCGGTGAAACCGTGGCCGCGCCGTTGGAGCAAGCCATCACTGGTGTCGAGAACATGCTGTACATGTCCTCGCAGTCCACCGCTGACGGCAAGCTGACCCTGACCATCACCTTCGCCCTAGGCACCGACCTGGACAATGCGCAGGTGCAGGTGCAAAACCGTGTGACGCGCACGCAGCCCAAGCTGCCGGAGGAAGTGACGCGCATCGGCATTACCGTGGACAAGGCCTCCCCCGACCTGACCATGGTGGTGCACTTGACCTCCCCGGATCAGCGTTATGACATGTTGTACCTGTCCAACTACGCGATCCTCAATATCAAGGATGAACTGGCCCGCCTGGGCGGCGTCGGTGACGTGCAGTTGTTCGGCATGGGCGACTACTCCCTGCGCGTGTGGCTGGACCCGAACAAAACCGCTTCGCGCAACCTGACCGCCACCGATGTGGTCACGGCGATCCGCGAGCAGAACCGCCAGGTGGCAGCCGGTGCCCTGGGCGCCCAACCCGCGCCGAGTGACACCAGCTTCCAGTTGTCGGTCAATACCCAGGGCCGTCTGGTCACTGAAGAAGAGTTCGAGAAC
Source organism: Pseudomonas sp. 22072 (assembly GCF_052046095.1). Lineage (NCBI taxonomy): Bacteria > Pseudomonadati > Pseudomonadota > Gammaproteobacteria > Pseudomonadales > Pseudomonadaceae > Pseudomonas > Pseudomonas sp. 22072. The sequence goes on from NZ_JBQEQE010000019.1 coordinate 56,939, forward strand.
ATCGTGATTCGCGCCGGCGCCAACGGTGAAATCACGCGCCTCAAGGACATCGCCAGGGTCGAACTGGGCTCCAGCCAATACGCGCTGCGCTCGTTGATCGATAACCAGCCGGCCGTTGCGATTCCGATTTTCCAGCGTCCCGGCTCCAATGCCATCGACATCTCCAACGATGTGCGCAGCAAGATGGCCGAGCTGAAAAAGAGCTTCCCGGCGGGCATGGATTATCGCATTGCCTATGACCCGACCATCTTTGTACGCGGCTCCATCGAAGCGGTGGTGCATACCCTGTTTGAAGCACTGATCCTCGTGGTGCTGGTGGTGATTCTGTTCCTGCAGACCTGGCGCGCCTCGATCATTCCATTGGTGGCGGTGCCGGTATCCTTGATCGGTACCTTTGCGGTGATGCACCTGTTCGGGTTCTCACTCAACGCCCTGTCATTGTTCGGCCTGGTGCTGGCCATCGGTATCGTGGTGGACGACGCCATCGTGGTGGTGGAGAACGTCGAGCGTAATATCGAACTGGGCCTGGAGCCGTTCCCGGCGACCGAAAAAGCCATGAGCGAGGTTACCGGCCCGATCATCGCCACGGCGCTGGTGCTGTGTGCGGTGTTTATCCCGGCCGCCTTCATCAGTGGCTTGACGGGGCAGTTCTACAAACAGTTCGCTTTGACCATTGCGATCTCGACGGTGATCTCGGCGTTCAACTCGTTGACGCTGTCCCCTGCCCTGGCCGCCGTGTTGCTGCGCGGTCACGACGCACCCAAAGATCGTTTCTCCAAGTTCCTCGACAAGGTCTTCGGTGGCTGGCTGTTCCGTCCCTTCAACCGCTTTTTCGAAAAGGCCAGCCATGGCTATGTAGGCACCGTGCGCCGTGTGATTCGCGGCAGCGGCATTGCCTTGTTCGTCTACGCGGGTTTGATGGTGCTGACGTTCTTCGGCTTTGCCCACACACCGACGGGTTTCGTACCGGCGCAGGACAAGCAATACCTGGTGGCCTTCGCCCAACTGCCCGACGCGGCGAGCCTGGACCGCACCGAAAACGTGATGAAGCGCATGTCGGAGATCGCCCTTAAACAACCCGGCGTGGAAGCCGCAATTGCCTTCCCGGGCCTGTCGATCAACGGGTTCACCAACAGTCCGAACAGCGGCATCGTGTTCGTGACCTTGAAGCCCTTTGATGAGCGCAAAGACCCAAGCATGTCTGCCGGTGCGATTGCCGGTGCACTGAACGGCCAATACGCCAATATCGAAGAAGCCTACATGGCGATCTTCCCGCCGCCGCCGGTACAAGGCCTGGGCACCATCGGCGGGTTCCGCCTGCAGATCGAAGACCGTGGCAACCTCGGCTACGACGAGCTGTATAAAGAAGTGCAGAACGTGATCGCCAAGAGCCACGGCGTGCCTGAACTGTTCGGCCTGTTCACCAGCTACACAGTGAACGTGCCGCAAGTCGACGCCGCCATCGACCGCGAAAAGGCCAAGACCCACGGCGTGGCGATCAGCGACATCTTCGACACGTTGCAGGTCTACCTGGGTTCGCTGTATGCCAACGACTTCAACCGCTTTGGGCGTACCTACCAGGTCAACGTGCAGGCCGAGCAACAGTTCCGTCAGGACTCCGACCAGATCGGCCAACTGAAAGTGCGTAACAACAAAGGCGAGATGATCCCGCTGGCGACCTTTATCAAGGTCAGCGACACCTCGGGCCCGGACCGCGTGATGCACTACAACGGCTTCATCACCGCAGAAATCAACGGCAACGCCGCGCCGGGCTACAGCTCCGGCCAGGCCCAGGCCGCGATTGAAAAACTGCTCAAAGATGAACTGCCCAACGGCATGACCTACGAGTGGACCGACCTGACCTATCAGCAAATCCTCTCGGGCAATACCGCGCTGTTCGTGTTCCCGCTCTGTGTGCTGCTGGCGTTCCTGGTACTGGCCGCCCAATACGAAAGCTGGAGCCTGCCGCTGGCGGTGATCCTGATCGTACCTATGACGCTGCTGTCGGCCATTACCGGGGTAATCATCTCGGGCGGCGACAACAACATCTTCACCCAGATCGGCCTGATCGTACTGGTGGGCCTGGCGTGCAAGAACGCGATTCTGATCGTCGAATTTGCCAAGGATAAACAGCAGGAAGGCCTCGATCCGCTCGCCGCGGTACTGGAAGCCTGCCGCCTGCGTCTGCGGCCGATCCTGATGACCTCGTTCGCGTTCATCATGGGTGTGGTGCCGTTGGTGCTCTCCAGCGGTGCCGGCGCCGAGATGCGCCATGCCATGGGCGTGGCGGTGTTCTCCGGGATGATCGGTGTGACCTTCTTCGGTCTGTTGCTGACACCAGTGTTCTACGTACTGATCCGCCGCTATGTCGAACGCAGTGAAGCGCGCAAAGCGGCCAAGGCCTTGAAGCTGGAGACACAGCAATGAGTGTGAAAGTATTCCTGCCGAGCCTGTTGGTGCTGGCGCTCGCCGCCTGTGCCGTAGGCCCGGACTACAAGACCCAGCCACTGGAGGCGGCCAATATCACGGCCGCCGCCGACACCAAGAGCTACGACCACGCCAAATACGAAGGCATCTGGTGGCAGCAGTTCGACGACCCGACCCTCAACCAACTGGTGACCCAGTCCCTGAGCGGCAACCGCGACCTGCGCGTGGCCTTCGCCCGTCTGCGGGCGGCACGGGCCATCCGTGATGATGCGGCCAACGACATCATGCCGGTGGTCACCTCCCGCGCCAGCAGCGATGTGGGCAAGGGCCAGATTCCCGGCCAGACCACCAAACGCGTCAACAGCGAGCGCTACGACCTGGGCCTGGACATGGCCTGGGAAGTGGATTTGTTCGGACGTATCCGCCGCAACCTGGAAGCCAGTGACGCCGACCAGCAGGTGGCCGAAGCCGACCTGTACCAGCTGCAAGTCACCATGATTGCCGAGCTGGTGGATGCCTACGGCCAACTGCGCGGTGCGCAACTGCGCGAACGTATTGCCCTGGACAACCTGAAGAACCAGCAGGAGTCGCGTGCCATCACCGTCAGCCTGCGGGATGCCGGCGTCGGTGATCAGCTCGACGTGGAACGTGCCGATGCGCGCCTGGCGGCGGTGGAAGCCAGCGTGCCGCAGCTGCAGGCCGAACAAGTGCGCGAACGCAACCGCATCGCCACCCTCCTCGGCCAGCGCCCCGACAAGCTGAGCGTGGACCTGAGCCCGAAAGACTTGCCAGCGATTGCCAAGGCGTTGCCGATTGGCGACCCAGGGCAACTGCTGCAACGGCGCCCGGACATCCTCAGCGCCGAACGCAAACTGGCCGCCGCCACCGCACGTATCGGCGTGGCCAAGGCCGACCTGTTCCCACGGGTGAGCCTCAGCGGTTTCCTCGGCTTCACCGCCGGGCGCGGTTCGCAGATCGGCTCGGCCGCCGCGAATGCCTGGTCTCTAGGGCCGAGCATCACTTGGGCCGCGTTTGACCTGGGCAGCGTACGCGCGCGTTTGCGTGGCGCGAATGCCGAAGCCGATGGCGCACTGGCGACCTATGAACAGCAAGTGTTGCTGGCATTGGAAGAGTCTGAAAACGCCTTCAGCGACTACGGCAAGCGCCAGCAACGTTTGGTCTCGCTGATCCGCCAAAGCGAATCCAGCCGCGCCGCCGCCGACCTTGCGGCGATCCGCTACCGCGAAGGCACCGTGGACTTCCTGGTCCTGCTCGACGCCCAGCGCGAACGCCTGGCCGCCGAAGACGCCCAGGCCCAGGCCGAAGTCGACCTGTATCGCGGCATCGTCGCAATCTACAAGGCCCTTGGGGGTGGTTGGCAGCCGGATACAGTGGTGGCTAGCAGCAAGTGATGTAAAGAGCTCCTTTGGTTGGTCGCATCCAGCCAATTTTTAGCCCTGCGATCCATTCGGTCGCGGGGCTTTTTTTTAGCCTGGCATTAGCGGATCAATCAATTTGGCCTACGTGTAATACTTATCTGAAAGAAGTTTCCCAAATATTCAAACAGGTTAAATATCTTTCGCAAGGGGTCGATAGCAGGGTGAACCTTTCATCCTATAAGGAGACGAGCATGGATATGAGAGTGGTAACGCCCAATGCGCCTTCTAAGCAGGCAGATGCTTTTGTCATCAAAAACCCAGAGAAAACGACGAACACGTTTACTTTTACTGAAGAGTCCAAAGCCGTTGATGAGCTGCGAGTGTGGCAGCAAACGCATCTTGCTGACCTGAAGCAGTTTTTAAAGGGCTATGACCTGACATCTATCAGCACTGACGAGCTAAAAGTAGTCGGAAGGCGGTTGTACGAGAGCAATATCATTGATGCAAATGCTTTCGGCATATTCACATTTGGAGATGGTGCATTTGATGCCAACGGAAAACAAACAAACACACAGGTAAAATTCAACGCAATCGCCCTATTCAACGAAAAGCTGGATGATTACCTTGACTTTGTTAAAAGCAACCCAAGCGTGGGGCGCTCGCAAGGCATTCCTGAATACATAAAAGGGATGGTGGATGCTAATCGCGCTATTAATGCGTTGGCGTACTTCTCGAACTCTTCGAAAAATGATCTGTCAGTCGAAGAGCATGCTTGATCCCGACGCAGAAACCCAAATCGAAGTGTGCCAGAACCTCTGGCACACCCTATTTATCTATGGGTCAGCGGCCGTATCTAACGGTACCCGAATAGGACTTTGATTCCCCATCCGGGTTGTGAAGCCTCACTCGATAGGTACCTAAGGTTCCTACCCAGGAAGTATTGGCTGAAAGCGCGTTACCGGCGACGGCTTTCCAGGAACTGCCGACCTCTTGATCAATATAAATCTGAGGACTTCTCCCTGCACCGCCAGCGGAAACCATGGCATTTATATTTGCGCCGGAGCAACCGTTCGCACCAGTTATCGTGAAGGGACCATGGGCGACACTATCACCTCCAGGCCCGATTATCCCGGTGAAGCTCTCTGAAATATTCAAGCAAAGCGCAGACACCTGAACAGACACCACCATCAACGCACTAAAGGGTAACGCAATTAAACGCTTCATAAGTTCACCATCACATTATGGATTGAAAACTTAACGCATGAAGGTCATCACACCACGTGCTCATTCAGCTATAGCAACGCCCTCACAGTTAAGTACTGTGACCCCTCTACCCAAAAGCCTCTGTAGCGGCCGCGTAGGATCACCATTAAAACTGTGCACGATTTTTTGCTTCGGATATGCCAGCCACTTCCTAAAAACAATAAGGCAGGGTCTGTCATACTCAAGCGAAGGGCGCTGTCAGTTATTTCCTGATCCCGCCTGTAACGCCACTTTCAAGCAAGTCAGGTGCCGTCCTGGCGGCCCATTCTAAAAAGAACCTTTTTTAAAATACCAAGTGCTCTTGCACATAGGCCTTGAACGCCTGGTCACGTGCCGGCTGATGCGTGAGCGGGCGCTCGGGAAGCACTGTACCGGGAGGCTGCTGCATTAATCGGTAAACTCCGATCAGCTTCCTGGAGCCCTGGTCCATCGCGTAGATCAACCCTGGCGCGGGGGCGCGCGCAGAGCGTTTGCTGACGATTCTTATGGGTACCTGATCGGTGATCGGTAATTCCCCAAAAGCCGCCTGCGCGGCTTCAATTATCGCGCGGTTCTGCTTGAACAAGTTGGGGTCTGTCTTGAGCTGAGACAGCAGGGCAACACTGGTCATCGTGGACTCCGCGTTGAGATTGCCGGCGCGGGAGCCATACATGTTGACGCCCGTCTTGCCCACAAGGACTGGTGCATCTTCACCTGGCAGGACCAACACTGCAGGGTCGGTATGCCCGTTGGCCAGGTTGAGCAAACCTGCCGCATTTTCTTCATCTGTTCTCAACCGCGTGAGGTAGGCGAGATCAAGCGTACCTCGGCTCACAGGGCCTGGCAGGTGGTCCAATTCATGAATCAACGCGTTGCTCATAGCGCCTTCGTGGGAGCCGAAATGCTGGTAATAGCGCTTGGCACCATCGATGTTGACCTCCATGAATTTCCCCGTCTTATCGACCTTGAAATCTTCCGGGATGACCTGCGCCACCCATCGTTGGTCCCGGGAGCGCATGAACTTTATGTTTCTGGTGGTCAGCGCTTGAGCGTTGGTCTTGAGCCGTGTAAGGCGAGAGGTCATCAGTTTTCGTGCGTGATCAGGTCTAATGCCCTGGAAGCTCTTGAGCACAAAGTCCACGTCTTCAGTCAGCGCAGGGTCTGCTAGCGCTTTAAGTGCATCGTCCACCTTGGACACCATCAGCGGCTGCGAACGCTCGATGAGTTCCTTGACCTCCGCGCGTGTGGCTCTCGGCCCTGGCTTGACCTTGCCTTCGTTCGGTTGCGTCTCCACCGGGCGCTCTTCCTGCGGCTTTTCTGTGCTTTTTAGCGAGTCGCGGCGCATTTGCCGAACGCGCCCGACCCGTTGTTCTTCGAGTTGCGCTTTCCAAGCGGCGCGCACCACGCTCTGGGACTTCTCTCCAAGCCGATACAGGCGGCTTCCTACCCACTTGGCGGCTTTGAGCAGAGGTTCAGAGAGGCCGGCGAATGGATTGAGCAAACCGTTGGTGACTGTCCCCACCGCCCGGGTAGCCGCCGCCAGCCTGGAAAAGCCGGTTTGCGCCTTATCGAACGCTGCAGCCCCCTCCGCTGCACCTCCTGCGACGACAGTAATGGCTACCGCAACGTCGGTGGCGCACCCTGTCAACGCTCTCAGATCTTTTTTGACGTGCCCGGAGACAATGTCGTCGTAGCAAGCCTTGAAGGGAATCAATGTATTTACAAGTGTTTTACTGACCCGTTTGACCCGATCCTGGAAACGCTCCGAGGCCGTTTGCCCCATTGCGGTAGTGAGGAGTTGTTCGGGATCCAGCACCAGATTGCGTTGGGCTACGTAGTCAGCAATCGCATTGGCCCGCTCCGAAAAAAAACCAAGCGGTGCCAGCGTTTGTGAAGATGTCGCCGCCGGCAGTGTTTCGCGCAATGCCCTGATCTGCACCTCGGATGCCCCCGCCCGTGGACCGTCCACGTGGGACTTCATACGGGTCACCCACAACCGCGGGACGATTGCCTCGCCTTTGTCCAGCATCGCCTTGAAGTCGTGCCGTTCGACATAGGTCCCGCTCATGGGAAAAAACTCATAACACTTGGCATCTTTGCCCTGCCCGACGCCGATCAGGAAGCCATAGCGCCCCCTCACCGCCTGGAGTTGCTCATCGGCATCTGTTATGGAAGTACCTGCGCCATTAATGGACTCGGCCTCGACTCGATAGAAGGTCAGTTCCTGAGTGGCCAGTGCCTGCCGGTCCGCGTAGGGCATTTTGCTGAGAATGTCTTTCAGGCCCGTGGAGACGGCCTTTTGAAAACGCTCGGTATCACCCTTGACAGCCTCGGCAAGGGACTGCCCGGAATGTTTCAACCTCGTGAAGTGCACCCGCAGGGAAGCCAGCCTGGGGTCATATTCATCTTTGAACAACGTGGCGCCAGTCATATCCACAAGCCTGGTCGAGGCAAATTCACCGTACTTGAGATTGCCGCTCATGTGCAGGTCAACCAGGCTTTCCTTAAAGCCGAGACTGCGCTGCAACCAGGGTAACCCGGGCACCATATTAGACAGCAACTGGGGAAACCGGTACGCCACGGTATGCATCGGTTCGTTCAGATCGTGCCCGGGAAGCACGCGTTCGAGGTCAGCCTGCGCTCGCGCTCGCCGGTCTTTTATCGGGGTGCTCAGTGTTACAAGGGCCTGATGAGAGCTCTCGATATAGTCGTTGTATTTTGTCGCCGCGACTTGCAGGTCTTGGGTGGTGTACTGATCGTCCGCTCGCCGAGCGATGACCCCGTGCATGGTTGCCCAATCAAGCAGCGGTTCTGTTTCGATGGCATGAAACAACACCACTTGCTCCGGCGTCTGGGCCTGGAGGATGGCGCGCTCCAGCACCTGGTCATAGGTGAGGGTGCGGCTGGAGCCCTCTGCTGACTCCTCCAGCAACGCGACAGTTTTCCTGAGTACCACCCAGGCAGGAGAGCCGATGCGCAACGTATCCGGCGTGTCTGGCAGCACAAACTCTGGAGCGACACTGGCCAGCATGATATGCACAGTGGCATCCACCGCCTCGGGCCGCACGCGCCCATTGCGCACCAGATGCGCCTTCAAGTCGCCCTTGACTTCTGCCAGGGTACGCCCGGCGTTAGCCGGTGAGTACAGGTCATAACCTGCGATATGGTTTCTACGCTGCCCCAGCTCGGGGTCAATGCTCAACATCAGGGCAGTCAGCAGCAATTGGTTGCGCTGGTCGTTTGAAAACCCGGCAGGATCACGCCCAATCGCAGCCAGCAATGTGTTCTGCCGATAGCGATTGAGCGGTGCATGGCTACTCAGATGCCGAGTGATCTGATCATCCATGTTTTGCGTGGTCACGTTCATGCTGGTGAGGATGCCGTCGCCGACATAGGTTCTTAACGCCTCGACCAAGCGTTGGCGTTCGTCAAGGCTCAGGCTTGGGTGGCCTGGCTCGGGTGCCTGCGCAGATGCCCAGGTGTAGTTGCCCAAGGCAGGGCTCGATGGTAGCCCAAGACGCTGCCAATTGATCAGGTTACGCACCTGCGCGGCCGTTCGCGGCAGGTTTTCACCACTCAGCCCTGGAAAACATTGTTGCAGAAACGCCAGCGCGGTGGTGTCTTTGTCGACGGCGCCAGGACGGGGTGCCAGGTTAAACCGCAGGTTCGCCAGGTCGACGAAGGCATAGTCAGCCTTATCGAGCACACTGCGCTCCAACACGGTCAACCAGGCTTGCCGGTCAATCGCGTCCGCCTCGCCTTGAGTGAATCTGTGTTGCGCGGGATCCGACCCGGCAACCCACGATGACGAGACCTCAGGGGGGGTAACAAAAGGTGGGGGACCGAAACGCGCTGAAGAGAGAAGAGGTATTGCTGCAGGAACTTTTGATAACACGTCCATGACCCAGCGTTCAATAAGGGTTTCCAGACTGAGAGAAGGTCTGCGCTGGCTCCATAGGAAAAAGACGAGGCGCAAGCCAGACCTTTCGCTACGCTAATTGCCGCCGATTCAACTCGCGTCGCGCAGAATCAGGCTGCGCAAGTGCCCCGGATTGGACCCGGACCACTTGCGGAACGCCTTGTAGAACGAACTGGTATCGGCAAACCCCAACCGCGACGCAATCTCGGCAAAACTGATCTGCGGTTCAGCCAGCCACACAATCGCCAGCTCCTTGCGTACACCGTCTTTGAGGCCCTGATAAGTCTGCCCCTCCTCTGCCAGGCGGCGGCGCAGTGTGGAAGCGGAAATGCACAAGCTGGCCGCAAGGCCCTCGGTTTCAGGCCAGGTATGGGGCGGCATCTGGCGCAGGTCGTGCTTGATGCGGGTGGCGAGACTTTCGGGATCGCGGTATTTGACCAGGATGTTGGCCGGCGCACGGGCAAGGAAGCGCTTGAGTTCTTCCGGACTGCGCTTGATCGGCAGGTCGAGACAATCGGCTGAAAAAATCATGCGTGTGCGTGGTCGGTCAAAGCGCAGGTTGTCAGAAAACATCACCCGGTAATCGTCACAGAAGTCCGGCTGCGCGCAACGCAGTTCAATGGCGAGGATCGGGATGCGCCGCCCCGCCAGCCAGCAGGCGACGCCGTGGACGATCATCCAATAGGTGAAATAGGTAAAAGCGCGTTTTGGCTCATCAGGTTCGAGCAGGACAATCTCCGCCAGACTCTGCTGGCGAACCAGTTGGGCCGGAAGATGCTCAAGCATCAACGAGAGAAACCCCAAGCCGGTTTCCAGGCCGGCCGCCAGGCTGGGTTGCGCCATGGAGGCGCGACACAGGAACGCCAGGCTACCGGACTTGAGTGTGCGTGGGTCCATGCCAAAAAACTCATCGTCCCTGCGCCGCGCCAGCAAGCGCCACAGACGCGCATAGGCCGTGGCCGCCACGCGAGCGTCGGGCTGCTCAAGCAACGCCGGGTCAATCCCGACTTTGCTCAATGCCTCAACGGTGGCCGCTCCCGGCGCGCAACTGTGCAACAGCGCTTCGCGCACAAGGTGGATGGAGATAGTGTCTTTTTCCGACATGGGGCGTTGAACTGTCCGGCTGCAGTCTGGGTGGTCTGCATCATAAAGGCGGTTGCGCTTCGCCACCACCGTTCAGCCCACGTTCAGCAAAGGTCAATATTTCTTGTTTAGCAATGAGTATCATTATGTTACAACTTAGCTCCCTAACTAGTTGTGCCCGGGTGCCCGATGCTCGTTCCTTTTTTAATCATGCTGCGCGAAGGCATTGAAGCGGCATTAATCGTTGGCATTATCGCCAGTTACCTGCAACAGACCGGGCGTGGCCAGTGGATGCCTGCAGTGTGGATCGGCGTGTTCCTGGCGGCAGCGCTGGCGCTGCTGGTGGGCGGCGGCCTGGAGTTGGTCAGTGCGGAATTCCCGCAAAAGCAGCAGGAATTGTTTGAAGGTGTCGTCGGTCTGGTGGCCGTGGGCATCCTCAGTTCCATGGTGTTCTGGATGCGCAAAGTGGCGCGCTCGATTAAACACTCGCTGCATGAATCCCTTGATCATGCGCTGGCCGGCTCCAGGCATCAGGTGTTCGCCTTGATCGCCATGGTGTTCTTCGCCGTGGCCCGCGAAGGGCTGGAGACGGTGTTCTTCCTGTTGGCCGTGTTCCAGCAAAGCGAAGGTCCGGGCGCTCCGGTGGGCGCCCTGCTTGGCCTGGCGCTGGCCATTGTTGTGGGTTTGCTGATTTATTCCGGCAGCATGCGCCTGAACCTCAGTGCGTTTTTCCGCTGGACCGGCCTGTTCATCCTGGTGGTCGCGGCCGGCATTCTCGCCAATTCGGTGCAAGCCCTGCATGAAGCCGGCGTGTGGAATCACTGGCAGACCGTGCTATTCGACTTCAGCGCTGCGTTGCCCATGGACAGCCCGCTCGGTTCGGTACTGGCCGGTATGTTCGGTTACCAGGAGGTGCCGACCGTGAGCACCCTGGGCGCCTATCTGATTTACCTGGTGGTGGCCCTGGTGATGTTCTTCCTGCCCGCGGCCCCTACCCAGCCCGTTGCCAATACCTCTTCCGTTTCCAGCCAGTAAGGACCGTCTCTTGTCCAACCCAACCCCTCAATCGGCCCCGCCGTCCCGCGCCCTGCGCTGGGGCGTGGCCGGCTCGGTGGTGGTGATGATCGCCGCCGGAGGCCTGTTCTACTACGCCTCGCAATTGGCCGCCGGCAAGCGCCAGACCAACCACAATGAAATCGCGGTGACCATCCACGGCCACGCCTGCGAACCCAACGCCCTGACGGTACCAGCAGGACATGCCAGCTTTCGCATCATCAACCGCTCCGACCGCGCGGTGGAGTGGGAAATCCTCGACGGCGTGCTGGTGGTCGAAGAGCGGGAAAACATCGCCCCAGGCCTGAGCCAAGTGATCAACGCCAACCTGCTGCCCGGCGACTACGCCATTACCTGTGGCCTGCTGAGCAACCCTCGCGGCACCTTGCATGTCACGCCCACGGCAGAGTCTGACGCCCAGGCCAAGGCCAAGCCGTCGATGGTGGCCTTTATCGGCCCGTTGTCGGAGTTTCGCGTGTACCTGAGCAGCCAAGGCGGTGCGCTGGTCAAGGCCGTAACGGTCCTGCAACAGGCCATCGCCGCCGGCGACCTGGCCCAGGCCCAGGCGCTGTATGTACCGGCGCGCGAGGCGTATCAGCGCCTGGCGCCGGCGTCTCAGCGTCTGGCCGAATTGGATAACGCGATCAATGCCCGCGCCGATTATTTTGAACAGCGCGAGCAGGACCCCGCCTTCAGCGGCTTCCACCGCCTCGAATACAGCCTGTTCCAGCAACACAGCCTTGATGGCCTCGCGCCGGTCGCCCAACGCCTGGTTACCGACGTCACCACGCTCAAGCAGCAATTACTGGCCCAGTCCCTGCCCCCGGAGCAACTGGTGAGCATCGTGGTCCGCAACCTCAACAGCCTGGCGGACGTGCGGGCGGCGAGCGGTGAAGAGGAACGCTACAGCCACATCGACTTGAACGGCTTTGCCGCCAATCAGCAGGTCGCGCACAAGGTGGTCGACCTGATGCGCCCGTTGCTGGTCAAGTCCGCCGCCGACCTGTTGCCCGCTATCGACAGCGCGCTCAACGCCTTCGACAGCGAACTCGACGGGCTCAAGGTGAATGACCGCTACCCCAGCTACGACAAGGTTACAGCCGATCAGCGCAAGCAGATCGGCGACAAGGCCAAGGCACTGGCCGTTGCACTCGATGGAATCGACCCCGCCCTTGGCCTTTCCGGCCTGCAGTGAAGACGACCGCATACATGAGTGATACAGAACAGTTTGACCTCCAACGTCGCCGCGTCCTGTTGGGCATGGCGGCCACCGGCGCTGCGATTGCCGGCAGCAGCCTGACCTGCCCGGCGATGGCGGCAGCGGCTGAGCAAGTCACCACCGCACCGCGCAGTGACAAGACACAGGACCACCAGGCGTTTTTCGGCAAGCACCAAAGCGGCATCGTCACCCCGCGCCCGGCCTGCGGCATGGTCGTGGCGTTCGATGTACTGGCCAGCGACCGCCAAGACCTGGAACGTCTGTTCCGCACCCTCAACGAGCGCATCGCATTCCTGATGACCGGCGGCACCGTGCCCCAGGTCGACCCGAAATTGCCGCCCACCGATTCCGGCATCCTTGGCCCTGTGGTCACACCGGATAACCTGACCATTACAGTATCGGTCGGTGAGTCGTTGTTCGACGAACGCTTCGGCCTTGCCGCCGCCAAGCCCAAGCGCCTGAGTCGCATGGTCGGCTTTCCCAACGATGCACTGGAACCGGCGCAGTGTCACGGCGACCTGAGCCTGCAGTTCAGCTCCAACACGCCCGACACCAATATCCACGCGCTGCGCGACATCGTCAAAAACCTGCCCGACCTGCTGCTGGTGCGCTGGAAGCAAGAAGGCAGCGTGCCGCCCCAGGCACCGGCCAAGCCCGGCGAACCGGCACAGAGTGCGCGCAACTTCCTGGGCTTTCGCGATGGCTCGGCCAACCCCAACTCCAACGATGACAAGGCCATGGACCAGATCGTCTGGGTACAGCCCACCAGCGACGAGCCGGCCTGGGCCGCCCATGGCAGTTACCAGGCCGTGCGCATCATCCGTAACTTTGTCGAGCGCTGGGATCGCACCCCGCTGCAAGAACAGGAAAGCATCATCGGCCGTATCAAACCCACGGGCGCGCCCATGGACGGCCAGCACGAAACCCAGGTCCCGGACTACCGCAAGGACCCGCAAGGCAAGTTGACCAAGCTTGATGCTCACATCCGCCTGGCCAACCCGCGCACCCCGCAGACCCAGGCCAACCTGATCCTGCGGCGGCCGTTCAACTACTCCAACGGCGTCAACAAAAACGGTCAACTGGACATGGGCTTGTTGTTCATCTGCTACCAGGCTGACCTGGAGAAAGGCTTTATCAGCGTGCAAACCCGGCTCAACGGCGAACCGCTGGAGGAGTACCTCAAGCCAGTGGGTGGCGGGTATTTCTTTACCTTGCCGGGTGTCACCGGGCCCAAGGATTTCATCGGACGCACGCTGCTCGCCGCAACGCACCCTCACTCCCCTGCCAAGACCTAAAACACCCCACAGCGGAATGCATCCCATGAAGAAGTCGTCTATCGCGTTGTTGTTACTCAGCCTTTCGCCACTGGCAAGCTTCGCCGCTACTGCGCCGTTGGACCTGGTGGGCCCGGTGTCGGATTACAAAATCTACGTCACCGAAGAAATCGCTGAGCTGGTCACCCAGACCCAGGCGTTTACTGACGCCATCAATAAAGGCGACCTGGCCACCGCCAAGAAGCTCTACGCGCCGACTCGCGTGCACTATGAGTCCATCGAGCCGATCGCCGAGCTGTTCAGCGACCTCGACGCGTCCATCGACTCACGCGTCGACGATCACGAGAAAGGCGTCAAGGCCGAAGACTTCACCGGTTTCCACCGCATCGAGTACAGCCTGTTCTCCGAGAACACCACCCAGGGTCTCGCCGCCCTGGCCGATAAACTCAACAAGGACGTGCTGGACCTGAAAATCCGGGTTGACGGCCTGACCTTCCCGCCTGAAAAAGTCGTCGGCGGCGCCGCAGCGCTGCTTGAGGAAGTCGCCGCCACCAAGATTTCCGGTGAGGAAGACCGTTACAGCCATACCGACCTGTACGACTTCCAAGGCAACATCGACGGTGCAAAGAAAATCGTCGACCTGTTCCGTGGCCAGATCGACCACCAAGACAAGGCATTTTTGGCCAAGGTCGATAAAAACTTCGCCGCCGTGGACAAGATCCTGGCCAAATACAAGACCTCGGATGGCGGCTTCGAGACCTACGACAAAGTCAAGGAAAACGACCGTAAGGCTTTAGTGGGCCCGGTCAATACACTGGCGGAAGATTTGTCCACTTTGCGTGGGAAGTTGGGACTCAACTGATCGAAAGCGCCCCCCGTACGTCACGGCGAGGGCGCTGCCTGAAGTGTTTCAGGTCGTCATGCTGGCAGTGCTTCAAACCCATCCAGCGGCGTGCCGGTCGGCAACCCGGTCTTTGGATGGGTCGCGTACCAACGTCCATCGGTCTGTACCGCGTACACCGGTATCGAATGATTGTGTCCGTTATGAGCACCAGGCTGAACCGCCTGCTCCTGGACATTGTGCGGCGCCTGCAACTGGTTTGATACACCCAGGCAAGTGCGCAGTTTTTCTTCCACCACGCCAAGCTTTAAAAGCACTGAGGGGTTCGATGCCCTGCCTAACGCTTTAGGCAGCGCGACGAGCCCTTTCCCTCCAGCGGCCATCAAATCTGCCGCGCCATCCAGTGGGTTCAAGAAGCCACTGACCACCTCAACCCCCTTTTCCAGTACGCGAAACGCCTTGACGCCGAAGGGAGCCACAGCTTTTGTGGACTTGACGAGCGGTTTCAAGGTTCCAAATGCCCCACCTGCGAATGCCCCGGCGGTGTCGATGATCAGCCCGCGCATCCCTTCAACGATGTTGCCTTTGGTCAGGTCAATGACGGCCCCGACAAACGGGATCATGCTCAACAAAATACTGTCGTTGCGGCGCAACATTTCGCGCTTTTGTTCCAGCGGCAACATGCCGTGCGCGACCTTCAGCACGCTGGCACGATGATGGATAAAATTGCCCTGCATGATCCGATCGACAATTGACCGGGTGCGGGGCGACGAAAAACTGTTAGGCACCTGGTTGGATGCCTCGCCCTGTACAGAGACCGGCGTAGCGTGCAGGGTCTCGCCCAGCTTATCAATAATGACACCTGGCGAGGTCACACCGGGCCTGGGCAAGGCATTGGAGCTGTAAGCGGCAAAATCAAATGGTTCCACCGCGCCCAGCCGCACGGGGAGCTCTGACACCGCCCAAGGCCCATATGTCTTCGGCACCGTTTGAAAGGTCCCTCCGAGGGCCAAATCACGCGGCAGGTCTTCGCGCTTGACGATCAACAGCTTGTCCGGGAACACCTCGAAGTAGCTGATTACCCCGTTGTAATTACAGCGTATCAGCGTGCCCTTTCGCCCTCTGCGCTCCTCCACCTGCTCCGGTGTTACATCTATCTCAGGCACGCTATCGGTTGCCTCGCGCAAGGCAAACAGGTCCACCTCCCCCCACTCCAAGGCTTGGCGATCAGCCAACGGCAGTTGGGCGATCATGCGTCTTGTGGCGATGCTCAAACCCTGCTTGAGTTTGTCCAGGTAGGCATCGACTTCACCGGGCAACTGGGCCTGCACATCCGGTAAATGGGCGATCCTGGCGTTCAACGCTTGCACGTTGGCATCAACGGCTGCCTGGTCGGATGCGCTCAGCCGCGGTATGACAAATGGAGAGGTGCGCCGGGCTGGTTGTGGCGGCTGCTCCCCGGGCGCCAGCAGCATCCACCGGTCCCTTGTAAGGTCGCCGGTCATGTACGTCTCGATCAGCGTACGCGTTCTCGGCTCGGACAGCTTCATGTTGCGGCGTTCATCCGGGTCTGCGATGTATACCCACATGGCTTTCAACTGTTCCGCGCTCAGGCCTGGAAATACTGTCTGCAAGTTCCTGATCGCCGAGTCTTCTCGTATAGGCAGCGGCAGGTTGAACTGCTCCAACGCATAAACGAGTTGCTCGCACTCCTCATTGAAAGCCGTGATGGCCTGCAGATGGTGCTGCTGTGTGTAGCGGCCATCCACTGGCTTTTCATAAAGCCCGCGCATCAAGCCCCAATCGAGTAACACGTCGATCCCATAATTATCCAATACCGCCGCTTCGCCCGGCGTACTGGTGCTCAGCCGGCTGAGCCCCATAATTTCGGTGTAGCTCATGCGCCGCGAGCAACCAGGCCCACCTTGACGCTCGGCAAACGTGACCCCCAGGCGAAAGTCGGCCCATTCCACCGAGCCTATCCGCATCGTGGAAGGGATATCCCGGACCAGAAACTCGGGCGCGCTACTGGCCAACAACAGATGCGCGGCCAGCGGTACCGTCTTTGGATCGAGCAAGGTGTTCTGAGCCAGTTGGGTCTCGATTTCAGCGCGTACCGACGCCATCGTCCGTCCACTGTTGGCGGGCTGATAGATGTCATAACCGGCAACGTTCCCAGGGCGCCGAGGCATCTCGGGGTCGATCTGCAGCAGAGCCGCCGTGAGTTCCCACTGCTTGGCTTCGAGGGTCGATAAGTCATAAGTACCGGACGTGCCCTGAAAATACAGACTGCGAGCAGCGGCCTTGCCCCAGTCCAGAGCTAACGGTTGGTCAAGGATCCGCTCCAGTATCTTGTCGGCGTTGGCACGCACCTCCTGCGGTGTGTGCTCATCGAGTACGCCGCGAAAATCCAAGGCGCGCAATAGACTCGGTTCGCTGCGGCTGATGGCATCGTCGCGCATGAACTGAGCTATCAAACGTTTGTCATTTTCAGACAACATGCCCGGTGCCCATGGTCGTGCAAGCAATTGCGCGTAATTACCCAGCGCAGGGGCAGGCGCCACCGCAGCTTGCAACCAGCGAATGACATTGCGCACTTCCTTCGCGGTCTTGGGTACGAGGAAGCCGTGAGAAATCAGTACATCACGCACGGCGGCCTTGTCGGCACCGTCTCTGGCAAGCACCGACGTGGCGCCGATCGGCGTCTGCGCATCGGCCAGCGACACCTCTTCGTCGTCGGGTCGATTGCGAACCAGATCAGCCAGGCAACCTGCCAGGTATTGACGCTCGTCCAGCCGGTCGATGGTTTTTCTTGCCGCAAGGCTGCTGCCCTGCAGCCGGCCTTTTGTCTCGGTTGACCAACCGGACCATTCCTCCGCCAACAGTTGTCCACGCACCAACGCCAACTCATCGGCATTCGTTGGCGGGGTGATGTCATGCCACTGCAAGACAGCATTGCGAGAAAACCGGTCGGACTGTTCCGGCACATAAGCCACCCCATTACCCGCCCTATCCAGCGCCGTGGCAGCGGCGCGCAATCGGGCCCCGACCTGCCACCAGCCAGAATCGTCGTTCAGAGTGAACGTCTTTCGCGTTCCCACGCGACCGCTTAGGACCAGCCCTGTGATCGAATCCGGTTTTACCACCACGGTATCCAGGGCCATGCCTTTGCTCATAATCCACGCCTTGACTTCATCAGTATTGAACGCACTGCGCAAAGCGGCAAAGCCTGCGTAGAAAGTGCTGTCGGTGGGGATCTGGACGAGGGAATCCCACGCGTGGCGCGTGGCTGATGTCGCCAGCTCGTTACGCAGGCGGTGATCACCCTCGCTCGACGCCAAGGGCACAGGTTGCAGCGTCCATCGTCGGGGACTATCTACAGCAGGATTTGAGGCTGCTTCGCGCTTGCTGCGAACAACGGGATCGGGGAAGGCGTTTGCCGCAGGGCTCACAGAATGTAGCGGCGGCGTAAACGCAAGGGTGTCGCGACTAGGGCTGATACTCGACATGTCTGTTTCCTCTGAACCAATCAAGGGCAGAGTTCTCGTCCCTAAGAACCGTCGAGAAACAACGTAGCAACCAACACAAGCTATGCGAGTAGGTAAACTCCTAAGGCGGTGAAAACAGTCCTACAGAATACGGTACAGCAACCGCTCGATGCGCACTCGACTGACCCGGCGCAGGAACTTGCCCACCGCGGGTGGATAATCCACCAGCGTTTGCAACTGTTGGTAGCCCTCGATACGGGTTACGTGCTGGAAGATCTGGGCCAACTCGGTACGCCGCGGCGCTAGCCACTGCCCTTGTGGATCATCGATCAGCAAGCCGTTTTCCAAATCGAGGCGAAACGCCCGAGGGTTGAGGTTGTTGCCGGTGAGCAAGGTGTAGCGCTCATCCACCCACATGCCCTTTAGATGGTAGGTGTTATCGCCGTCGCGCCATAAGTGCAGGTTCAACTGGCCGCTGTTGATCATCGGCTGATGCCGCTTGGCAAAGCGTCGCAGGCTGATCTCGTACAGGTACGGCAACGCCGCAATCACCTTGAAAGGTTCGGTGGGCGGAATGTAGAAATCGTTGGCGGTCTTGTCGCCCACCACGATGTCGATCTTCACACCGCGTGCCAGAGCGCGGTTGATCTCACGGGTCACCGGCAATGGGAGGTTGAAATACGGCGTGCAAATAGTCAGCTGCTGCTGGGCGCTGGCGATCAATTCGAGGATCACCCGGCTCAACGGGTTGTTCTTGCCGACGCCCAGCAATGGGCTGAGCGACAGATGGCCGTTGGGCAACTGCCCGGCCGTAGTGTCGTAGGCCGCATGCTTGAGACGGCTGCGCAGGTCGCCGATATCGTTGCGCAGGCTGCGAGTGGTGGGCGGGTTCGGCAGGTCCAGGCGATGCACGGCCTTGGACGCCACCAGGCCGTGTTCCACCAGGTGCTGCATCGAATCGGCCAGGGGTTGGCTATGGATCAGATGGTAACGGTCGAAGCGGTATTTATCGAACTTGTGCAGGTACACATTGTTCAGGCTGGCGCCGCTGTACAGCACGCTGTCATCGATCACGAAACCCTTGAGGTGCAACACGCCGAACAGCTCGCGGGTTTGCACCGGCACGCCGTACACCGGTACTTCGGTGGCGTGGCGCTGAGTCATCGCCTGGTACCAGGCGCTGTTGCCCGGTTGCTTGCCCGCGCCGATCAACCCGCGCTGGGCGCGCAGCCAATCAACCATCACCACGATGTCCAGTTCGGGCCGTGCGGCCTTGGCGGCATGCAGCGCGTCGTAGATTTCCTGCCCCGCCTCATCCTGCTGCAAGTACAAGGCAACGATGTAGATACGCCGCGTGGCCTGGGCGATTTTCTCCAACAAGCAGCGACGGTAGGCGTCGGCGCTGGGCAGCACTTCAATGGCCTCGTTGGACAACGGGAAACCGCGCAGCTTGGGCAACAGGGAGCGTTTGAAGAACGACGGCATAGGGCTCGCAATGGGTCGAATCCGAAGAGGCCCAAAGCTTACACCATGAGGCTGCTCAGGTCTCGCAGTGGGCAATTCAAAAAACCGGTTGACCATGAAGAACGATCGTTCTACTGTGCGAAACATGAACGATATTACTCAGAATGAAACCCGCGACATCATCCTCGACGTCACCGAAAAATTGATCTATCGCCACGGCATTGCTGCCACCGGCATGGACTTACTGGTGAAAACCGCCGGAGTGTCGAGAAAGAGTATCTACCGCTACTTCGCCAACAAGGATGAGTTGGTGATTGCTGCCCTTCAACGCCGCGACGAGCGCTGGATGCAGTGGCTGCGCAGCGAAGTGGAACACAGCGACGACAGCGGCCAGCGCCTGCTGGAGCTGTTCAGCGCGCTCAAGCGCTGGTTCGGCTCGGCGGACTTTCGCGGCTGCGCCTTTATCAACACCAGCGGTGAAACCGGCGACGCCCAGGACCCGGTGCGCCTGTTGGCCAAGGCCCATAAACGCAAACTGTTCGAGTACGCACTCGAACTGTGCCAAGCACATGGCACTCCCGATCCGGAGCAGCAGGCCGCGCAACTGCTGATCCTGATCGATGGTGCCATCACCGTCGCCCTGGTCATGGGTGATTCAACAGCTGCCGATAATGCGCAATGCATGGCGCGGACCTTACTGCAACTTTGAACTCACAGCCCAGGCAACTTTCGACCCAACCTTAATTACTTTGAGGAGCCGCCCATGTCAGCCCAAGAAGACGTCCGTCCACCCCTGCCGCCGTTTACCCGCGATTCGGCCATCGAAAAAGTCCGCCTGGCGGAAGACGGCTGGAACTCCCGCGACCCACAACGCGTGTCTCTGGCCTACACCCTGGATACGAACTGGCGCAACCGCGCCGAATTTGCCCATAACCGCGAAGAAGCCAAGCAGTTCCTGAGCCGCAAATGGGCCAAGGAGCTGGATTATCGACTGATCAAGGAATTGTGGGCCTTCACCGATAACCGCATCGCCGTGCGCTATGCCTATGAATGGCACGATGATTCGGGTAACTGGTTTCGCTCGTACGGCAATGAGAACTGGGAGTTCGACGAGAACGGCTTGATGGCCAACCGCTTTGCCTGCATCAACGATATGCCGATCAAAGAGAGCGAACGCAAGTTCCATTGGCCGCTGGGGCGGCGCCCGGATGACCATCCAGGCCTGTCAGAGCTGGGGCTATAACCCCGACTCTGCAGACCGAATGAGATCCAATGTGGGAGCTGGCTTGCCTAAGAAAGCGGTGGTGCAGTAACAGATTCAGCGCCTGAAACACCGCCTTCGCAGGCAAGCCAGCTCCCACACTTGGATCGCAGGGCATCAATTGGATCAGCGTCTGCTGTCAGCCCCACGTACGTTTAGTCCTGATTCAGCCCAACCCGATACAACACGCCGTCATCCTCATCGGTCAGCACATACAGAAAGCCATCCGGCCCCTGCCGCACATCGCGAATTCGCGCTTTCAATTCGCCCAACAAGCGTTCTTCGTGGATCACCTTGTCCCCCTCGAACTGCAACCGAATCAGCTCTTGGCTGGCCAGCGCGCCGATAAACAGGTTGTGCTGCCATGCCTTGAATCGGTCGGCGTCGTAGAACGCCATGCCACTGATGCCCGGCGATTTCTCCCAGACATGATGGGGCGCCACTGTGCCCTCTGCCGTCTTGCCCTTGGCTTCCGGAATCGGCAGCAGGGAATAGTTGATGCCATGGGTTGCCAACGGCCAACCGTAGTTCTTGCCGCGCTCGATGATATTGACTTCGTCGCCGCCACGGGGCCCGTGTTCATGTTCCCAGATCGTGCCGCTCCAGGGGTTCAGGGCCAGCCCCTGAGGGTTACGCTGCCCGTAGGACCAGATTTCCGGACGCACGCCGGGTTGACCGACAAAGGGGTTGTCGTCCGGCACGCGCCCATCCGGGTAGATGCGCACCACTTTACCTTGCAGCTTGTCCAGGTCCTGGGCCGTGGGGCGGTCGTTGTTCTCCCCGAGAGTCACGAACAGGTAGCCATCACGGTCGAAGGCCAGGCGCGAGCCGAAGTGGTTGCCAGTAGACAGCTTGGGCTCCTGGCGCAGTATCACCTTGAAGTCTTCCAAGCCGCTCAAGTCGGCCGCCAAACGCCCGCGCCCTACGGCTGTACCGGCCTTGCCGCCCTCGCCACCGCCTTCGGCGTACGACAGGTAAACCAGGCGGTCTTGCTTGAAGTCTGGCGACAGCACCACATCCAGCAACCCACCCTGCCCTTTGGCCCATACCTGCGGCACGCCCTTCAAAGGCGCAGACAGCTTGCCGTCCGGGCTGACAAAACGCAGGTGCCCAGGCAATTCTGTCACCAGGAAACCTTGCTGGTCGGGCAAAAACGCCAGCGCCCACGGATGGTCCAGGCCCTTGGCGACTGGCGTGGCGGTGATGCTGCCTTGCTCGCTGGGGAACTGTTGGCTATCGGCGGCATACGCCGCGCTCAACGGCAGTAACGCGCTGGCGCACAGGGCGGCTAGCAGGGTTTTACTTACAAACATAAGGCGAAATCCTTAGCGGCGATTGCCGTTGGCATCATAGGTGGGCGCTTTGGGTGCGGTGGCTGGTCGGCTGGGGGCCGCCTCCTGCTTGGGGTAGCGGTTGCCGATGCCGCCGTTTTCCAGCGTCGGCCGCGGGTTTGCCGGGACAGGCTGGATACTGCGAACCGCCGGTGCATTGGGCTGGGTGCCCTGCATGCTATTGGGGTTGGCCCGGTGAATAGGGCCGTAGTCGCTACGCCCTGGCAGATTTTGCCCCTGGGCCAATGGCGCAAGGGCCAGGCCCAGCGCCAATGCTGAAAGATGACGTACACAACGGTTCATGGCCAAACCTCTCTATGCCAAGTACTACGTGCTTTCGATAACACGCTACGCCGTGGGTTCGCGTTGTGACACTAAATAGTTTCTCATCAGGTGTAACACGATCTGTCCGAGCATCTATCCGCCGAAACTTTTGCCGTGCTCTGCGAGTCACCAGCACACAGGCTCTTCGTTGAGGAATAACACCTATGCCACGGGCAATCTGGAAAGGCGCCATCAGTTTCGGCTTGGTTCACATCCCGGTATCGCTGGTCTCGGCGACCTCTTCACAAGGCGTCGACTTCGACTGGCTGGACAAGCGCAGCATGGACCCGGTGGGCTATAAGCGCATCAACAAAACCACCGGCAAGGAAGTCACCAAGGACAATATCGTCAAGGGCGTGGCCTTTGAAAAAGGACGCTATGTGGTGCTCAGCGAAGACGAAATTCGCTCGGCCCACCCCAAGTCCACCCAGACCATCGAAATCATCGCCTTCGTCGCCAGCGACCAGATCCCCCTTCAAAACATCGACACGCCCTACTTTCTCGCCCCGGATAAACGCGGCGGCAAGGTCTACGCATTGCTGCGCGAAGCGCTGAAAAAAACCGGCAAGGTCGCCCTGGCAAATGTGGTGCTGCACACCAAGCAACACCTGGCTGCGTTGATGCCGCTGGAGTCGGCCCTGGTGCTGGTCATGCTGCGCTGGCCCGCCGAAGTGCGCAGCCTGGATGAGTTGGAGTTGGGCAGCGATGTGACAAAGCCGACCCTGGCCAAAGGTGAATTGGACATGGCCAAGCGCCTGGTGGAAGACATGAGCGCCGATTGGCAGCCCGATGAATACCGTGACAGCTTCCAGGACAAGATCAGGGCGCTGGTGGCGAAGAAGGCCAAGGCCGGCAAGATCGAAGCTGTGGAAACGGCCGAAGGCGGCGAAGAGCGAAAATCCGCGGATGTCATCGACCTGACCGAACTGCTCAAACGCAGCCTGGCGGGTAAACCTGCGGCGAAAAAGAGCGCCGCGAAAAAGTCCAATAACAAGGCCTCTTGAGCCTGCCATTGACGGGAGAACGACATGGCAAAGCCCCTGAGCGAGTACAACCGCAAGCGCGATTTCAAGATCACCGCCGAACCCGCCGGCAGCTCACCCGCCAGCAAACGTAACGCTTCGGCCCTGAGCTTTGTGATTCAAAAGCATGATGCGCGCAACCTGCACTATGACTTTCGCCTGGAACTGGATGGCGTGCTGCTGAGCTGGGCGGTGCCCAAGGGCCCAAGCTTGGACCCGAGCCAGAAACGCCTGGCGGTGCATGTTGAAGACCACCCACTGAGCTATGGCAGTTTCGAGGGCAGTATTCCCGCCGGCCAATACGGTGCGGGGGATGTAATCGTGTGGGACCGAGGCATCTGGCAACCCCACGATGATCCGCGCAAAGCCTACGCGGCGGGTAAACTCAAATTCACCCTGGTGGGTGAGAAACTCTCCGGTGACTGGGCGCTGGTACGTACCCGCCTCAAGGGCAGCGGTGACAAGGAGCAGTGGCTGTTGATCAAGGAAAACGATCAGCAGGCGCGCCCGGCCTCTGAGTTCGATATTGTCGAGGCCGAGCCCGCCAGCGTGCTCAGCGATGCGGTCGTGGGCAAGCCAAAAGCCAAGGCCAAGGCCAAACCCAAGGCCGCGCCAAAAGCCAAAGCGCCCAAGCGCAACGCTGCCCTGCCTGACGAGTTTGCCCCCCAACTGGCAACCTTGGTCGACCGCGCGCCCGAAGGTGATTGGCGCTACGAAATCAAGTTCGACGGCTACCGCATCATGGCGCGCATTCGCGACGGTGAAGTGCGCCTGTTCACCCGCAACGGCCACGACTGGACCGAGCGCCTGCCGCGTCAGTGCAAAGCCTTGCAAGCGCTCAAGCTCAAAGACAGTTGGCTGGATGGCGAAGTGGTCAGCCTCAATGGCGACGGGCTGCCGGATTTCCAGGCGCTGCAAAACGCATTCGATATCGGCCGCAGCCTGGACATCGTCTATTACCTGTTCGATGCACCCTTTTTGAATGGCCGCGACCAGCGCGAAGACCCGGTCGAGGAGCGTCGGGCTGCGCTTAAATCCGCACTGTCCGCCAGCCGAAGCAAACTGCTGCGCTTCTCCGAAGCCTTTGCCGCCAGCCAGCGCGATATTTTCGAGAGCGCCTGTGACCTGGCGCTCGAAGGCGTGATCGGCAAGCGCGCCGGCAGCCCCTACGTGTCGCGGCGCAGTGCCGACTGGATCAAGCTCAAATGCCGCCTGCGCCAGGAGTTCGTGATTGTCGGCTACACCCGCCCCCAAGGTTCGCGCAGCGGCTTTGGGGCGCTGCTGTTGGCGGTCAACGATGACACCGGCCTGGTATATGCCGGGCGCGTGGGCACGGGCTTTGATCAGGCGGCGCTGAAAACCATCTATGCCAAGCTCACGCCGCTCGAGCGCAAGGACTCGCCACTGCAAAAGCCATTGACCAGTGCCCAGGCCCGCGGCGTGCATTGGGTTGAGCCGAGCCTGGTAGGCGAAGTGCAATTTGCCGAATGGACCCGTGAAGGCGTGGTGCGCCAGGCCGCGTTTGTGAGCCTGCGCACCGACAAGCCAGCCTCGCAGATCATTCATGAACAGCCGCGCGCGGCCAAGTCGGTCAAGGCACCGCAGGCATCGAAAGCCGGTAAAGCGCAGGCAACGGTGAAGAACGTGAAAATCACTCACCCCGAGCGCATTATCGACAAGCACAGCGGCACGCAAAAACAGCAATTGGCACAGTTCTACACCGATATCAGCGAATGGATCCTGCCCTTTCTGCGCGCACGTGCCGTGTCCCTGCTGCGCGCGCCGGAAGGGATCGAAGGTGAGCAGTTCTTCCAGAAACACTCAGAGCGCATGGCAATACCCCACATCAAGCAATTGGACCCGGCGCTGGATCCAGGCCATGCGCGCCTGATGGAAATAGACAGCGTGGAAGCCCTGGTCCGCGCGGTGCAAATGGGTACGGTCGAGTTTCACACCTGGGGCGCTACCGCAGACAAGATTGAAACGCCCGACCTGTTCGTGCTCGATCTCGATCCGGACCCGGCCTTGCCCTGGAAAGCCATGCTGGAAGCGGCCCAACTGACTCTGTCGGTACTTGATGAGCTGGGCTTGCAGGCTTTCGTCAAAACCAGCGGCGGCAAGGGCCTGCACTTGATCGTGCCATTGGCCCGGCGCGATAACTGGGACACCGTCAAGGCATTCGCCAAAGCCATTGCCCAATTCATGACCCGCCAACTGCCCGAACGCTTTACCGCCACCAGTGGCCCCAAGAACCGCGTGGGCAAGATCTTTATCGATTACCTGCGTAACGCCCGCGGCGCCAGTACCGTGGCGGCGTATTCAGTGCGGGCACGCCCGGGCTTGCCAGTGTCGGTGCCGGTGAGTCGAGAGGAGTTGAAAGGATTGCGTGGCGCCCAACAGTGGACAGTGGCGAACCTGCACCAACGGTTGCAGGCCTTGAAGGACGACCCGTGGGTGGGGTATGCCAATCGGCAGAAGATCAGCAAAAAAATGTGGGACAAGTTGGGCGCGCAACCCCCTGGGTGATCCGCGCCCTGAGCCAGGTCAGATAAGAATGAAGATCAGCGCCAGACCGGCAAAGATCGCCCACTTTTCCAGGTAGTAGCGCGTGCGGTTGCGCTTTTTGAGCTCCTTGCCACGCAGGCGAATCTTGTACAGCCGGGTGAAGGCACGGTTGAGGCCGCCGGTCTTGTCACCCTCATCGTTGGGCGAACCTGCGGCCGCCATCACATTGCGGCTGAACCAACGATTGAACGCAGCCGCCCAGCGGTACTTCATCGGCCGTTCGATATCACAGAACAGTATGATGCGGTTCTGTTGGGTGGTGTTTTCCGCGTAGTGAATGTAGGTCTCGTCGAACATCACCGGCTCGCCGTCGCGCCAGTAATAGCTTTCGCCATCCACATTGATGTAGCAACCTGGATCGTTAGGGGTATCCAGCCCCAGGTGATAGCGGTACGAGCCCGCATACGGGTCACGGTGACGTACCAGCTTGGAGCCCGGTGGCAGCTCGGCGAACATCGCCGCCTTGATCGAGCCGATGCTCTGCACCAGCTCGGTGGTACGCGGGCACAGCTTCATCGCCGAGGGGTGACTGTCGCCGTACCACTTGAGGTAGAAACGCTTCCAGCCGGTCTTGAAGAACGAGTTGAAACCTACGTCGTTGTATTGCTCCGAGCGCTTGATTTCCCCCGCTCGCATCAGATTCTGGCCTTCTTCGCGGATCTCTTCCCAGTGCTCCTGCAATGGGCTCAGGTCTGGAAAGTCGCTGGGCGAGAGGTAGGGACGGCTGGGCTGCTTGGAGAACAGGTACAGGAAACAGTTGATCGGCGCCAGGAACGTCGAGTGATCACTAAGCTGGCGACCCAGCTTGTGTCGCACCCGACCACGCAGGTGTACATACGCAATGGAAGCAACGTAGAGAGCAACAATGATGAGTTTCAAGGGATTCGTCACACGTCAGGGAGAGAACAGGCTGCTCCTGCGAGCCCACAACGGCCGAGGATGGATAAGCAGCACCTGAAATCACAATTCACATACAGGTGACACGGCCGGCGGATAACCGCCTGCGTGCCACCATTGGCAGTTATTTAGCCACACTTTGTAACCAAAGGTTAACTAAGAATTGTGAAAAGCTGTCTATTGAGTGTGCTGGGGGTAGGAGCAGGCAGGCCCTTGAGCCTGCCTGTTTGAGGGCGTTTGAAGGGTTACAGCGGGGTGTCTTTATCCTCGCGGCGATCCCCTAATGCCGTATAGGGCACTGCCTGAGTGCGGCTGCGAACGAAGTAGCGGATCAGCGCAATCATCAGGCCCAGCAACAGGCCGCCGACCAGGCTCAATGCGATGACCAGCGGTTTTTTCGGCTTGATCGGCGACAGAGGCTCCTGGGCTCGACGGTCAATCGTCACCAGCTTGAGGTTGCTCATATCGATATTCAAACCACGCAACCTGGCGACTTCAGCGCGAAGCGGCTCGACGTCCTGCAAGAAGATATCTTCATTGCCCCGCTTGCGCAGCACCTCAACCTCGCGGTTGCTTTCCAGCAGTTGCAGCTCTTTGCCGATCTCGGCAATGCGCGGGTTGGTGAAATCGTCGCTGGTACGCTGCTGCAATGCAGCGCGTTCGGCTTCCAACGCCTCGGTCCCCATGAAATACAGCGGGATCTTCTGGTTGTTCACCTCGGTCCGCATGACCTGGCTCGAACCCGTGCGGGTGGAGTCGGCCATAGAGGACGGCGTTGTTGGTGTACGAATGCCCATGGACTTGGCAATGCTGATAGCTTCGGCCAACTCGGCGAGGCGGTTGGTGCGTTCCATCTTCATCTGCAGGCGCAGGGCGCTGAGTTCATCCTGCAGTTGGGCACGCTTGAGCCGGTCAGCTTCCAGCAGCTTGGCGATTTTCGATTCTTTATCGGTATCGTAATTGGCGCGGGCAGCGTCGATCTTGCCCTTGAGCTCGCTCAAGCGGTTATTGACGATAACTTTCAGGTCGGCACCCACCTGCTGACGCTCGGCGGCAATGGCGTAGTCCACAAAACCGTTGAGGATCGCAACACCATCGACGTCGGTCGGGTATTGCAACTCCAGACGGATATAACTGCTCAACGAATCGGATTTCTTCGGATCGGGCAAAATCAGATTGACCGAATTGCGGTTGAACGCCTCAAAGCTCTGCTCAAGGGTTTGCCCCGGTTTCTTGAACGCCTTGAACAACTCCTCATGATCCTTGAAGAACCCCAGGCGCGCATCATAGGAATCCAACTGCGCGCCCACCTTGAGCAGCGCATCGGCAGGCGGCAACTTATACACTTCCGAACGGTTCAAGGCGTCCAACTCGTTGATAGCCGCAGGCCGTAACACACTGCTGACCTCATAGGTCTTGGGTGCCAGGAAGGCATAACCTGCGCCTAATACCCCGGCCAGAAGCGTACACCCGATCACCAGCTTTTTTTGTCGCCAGATGGCGTGAAACAATTCAAATAAATCAATTTCATCAGACGCTGCGGAAGGCGGAAGCGGGGAAGTACGATTCAAAATAAGAACACCTTAAAATAATACTAAAAGGCCATCATTCTCAGAAGTCTGAATGACTTCAAAAATCAGGGACAACGCCCTGGATACGGCAGACCAATGGCGATGTGACCACTCAGTCCCCTGAAATATCCCACAAACTTAGGGATTATTTCGGTTTCATTTCGGTGAGTAAGCCAAAACACACAGCCATGTCAGACTGATCTGGTTGCAAGCGTAGTCAATACAACATGAAAAAGCTGTCAAATACCTGTCTTATAAAGAAAAAAATTTCGCCTACAGGTGGAACAGTGTCAGCCTCACTACAATTGAACATTTTTTTGAACAGCAATAAGGAGTTTGCATGTCACCCCTTTCCGCTTCGGACTTTCGCGCACTGCAAGGCACTTGGGAACAAACAGCCCTTGAAGACAGTGGCGTGCTCAACCCAGTGGATGCCCACAGCGCGCCGGGAGCAACGACGACAATTGCGGGGGATCGATTCGAAGTGACCACGGTCAGTGGCGAAATATTGCTGGCGGGTCGGTTCGAGCTGGACGCCAGTACCACACCCAAAAGCATCACCTGGACGGACGCCATCGGCGAAGATGCAGGCAAGCAACTCCCCGCCAGTTACCGGCTCGACGGCGATGATTTCGTGTTTATCGCAGCGGATGAGGGCATGCCCAGGCCCACTGTATTCAGCACTGGCCCAGGGCAAACCATGCGCACCTTTGTGCGGCGGTCTTGATCAAATGTGGGAGCTGGCTTGCCTGCGATAGCGGTGGGTCAGTCAACTAATCTGTCACTGAACACCGGGCAAGCCAGCTCCCACAGGTTGGAACGCGGGGCGTCAGGCAGATAGGCGGTGGCTAGCAGGCCGTTACGGGAGCAAGCTCCCTCGCCACAGGTGGACACATAAGACGTGATTATCCGATTTGATCACGGCATTTTCACAAGGCCTTCACTTTTCGACCTATAGGGTGAAGCCTACCTACTCCAGTGAATCCCTTGGCCCGCCTTCTCCTCGCGGGCCTTTTTTTGCGTGTGCAAACCTTGATCAGCCATCACGCCTGATCGCTGTCAGGGTAAAGCACAGGGGCAGTTGCGCGGCCTGATGCTCATATTGATCGTAGAGTTCTTCCCGGTTGGAATGCGGGTATTCCTGCAAATGAGCGATCTGCATCTGCGCTGCGATAGCCCCGCTGACCACACTGCCCAGGGTATGTACATACCAATAGGAGGTCGGCCCGGGCCGCTCATCCTTCCCTTCATAGATAATTGCCTCCTGCAGCACAAAGGGTTCACGCTGGAAGTAAGAACTGGCAGGCAGCATAGGGTTGGCCCCACGGGGGTCAAACATCTCAAGAAAGGGATGGGTTTCGTACATGACCAACGTACCGCCGGGCTTCAGCACACTGGCAACCTGGCGCATGAACAACGCCACATCCGGCATCCAGCCCAGCACGCCGATGGTCACCAGGGCAATATCGAACCGTGCCTGCAAACGCTCGGGCAAATGGTGGTTATCGGTCTCAATGAACTCAGGGCTGTGTGGCGAGGCCTCGGCCAACTCGCGCGCCTGTTCAAGAAACGCCCGGGATTGATCAACCCCCACCACCGAACGGGCGCCCAAGCCATACAACGAAAGGCTTTCGCGCCCGTTGTTGCAGCACAATTGCACCACGTCCTTGCCCACCACGCCTACCTCTTGCAGCAAGGTGGTGATGGTCGGGTCCAGGCAGGAAAAATCAGGCTCGGCTACCGAGTCCAGCAGTGCCGCCCAGGTCGCGGTGTCTTTATGCAACCCGGCGGATTCGTCCCAGGCATTTCTATTGCTGGCGATCGCCTCTTGCGCTGAGGGCATGTCCATTGCTTCTCCAGAAATTCATTCCAGTGGGCTTCGGAAAGTAAATTAAATGCGCGCAGGAGGAAACCCTGGCCCACCGCGAAACTTATCGCCCAGCCCACCGGTCATTATCCCAACGCGCGCTCAGCCCCTGAACGCCGCTCTTGAAGGTCGCACCGTGGCCCGTCATTCAGACCTGCGCATCGCTTTATCCCTGGACAGCCTGAACTTCTTTCTTGCCGATGTGCGCGACGGTCTCGGACCGTACCTGGCGATCTATCTGTTGGCCGTCCATCAATGGGAGCCGGCCAGCATTGGCGTGGTCATGACCCTCGCAGGCATCGCTGCCTTGCTGACCCAGGGCCCCGCGGGTGCGCTGATCGACCGCACTCGCAGCAAACGCGCGGTGGTTGCCATTGCCGCGCTATTGGTGACGGGCAGTTGCCTGATGCTGCCCTTCGTCAGTTCATTTGGCTGGGTGGCGCTGACCCAAGCTGCCAGCGCCGTAGCTGCCTCTGTCTTTGCTCCGGCAATTTCCGCCATTTCGCTGGGGATCACCGGGCCGCGTGCCTTCACCCGGCGTACCGGGCGCAACGAGACTTTCAACCATGCCGGCAATGCCGTGGCCGCGCTGCTGGCCGGCGGGCTGGCCTACCTGTTCGGGCCGGTGGTGGTGTTCTACCTGATGGCGTTTATGGCCGTCGCCAGTGTCATTGCGGTCAGTTGCGTGCCGGCCGAGGCGATTGACCATGAGGTCGCCCGTGGTTTTGATCCGGCCCATCACACCGACCACGAACAGCCCTCGGGCCTGAAAGCATTGCTGGCCAACCAACCGCTGCTACTGTTTGCCATCTGCTGCGCACTGTTTCACCTGGCCAATGCCGCGATGCTGCCGCTGGTCAGCCAGAAACTGGCGCAGATCAATCTGCAGATGGCCACTCCGCTGACGTCAGCCTGCATTGTCGCCGCACAGTTGGTGATGGTGCCGATGGCCTGGCTAGTCGGGCTCAAGGCCGATATCTGGGGGCGCAAGCCGCTGTTGCTTGCAGGTTTCCTGATACTGCCGTTGCGTGGCGTGCTCTATACCTTATCCAGCGACCCCTACTGGCTGGTGGCCGTGCAGATGCTCGACGGTATCGGCGCCGGCATTTTCGGCGCCCTGTTCCCGGTGATCGTCAAAGACCTGACCCAAGGCACCGGCCGCTTCAACGTCAGCCTGGGCGCCCTCTCCACCGTATTCGGCCTGGGCGCGGCACTCAGCAACAGCCTGGCCGGCTTCGTGGTGCAGCAGGCTGGCTACAACGCGGCCTTCCTGACGTTGGCAGCGGTTGCAGCCGCTGCCTTGATGCTGTTGTGGCTGGCTATGCCTGAGACATTGGCAAAACCATCCTTCGCTCGCCATACAACTGTCGCCTGACATATGCGACAATGCGCGCCAAATTCCAACACACATCCCCAATTTTGTGTTCAGCGACCGGGTTTCGCGCCTTGATGTCGCTGTTGACGCATGCCTGAAGGCACCTGCCGTCACGCTCGCAACCCATTGATAGGTAAAGTAATTGATCTCCACAGCTAACATCACCATGCAGTTCGGCGCCAAGCCGCTCTTCGAGAACGTCTCGGTCAAGTTCGGCGCCGGCAACCGCTATGGTCTGATCGGTGCCAACGGTTGCGGCAAGTCGACCTTCATGAAAATCCTCGGTGGCGACCTCGACCCGTCCGGCGGCCAGGTCATGCTGGAGCCGAATGTGCGCTTGGGTAAACTGCGCCAGGACCAGTTCGCCTACGAAGAATTCACCGTGCTCGACACCGTGATCATGGGCCACGAGGAGCTGTGGAAGGTCAAGGCCGAACGCGACCGCATCTACTCGCTGCCGGAAATGAGCGAAGAAGACGGCATGGCCGTGGCCGAGCTGGAAACCGAGTTCGCCGAGATGGACGGCTACACCGCCGAATCCCGCGCCGGCGAGCTGCTGCTGGGCCTGGGTATTCCCCTGGAACAGCATTTCGGCCCGATGAGCGAAGTGTCCCCAGGCTGGAAGCTGCGCGTATTGCTGGCCCAGGCGCTGTTCTCCGACCCGGAAGTGCTGTTGCTCGACGAACCGACCAACCACTTGGACATCAACACCATCCGCTGGCTGGAAAACATTCTGACCCAGCGCTCCAGCCTGATGATCATCATCTCTCACGACCGTCACTTCCTGAACAGCGTGTGCACCCACATGGCTGACCTGGACTACGGCGAGCTGCGCCTGTTCCCGGGCAACTACGACGAGTACATGACCGTGGCGACCCAGTCCCGCGAGCAATTGCTGTCGGACAACGCCAAGAAGAAAGCGCAGATCTCCGAACTGCAATCCTTCGTCAGCCGCTTCTCGGCCAACGCCTCGAAAGCCAAGCAGGCGACCTCCCGTGCCAAGGCGATCGACAAGATCCAGCTGGCCGAAGTCAAGCCATCGAGCCGTGTGAGCCCGTTCATCCGTTTCGAGCAGAACAAAAAGTTGCACCGCCAGGCGGTCATGGTCGAAAAGATGGCCAAGGGTTTTGACGGCAAGCCACTGTTCAAGGATTTCAGCTTCCAAGTTGAAGCCGGCGAGCGCGTGGCGATCATCGGCCCCAACGGTATCGGCAAGACCACCCTGCTGCGCACCCTGGTCAACGAACTGACCCCGGACGCCGGTAGCATCAAGTGGACCGACGCCGCCGAGCTGGGCTACTACGCCCAGGACCACGCCCACGACTTCGAAGACGACGTGAGCCTGTTCGACTGGATGGGCCAATGGACCCAAGGCGAGCAAATGATTCGTGGCACCCTGGGCCGCATGTTGTTCTCCAACGACGAAATCCAGAAGTCGGTCAAAGTGATCTCCGGTGGTGAACAAGGTCGCATGCTGTTCGGCAAGCTGATCCTGCAAAAGCCCAACGTGCTGATCATGGACGAACCGACCAACCACTTGGACATGGAATCCATCGAGGCGCTGAACCTGGCGCTGGAGAACTACCCGGGCACGCTGATCTTCGTCAGCCACGACCGCGAGTTCGTATCGTCCCTGGCCACCCGCATCATCGAGTTGAGCCCAAGCGGCGTGATCGACTTCAGCGGCACCTATGACGACTACCTGCGTAGCCAGGGTGTGGTGTTTTAAGAGCACCACTTGGCTGAAAGCTGCAAGAAAAAGCCCTGTCCCTGTGACGGGGCTTTTTGCATCCGCATTGTGCCGGGCGCTGACTCTGTGGGGGATACATGACCCGTGTGGGAGCTGGCTTGCCTGCGATAGCAGTGGTTCAGCTAAAGATTCAGTGACTGACACACCGCCTTCGCGGGCAAGCCCACTCCCACAGGGATCTACTGCAGGCGCCCCTCGTTCCTACAGGGATGCAGGTTATGCCATGATGCATTCACCGCCCGCCAGCGATTGAATATTCATGCCTGCCGCCCCCTCCTCCCTGTCGATCACCCTCAAGATCGTCTCCATCGTCTTCTACACCTTCATTGCCTTTATCTGCATCGGCCTGCCGATTGCGGTGATTCCAGGCTATGTGCACGAGCAACTGGGTTTCAGCGCCGTGGTGGCCGGGGTGACCATCGGTTCGCAGTACCTGGCCACGCTGCTCAGCCGTCCGATGGCCGGGCGGATGTCGGATAACGTCGGTACCAAACGCGCGATCGTGCTGGGCCTGGCCGGCATTCTGATCAGCGGTGTACTGACCTTTATCGCCACGCTGCTGGAAAGTCTGCCGAGCTTGAGCCTGGGTATTCTGATCGCCGGTCGCCTGTTACTCGGCGTGGCCCAGGGCCTGATTGGCGTGGGGACCATCAGTTGGTGCATGGGCGCGGTGGGCGCTGAGCACACCGCACGCTCGATTTCCTGGAATGGCATCGCCTCCTACGGCGCGATTGCGATTGGTGCGCCACTTGGCGTGGTGATGGTGGCTGATTACGGCTACACCAGCCTCGGTCTTGCCCTGGCGGTGTTGGCGGCGTTGGGCCTGGTGCTGATCCGCAATAAACCGTCGGTGCCGGTGGTACGTGGCGAGCGGCTGCCGTTCTGGGCGGTGTTCGGGCGTATCGCACCGTTCGGCGCCAGCCTGTGCCTGGCTTCGATTGGCTACGGCACGTTGACGACCTTTATCACCCTGTATTACCTGAATCGTGGCTGGGCCGGTGCGGCGTATTGCCTGACGGTATTTGGTGTGTGCTTTATTCTCTCGCGCCTGGTGTTTATCTCAGCCATCAGCCGGTTTGGCGGGTTCACCGCCGCCATCGCCTGCATGATCATCGAAACCCTGGGCCTGACGCTGCTGTGGCTGGCACCGTCTACCAGCGTGGCCTTGATCGGCGCAGGGTTGACCGGTTTTGGTTTGTCACTGGTTTACCCGGCGCTCGGCGTGGAAGCTATCAAGCAAGTGCCGGACAGCAGCCGCGGCGCGGGGCTGAGTGCGTATGCGGTATTTTTCGACCTGGCCCTGGCGATCGCCGGGCCGTTGATGGGTGCCGTGGCGTTGAATCTTGGCTACGGCTGGATATTCTTCTGCGCCGCGTTGCTGTCGGTCAGCGCGCTCGCCCTGACCGTACTGCTCAGGCGCCGCGCCTACTGATCAGCCGTCTGCAGGCCGGCACGCGTTGCCTCACCGAGGGTGCGACTGAAAAAGCGCCCGGCCTCGGAGACCATATCGCGGTGAATCCCTTCACGGTCGACACCATCGGCATCGGTGCAGATGCCTGGCATTGTCGCCAGCTGATCACTGTCGCACGGGGCCATGAATACAAAGTGCCCTGCCCCGGCCAACAGCTTGAAGTCCGGCGGCTCTGGCAGTTTGCGCGCCAGGGCGGCGGCGTTTTTGTCCACTGCCACCAACTGGTCGCCATCGCCACTGTAGAGCAGCACTGGCACATGCACGTCCGCCAGGGTATGGCGGCCAAACATCAAGCTCAGCGGCGCCATCAGCATCAACGCATGGATGCGCGGGTCAGCCTGGGGTTGCAAGTCGTCGCGATCAACCACCAACTCGCCCTTGGTGGTGCACGCGTCGCGGTCTTCGGGGCGTTCCTGGCAGTAGCGACGCAGGCGCTCGAAATCAGGCTTGGCGCCTGCCAGAATCAATGCCGTCTCGCCACCGGCGGAATAACCGATGACACCAATCTGATCGACATCGACAAAGGGCGACAGCATCGGATCGGCCAGGGTCGCGGTGATCGCCTGGGATATCTGGATCGGCCGGCCATACAGATTACTCACGGTGCCCAGGCGGCTGTGGTCCTTATAGTTGTCGCCGGGATGCAGGACCGCCACCACTACGAATCCCTTACGCACCAGTGACGTAGCCAGGTCGTGCAGGGCCAGGGGCGTGCCGGTGTTGCCGTGGGACAGCATCAGCATCGGAAAACGGCCGATAGCAACCTTGGCATCTTCACTGGCCGCGACCTGATAGGCGCCCAGCGGCGTGGTGCGTTCGGTATCGGTGGAAGGGTAAAACGCGATGGCCTTCATCGGCTGCGAATCCAGCGGGTCGAGCACACTCATGCGATGAAACCCCACACTCCAATGGGGGTGCGGTGCCGGTGCGGCGTGCACTGAAACCAGGCCGCCCAACAGCGAAAGTACCAAAACAGCACAAAGACGCATCATGGGGACGTCCACCTTTGCTGCACAAGAACCGGCCTGTCGAATAAGAAGTCCAGGGTATCGCAGGGATGTGTGCATAACCTGGGCCACAACGAAAAAACTCCGTACTCCGCTCGCGTTCAGGCGATCAGAATACAGAGTTTAGGCGCTCGGTTTCAGAATGAAACCGAGGACAGGGCAAATTTACATAAGCCTTACGCAGCGGCGAACAGTTGCTCGTTGATGCGCACGTTGGCGTCGCTCATGGCTTTGCTGCGCACTTCATCACCGTAGGCCAGGCCTTCAGCGCGAACAATCTCAATGTCGGTGATGCCCAGGAAGCCGAATAGCAGCTTCAAGTAGCCTTCGTGGGCAGCGCCCGAGGCTTGGTCGGCATGCAGGCCGCCGGCGGTGGAGACAATAATGACTTTCTTGTTGCCGCACAGGCCTTCAGGGCCGGCTTCGGAGTAACGGAAGGTCTGGCCGGCCACTGCGATGCGGTCAATCCAGGCTTTCAATTGGGTGGGAATGGTGAAGTTGTACATCGGCGCACCGACTACCACGGCATCGGCGGCGAGAAACTCAGCCAGCGACGACGCACTCAGTTCAGCCTCGTGCTTTTGCGCCGCATCGCGCAGTTCGGCAGCAGTGCCCAATGCACCCAAGGTAGCGCCGGAGAAATGGTTGATGCCTTCGCTGGCGAGGTCGCGGTAGGTCACTTCCACACCCGGCTGCGCGGCTTGCCATGCCTTGACCACACCGGCGCTGAGCTGACGGGAGGCCGAGTTGTCGCCGAGGATGCTGGAATCAATGTGCAACAGTTTCATGATGGATCTCCGAGGTGGGATCGACAGTGGCGATCAGATGGTGGTGATGCTACGCATGAAACCAATGGTCGATAAGCCAGCTGAAATGCGATAGTTTGTCCCACTGACAGGACAATAGGCCCACCATGCAAGACCTCAACGACCTCTACTATTTCGCCAAAGTCGTCGAAGCCGGCGGTTTTGCTGCGGCTGGCCGGCTACTCGGCATTCCCAAATCCAGGCTTTCACGGCGCATTGCCGAACTGGAAGACCGCCTGGGTGCACGCTTGCTGCAACGCACCACCCGGCAACTGACGCTCACCGCCGTCGGCGAACGCTACCTGCGCCACTGCCAGGCCATGCTGCTTGAAGCGGAAATGGCCGACGAGGCCGTGGCCAGTATGTCCAGCGAACCACGGGGGCGCTTGCGGGTCAGTTGCCCGGTGGGCCTGGCCCAGCAGATTCTGCCGGAGCTGGTAGCCGGTTTTCTGGCCGCGCACCCGTTGGTGCAGTTGGACATGACCCTGGTGAATCGCCGCGTCGACCTGGTGGCCGAAGGCATTGATGTAGCGCTGCGCGTACGCGAACTGGGCGACGAAGACCCGTTGCTGGTCACCAAACGCCTGCGCCAGGCGCATACCGTGCTGGTGGCCAGCCCCGTTTTCATGCGTGAGCGGCGGGTCGAAACCCTGGAAGACCTCAAGCAGTTGCCAATCCTTGGCGCACTCGAGGCGGACCGAATGGTGCACCAACGCATCATCGACCCCCAGGGCAACATGCACGAGCTAGTGATGGAGGCGCGCCTGGGCATCGAAGACTTTATCGTGCGCAAGGCCAGCGCAATGATGGGCGTGGGCTTTACGGTGCTGCCAATGATGTACTGCGAAGAAGAACTGGCCAGCGGCCGGCTGGTGCAATTGCTACCGCAGTGGTCATTGCCAGGCGGCTGGCTGCAGGCGGTCTACCCGCACCGGCGCGGCGTGCTGCCGGCCATCCGGGCCTGGATCGACTACCTGGAAGAAGGCTTCAAAGGCTGTGGAGATCGGCTGTTATGAGCATGACGGAAGAACAAGTCGCACGTTTTTGCCTGAGCCTGCCAGGCGCACGGGAAGACTATAAATGGGGTGGCGTGCGGGTGTTCTCGATTGCTGGCAACAAGATGTTCGCCTTGCAGAACCTGCGCGGTGAGTCGCTGGCCTTCAAGGTCGACAAAGAACTGTTCCTGGGTCACGTCGACCGCCCGGGCATTCACCCGGCGCCTTACCTGGCGAGGGCGCAGTGGGTCATCATGAACACGCCCTACCCTTTGGGCGCAGAGGAACTGCGTGGCCTGTTGCAGCGCTCCCACCAGTTGGTGGTGAGCAAGCTGCCCAAGCGCACACAGATTGGCTTGCGGCTAGAGGATTGACAGCAAGGTGCCGCCGAGGAACAGCTGGTCCAGCCAGAACACCTGGTGCAACAGCACAATCACCCAGAACAACACCTGGTAAGACACCTTGCGCGTCTTGTGCCGGAACACCTGTTGGGCGATCAACGCCCCCGGCCAACCGCCCGCCAACTCCACCGCATGCAGGATGTTTTCCGGGGTGCGCCAGCCTTCGGTCTGCGCCTTGCGCTTATCGCTCCAGTACAAGAAGAACGCCACCACGCTGACCACGCCATAGGCCATCAACGGAATTACCGTTTCGCCGCGGTACCACAGCAACGCAGAGCCCAGCAGCGGCGCGGCACACAGCAGTACAAAGATCAGCGCCTTCAGGCGTGGGTGCTGGATAGTCATGGCTTGACCGCAGTCCAGTCGATCCAGCCGAACTGCCAGGTCGCCAGGATCACCAGGCCGAACGCAATGCGGTACCAGGCAAACGCCGCGTAGCTGTGGCTGGCGATGAACTTGAGCAGGGCCTTGACCGCAATCATGGCGAAGATGAACGAGGTGACAAAGCCAATGGCGAACACCGGCAGGTCCGCGGGCTGGAACAGGTCACGGTATTTATAGCCCGAGTACACCGCCGCACCGACCATGGTCGGCATCGCCAGGAAGAACGAGAACTCGGTAGCTGTCTTGCGCGACAGGCCGAACAACAGGCCGCCGATGATCGTTGCACCGGAGCGCGAAGTGCCCGGGATCATCGCCAGACACTGGGCCAGGCCGACCTTGAGGGCGTCTTTCCAGGTGATGTCGTCGACGGTTTCAGCCCGCACTGCATGTTGGCGGCGCTCGGCCCACAACATGATCACGCCACCCACTACCAGGGCAGTCGCTACAGTGATCGGGTTAAACAGGTAGTGCTTGATCAGGTCGGCAAA
Organism: Pseudomonas sp. 22072; assembly: GCF_052046095.1. Taxonomy (NCBI): domain Bacteria; kingdom Pseudomonadati; phylum Pseudomonadota; class Gammaproteobacteria; order Pseudomonadales; family Pseudomonadaceae; genus Pseudomonas; species Pseudomonas sp. 22072. The sequence continues at coordinate 95,843 of NZ_JBQEQE010000019.1, forward strand.
AATCACCCCCAATACCACCGCCGGCAACACGGCGATGATCAGGTTGACGGTAAAGCGCCGGGCCTTGGGCTGGGTCGGCAGGCCAATGACCACGTCAAAGATCTTGCGTCGAAACTCCCAGACTACCGCCAGGATCGCGCCCAGCTGGATGATGATATTGAAGGCTTCGAAACGCTCGCCGCCAAAATTGATCAGGTCGGCGACGATGATCTGGTGGCCAGTGCTGGAGATCGGCAAGAACTCCGTAAGCCCCTCGACGATGCCGAGAATCAATGCCTGTATGGCGGTCCAAAAATCCATGCTGTCTCCAAAGGTCATGCGCGTGGCATGCCTCATAGTCTTTTTTAAGTTCACTGACGACGAGCGCACACAAGCGCCCGCGGTTGATTCTCAACGCCGGTCTGCAAAAATTCCGTGAAAAATCAGGCAGTACTCAGGTTTTTCGATTCCGGGCCGAAAGCCTATCAGACACGCCGGAAATCTCGAAGCAGCACCACAATTATAAAGAGCAGGGAGTGACAGGACGATGAACAGTTTGCGCAGCATGTCGATCAGCCGCCGCCTTTGGCTGATCCTGATAGTCGCCGTGTTGATGCTGCTGGCCTTGGGGCTGTTGATGCTCAACCAGATCCACGGCGACCTCTACCAGGCCAAGCGCCAGCAGACCCAGCACGTGGTACAGACCGCCAGTGGCGTACTCAGCTATTACCAGAACCTGGAGAAAACCGGCGTACTGACCCGCGACGCCGCGCAACAACAGGCCTTGAGCGCGGTGCGCGGCCTGCGTTACGACCACGATGATTACTTCTGGATCAACGACCTCACCCCCGTGATGATCATGCACGCGGCCAACCCCAAGCTCGACGGTCAGAACCTCTCGGCAATTCGCGACCCGGACGGTTTCGCCGTGTTCAACGAATTCGTGAGCCTGGCCAAGGCCAAGGGCGCCGGCATCGTCAACTACCGCTGGCCGAAACCCGGCGCCGAAGCGCCGGTAGAGAAAACCTCGTACATCCAACTGTTCGAACCCTGGGGCTGGATTATCGGCTCCGGCGTCTACGTCGACGATGTACAGGCTGAATTCAGGGGCCAGGTGTGGAAAGCCTCGGCCATTGGCCTGGGCATTGCGTTGATGATGGCCGTGCTGGTGGTGTTGATCGCTCGCAGCATCGTGCAGCCGTTGCAGGCGGCGGTGAATGCCATGGGCAATATCGCCAGCGGCGAAAGCGACCTGACCCACAGCCTCGACACCCACGGTCGTGACGAACTGACCGCACTGGCCCAGCACTTCAATAGCTTCACCGCCAAGCTGCGCCAGGTTGTCGGCCAGTTGCAGGTGTGCGCGAACGCCCTGGGCCAGTCGTCCACCGAGCTGGGCCACAACGCCAGCCAGGCCCATGACCGCAGCCAGCAGCAATCGCAGCAGATGGAACTGGTGGCCACCGCCATCAATGAAGTCACCTACGGCGTGCAGGACGTAGCGAAGAATGCCGAACACGCCGCCAGCGAAATGCGCGATGCCCAGGCCCAGGCACAACAGGGCCAGGTCAACATCGACGGCAGCTTGCAGCAGATCGACCAGCTCTCCACCACCATCAGCCAGGCTGTGGAGGTGATCCGCACACTCTCCAGCGAAAGCACGCAGATCGGCGGGGTACTGGAGGTGATCCGCTCCATCGCCGACCAGACCAACCTGCTCGCCCTCAACGCCGCCATCGAAGCCGCCCGCGCCGGGGAGCAAGGCCGTGGGTTTGCGGTGGTTGCCGATGAGGTGCGACTGCTGGCCCAGCGCACGCAGAAATCCACCGCCGAGATCCAGGTAATGATCGAGCGCCTGCAAGGTCACTCGGAAGCGGCGGTCAAGGTCATCAGCGACAGCCACAGCGCCTCGCAACTGACCATCGAGCAAGCCGGCCAGGCCGGTGCAAGCCTCACCGCCATCGGCCAGGCACTGCACAACCTCAACGGCCTGAACGCCTCGATTGCCAGCGCCACCCTGCAGCAGGCCCATGTGGTGGAAGACATCAACCAGAACGTCACCCAAGCGGCCGGGCTGTCCCATAGCACGGCGCTGGCGGCGGAGCAATCGAGCGTGGCGAGTGCGCAGTTGCGTGGCTTGAGTGAGCAGCTTGATGGGTTGCTGCGCCAATTCCGAATCTAGCGCTGATTAGCCTTTTGTAGGAGCGAGCTTGCTCGCGAAAAACCCATAGGCACCGCGGTTATTCAGACAATACGCGGTAACCTTGACGATCTTCGCGAGCAAGCTCGCTCCTGCAGAGGGCAATGACGCATTGCTATGTTTGATGATCGGTTAGCTCTGGGTACAATCACCGCCCTCTCCCACTCTCCCAAGGATCCGCCATGTCCGGGCTTGAACTGTTCGCCGCCGCCCTGGGGGTGATCGCTGTCTGGCTGACGGTCAAACAAAACCCCTGGTGCTGGCCCATCGGCCTGGTGATGGTGTTGCTCTACACCTGGGTGTTTTTCGAGGTCAAGCTCTACTCGGACATGCTGCTGCAAGTGGTCTACGCGGCGCTGCAAGTTTACGGTTGGTGGCAGTGGACCCGCGCTGGCGAGGTCAAGCAAGGCCGCCAGGTCACCAGCCTGAAAGCGCCGGCAATCATGGCCAGCCTGGCTTTGGGCGCCGTCGGCAGTCTGCTGCTGGGCGCCGCCATGGCCCACTGGACTGACGCCGCCCAGCCCTGGCTCGACGCCGCCCTCACCGGCTTCAGCCTGGTCGCGCAGATGTGGATGGCGCAAAAACGCCTGCAGTGCTGGCCGTTGTGGATTGTGGTGGATGTGATCTTCGTCGGCCTGTTCCTCTACAAAGGCCTCTATCTCACGGCTGCACTCTATGCATTGTTTACCGTGATTGCCGTGCAAGGCTGGCGCGAGTGGCGCGCCGACCCGGCGTTGCGCACATGAAAGTGGTGGTATTGGCGGGCCCCGAATCCAGCGGCAAGAGCTGGCTGGCGGCGCAGTTGCACACGCGCTTCGGTGGGTTGATGGTGGGGGAATATGTGCGGTACTTCATCGATCAGCATCAGCGCGACACCACCCTGGCGGATATCCCGGCCATTGCCCAGGGCCAGTTGGCCTGGGAGGACGCCGCCCGCGCCAAACGCCCCGCCTTGCTGATCCTCGACACCCACCTGCTGACCAACAAGCTCTGGAGCCAGACCCTGTTCGGCGACTATCCCGGCTGGCTTGATGACGAACTTCTGGCGCGGCATTACGACCTGCACCTGCTGCTCTCACCCGAGGATGTGGAATGGAGTGCCGACGGCCAGCGCTGCCAGCCGGAACTGGCGGATCGCCGGGCGTTTTTTCAGGCCAGCCTGGAGTGGATGCAGGAGCATCAGCAGCCGGTGGTAGTGATTCGCGGAGATTGGGAGCAGCGCCGCCAGGCGGCATTTACCGCCGTCAAGCAGTTGCTCGCCTTCCCCCTGTAGGAGCGAGCTTGCTCGCGAAAAACCGGAGTGCGCCGCTGTGAATCAGGCACCCCGCGTTATCGTTAACGATCTTCGCGAGCAAGCTCGCTCCTACACCAACGGTGTGAAGCTTTAGTAGCCCAACGACAACCCCGTATTGCGTCGCGGGTCATTGGCCCCATAGAAACGGTTGTTACCCACCGGCTTGCCATCCAGAGAAGGCGCACCGACCAGGATCGCCGCCAAATGGTTGGCATCTTGCGGACCGGCAAACTTATGGCCCCAGCTTTCGAGAAGCTTCTGGGTATCCGGGCTCACGGCAAACGTCTCAAGGTTGGTGGTCTCAGGCATCCACTGCTGGTGGAAGCGCGGCGCGTCCACGGCTTCCTGGATATTCATCTTGTAGTCGATGACATTCAGGATGGTCAGCAAGGTCGCAGTGATGATGCGACTGCCCCCCGGTGTACCGACCACCATCACCGCCTTGCCGTCCTTGGTGACAATGGTCGGGCTCATCGACGACAGCGGCGCCTTGCCCGGTGCGATGGCGTTGGCTTCGCCCTGCACCAGCCCGTACATGTTCGGCACGCCGACCTTGACGGTGAAGTCGTCCATTTCATCGTTGAGAATCACCCCGGTCTTGCTCGCCATCACCCCGGCACCAAACCAGTCGTTGAGGGTATAGGTCACCGAGACCGCGTTGCCCCATTTGTCGACGATAGAATAGTGGGTGGTGTTATTGCCTTCATGGGGCGATACACCCGGTTTGATTGCCTGGGAATCACCGGCCTTTTGCGGTTCGATCGCCGCACGTAGCTTGGCCGCGTAGTTCTTGTCCAGCAGATGTTCGATGGGGTTCTTCACGAAGTCCGGGTCACCGAGATAGCTGTTGCGGTCCACGTAGGCGTGGCGCATCGCTTCGATCTGGTAGTGCAGGCCCTGGGCCGAGTGATAGCCCAGGTCGGCCATCGGGTAGCCTTCGAGGATGTTCATGATCTGGCAGATCACCACGCCGCCGGAGCTGGGTGGCGGCGCCGAGACCACGTGGTAGCCACGGTAGTCGCACTCGATGGGGGCCAGTTCGCGAGTTTTGTAGGCGTCGAGGTCGGCCTGGGTGATGATGCCTTTGCCGGCCTGGCTGGAATCCACTACCGCCTTGGCGACCCAGCCTTTATAGAAACCGTCGGTGCCCTTGGCCGAGATTTCCTTCAGGGTTTTGGCCAGGTCCTTCTGCACCAGCTTCTGGCCTACCTGCATCGGCTCGCCGTTATGCAGGAAGATGCCACGCATATCCTGGTCTTTTTCGAACTCACCGGTGGCGGTGTGCAACAGGTCGATATCGCCCTGCTCCAGCGCAAAGCCGTTTTCCGCCAGCTTGATCGCCGGGGCAATCACTTGGGCGCGCTTGAGGGTGCCGTATTTGCTCAGGGCCAGCTCCATGCCGGACACCGTGCCCGGTACGCCGACCGCCAAATGGCCTTTGGCGCTGAGGCCCTCGACCACATTGCCGGCCTTGTCGAGGTACATATCGGCCGTCGCCGCCAACGGGGCTTTTTCGCGGAAGTCGAGGAAGGTCTTGCGCCCGTCCGCCAGTTGCACCGTCATGAAACCGCCACCGCCCAGGTTGCCCGCCGCCGGGTACACCACCGCCAGTGCGTAACCCACTGCCACCGCCGCATCGACCGCGTTGCCGCCGGCCTTGAGCACATCGACCCCCACATGGGTTGCCAGGTGCTGGGCCGTGACCACCATGCCATTTTCACCCGCAACCGGGGCTTGGGAAGCTGCATGCACCCCGTTGATCGTTAATACCAGCGCGGTAGCAATCAAGGTGTGACTCAAGGGTTGGTATTTCATCCATGGCTACTCTGATTATTGAGATGCACCAAAATAGCCCCTCGCTGATTCAATCCCCAGCGCAATGGCGTTTTTATTACAGAACTTGTCGGTCATGGAACGCACACCGCTGTGCAAGGCGGCAATCAGCTCTGGCCTATAAAATTAATGGCGCTAGAATCGGCGCCATTCTTTCGCCGCAGCCCTGATACGAGCCTGTCCATGAGCTTTGATTTCGACACGATCCACCCACGCTTCGATACCGGCAGTACCAAGTGGAGCCGTTACCCGCAAGATGTTCTGCCGATGTGGATCGCCGACATGGACATCGCCGCGCCGCCCGCCATTTTGCGCGCCCTGCACGCGCGCCTGGACCAGCAGATTCTCGGCTACAGCGTGGCCGGCCCGGACGTGCGCGACGCCATCGTCGCTGACCTGTGGGCCAAGTACGCCTGGCGCGTACAGCCCGAAGAACTGCTGTTTCTGCCTGGCGTCGAGCCTGGCTTCAATATGGCCCTGCACGCCTTCGTCCAGCCTGGCCAGGCGGTGGTGCTGCAAACCCCCAACTATCGGCCGATTCGCCTGGCGCCGGGCAACTGGAATCTGCCACGCATCGAAATGCCGTTCGAGTTGATCAACGGCGAATACGTCACGCCTATGCCTGCGATGCGCCAGGCATTGAGCGGTGCCGGTGCGTTGCTGCTGAGTAATCCGCACAACCCCATCGGCAAGGTATTTCCCCGGGAGGAACTGACGGCGGTAGCCAATGCCTGCCTGGAAGCTGGCGCGCTGATCATCAGCGACGAGATCCACGCCGAGCTGTGCTTCGACGGCCGTCGCCACATCCCCACCGCCAGCCTCAGCCCCGAGATTGCCCAGCGCACCATCACCCTGATGTCGGCGAGCAAGGCCTATAACGTGGCCGGCTTGAAGACCTGCTTTGCGGTGGTCCAGAACGCCGAAGTGCGCGAGCGTTTCAATAACGCGCGCTGCGGCATGGTCGACAGCGTCAGCCCCCTGGGCCTGGAAGCCACCCGTGCCGCCTACAGCCAATGCGGCGACTGGCTCGCTGCGCTGTTGCAGTACCTGCAGGCCAACCGTGACTACCTGCTCGATGCAGTAAAGACTCGCTTGCCTGGTGTGGTGATGCATGCACCACAGGGCACCTTCCTGGCGTGGCTCGATTGCAGCGCTCTTGGCCTGGATGACCCGCAGCAGTTTTTCCTGGAGCAGGCCAAGGTCGGCCTGAGTTCAGGGATCGAATTTGGCGATGACAGCCAGCAGTTCGTGCGCCTGAACTTCGGTTGCCCACGGGCGATGCTGGAGGAAGGTATACAGCGCATGGAACGTGCCTTGCGCCAGCGCTAACCTGCCCGACGAGGCATTCGTGGGAGGGGCAGGCAATCCCCTCCCACATTATTCATTCACAACTTGGCGATGGACACTTCAGTCGATTTCACGAAGGCAATCACTTCACTGCCCACCTTCAATTCCAGATCACGCACCGAACGTGTGGTAATCACCGACGTCACAATGCCAGACGCGGTTTGTACGTCGATTTCCGACACCACTTCCCCCAATAGAATCTCCTTGATCACGCCTTTGAACTGGTTGCGCACGTTGATCGCTTTGATGGTCATGTCGGCTTTCCTTTTGGCTGTTGGGTCAATCCGCACGAATGCGCAGGCCCTCAAATTGCGCCTCGATAGAAAAGATTAAAAGGAATAAATAACTATTTATCTATTCCATAAAGACATATTGAGTAAATATTCTTCGCCTCCCATCTGCCCGGCGCCCAACGTTCGGCAGCGACTTATAACCGCACATCTTGTGCGTTGACCAACCTTGTTACACACCATATAGTGTGCCCACAAACAAAACAGACCACTACATAGTGTGCAGAATCGGTATTTACCGACCACACTCAGCGCAGTATTTCAATGCCTGGTAGCCTGCAAATCGCACATTTTTTGGACGGGTTGAACACCGTCAGAACGGATCAGAAGGGAGTATTTCAATGCTGAGTTGGGATGAAGTCGATAACGAAGACACCGGTGCAGCGGTGATCAAAGGCGCCAACGCCGGCCACGCCACCGAAGCCAACATGGACCGCCTCGACGGTGCCGGCGCCGCTGCCGCCGTGGAAGCCCGCGCCGTCACCGCCAACGACTCCGCCGCCATCGTGCGCGCCAAGGCCGCCCTGGACAAACTCGACGTCGCCGAAGGCCTCGCCGAGCTCGAAGGCGCCTCCGCCCGCGTCGCCGTTGACGAAAAGCGCATGATCAACTGCCGCGCCGACCTCAACCAACTCGTGCCATTCAAGTACGACTGGGCCTGGCAGAAGTACCTCGACGGCTGCGCCAACCACTGGATGCCGCAAGAGGTCAACATGACCGCCGACATCGCCCTGTGGAAAAACCCCGAAGGCCTGACCGACGACGAACGCCGTATCGTCATGCGCAACCTGGGCTTCTTCTCCACCGCCGACTCCCTGGTAGCCAACAACCTGGTGCTGGCCGTGTACCGCCTGATCACCAACCCGGAGTGCCGCCAGTACATCCTGCGCCAGGCCTTCGAAGAAGCGATCCACACACACGCCTACCAGTACTGCATCGAATCGCTGGCCATGGATGAAGGCGAGATCTTCAACATGTACCACGAGATTCCATCGGTCGCCAAAAAGGCCGCCTGGGGCCTGAAGTACACCCGCTCGATCTCCGATCCGAAGTTCGAAACCGGCACCGTCGACACCGACAAAGAGCTGCTGCGCAACCTGGTCGCCTACTACTGCGTGCTGGAAGGCATCTTCTTCTACTGCGGCTTCACCCAGATCCTGTCCATGGGCCGCCGCAACAAAATGACCGGCGTGGCCGAGCAGTTCCAGTACATCCTGCGCGATGAGTCGATGCACCTGAACTTCGGTATCGACGTGATCAACCAGATCAAAATCGAAAACCCACACCTGTGGGACGCCGAGATGAAGGAAGAAGCGACCCAGATGATCCTGCAAGGGACGCAGCTGGAGATCGAATATGCTCGGGATACCATGCCTCGCGGGGTGTTGGGTATGAATGCGGCGATGATGGAAGACTATCTGAAGTTCATCGCTAACCGTCGCCTGTCGCAGATCGGCTTGAAGGAAGAGTACCCAGGCACGACTAACCCGTTCCCGTGGATGAGCGAGATCATGGACTTGAAGAAAGAGAAGAACTTCTTCGAGACCCGTGTGATCGAGTATCAGACCGGCGGCGCGTTGAGCTGGGATTGATCCGGACTAAGCACTAAAGGAAGCCCTGGCATGTTCAGGGCTTTTTTTCGTCGGTAAAAAAGGAATTTGCTATTTCTTGAAGTACATCACCTCAAACACCTGGCCCGGAAGGGTTCGGATCGCCCCCCCAATGCTGTAGCCTTGTGCCCCAATTGCCATCAGCGTTGTCACCGGTTTTACCGAAGAGATTTACGCCAAGATCGGAAGATTGGCACGGGAGTAGACTCCTGCTGTCACAGCTGATGCATGCTTAAAAACTATTAGATAGGACCGAGGCCAACCCGTGAACCCAGACATGCTCGAAGCCGGCCCCGCAGACGCCAAAGTACTTTCCGTCTTTGACTTCGACGGCACCCTCACCCACCACGACAGTTTCGTGCCCTTCCTCAAGTTTGCCTTTGGCCCCGGTGAGTTTTATGGCCGGATGGTCAAGCTGGCGGTGCCGGGGTTGCGGTTTTTGGTGCGGCAGATCAGCCGGGATGAGTTGAAGGCGCAGTTGATTCGCACCTTTATGACCGGGGTGGAGAAGGCTTGGGTTGAGCAGCAAGCGCAGAAATATTGCCAGGCGCGCTGGAGCAAGCTGATGCGCCCGAGCGGGTTGCAGTCAGTGGCGGATGAGGTGAAGTCCGGGGCGGTGGTGACGCTGTGTTCGGCGTCGCCGGCGTTGGTGTTGCAGCCGTTTGCCGACCGGCTTGGCATTCGTTTGATCGGCACTGAACTTGAGGTGGTGGATGGGGTGCTGACCGGCAAACTCACCGGGAATAATTGCCGTTGTGAGAACAAGGTGCTGCGCCTTGAAGCGGTTTATGGCGACCTGGGGGAGTATCGGCTCAGGGCCTGGGGCGATACGCGTGGGGATCGGGAGTTGTTGGCGGCGGCGCAGGATGCGCATTTTCGGCATTTTCATGCGAAGAAGAAAAAGCGAGCTCGGTTGCAGCGGTGATGCGGGGGGATGAGGTTGGCGGGGAGACCGAGGCGATCCCATCGCAGCCTCGCTGGGGCTCGACAGCTCCCACATTTGAGCTTTGTTGAGGCTTAGGCCGAAGTCTTCAGGTCTACACCCAGCGCTGTGGCAAAGGCTTTTACCATCGGGCTTCTCGGCGCGTTGTGGCGCAGGATCAGGTTGAACGCGGTGCTTAAATGAACCTGCTGTGGGCACAGTGCGCGCAGGCGCCCTTCCCTCACCAGTGGCGTGGCGTAGTGTTCTGGCAGAAAGCCCAGGAAGCGGCCGGTGAGGATCAGGATGGCGACGGCTTCCACTTGTGAAGCCGAGGCGGACTGGCTGTCGTGGCCGACGAAGTTGGCCTTGTCGCGATGGATCGCATACCGATGGTTCACCACTTCGTATTGGCGAAGCGCATCGGGGGTGATGTCGCTCGCAGTGAACAAGGGATGCCCTACGGCGCAGTAGGCGTGGGCCTTTTCTTCGTAGAGCGGGAAGTAGTCGAATTCTTCACGGCGTTGGTACACCGGGACGATGCCGGCGACCAGGCGCCCTTCCACTACTCCGCGTTCAACTTCGTCCAATTGAGAGGCGTGTAGGCGCAATCTTATTTTTGGCGATTGGCGATGTAAGTTGCCCAGAGCGGTAATCAGCGGGGAATTGACATCAGAGACGGTGTTATCAATAACGCCCACACTCAGGTCGCCGATCAGTTCGTTTTGCGCCGAACTAAGCTTGTCGCGAAAACTGTCCACTGAGGTAAATAACTCGATGGATGCTTGATACACCAACTTGCCTTCTTCGGTCAGCCCGAACCCTTCGCGGCCCCGTGTGCACAGGCGCATGCCGATGCGAATCTCCAGGTCGGAGATCTGTTTGCTGATGGCCGCCAGGCCCACGTTCAGCTCGTTTTGCGCAGCACTGAAGCCGCCGGCTTCGACCACGGCCATAAATACCCGCAGCAATTTGAAGTCCAGCCCACTCAGTTGCAGCGGTGCTCGTGTGCCGGGTTTTGGCGGCAGGTTTCCAGAAGTGGAAAGTGGGGTTTCCATAATGCGCGTTGACCTCGAGTGCCATATTCAACAGGCTTGAACCCAATCCTTGAACATAGCCAGGCGGCGATAATGAACATAAACATCCGCCCTTGGCAACCTTGAATACGGCGCGTCAGATGCCGGTTCTACACCGATAAACGTCTGTTGAAACTGCCTCCGACTCTTCTAAAAACAAGCGTGAGGAATACCCATGTCCCAGCCCACCGACCGCCTTTGGGGCGCTCGTTTCAAGACCGGTCCGTCTGCGGCGTTGGCCGCGTTGTCGCGTTGCCCTGAGCGCTATTTTCGCCTGACGCCCTACGACCTGGCCGGCTCCTGCGCCCATGCCCGTGAGTTGCAGCGCGCTGGGTTGCTGGATGAGTCGGAGACTTTGCGTACCCTCGAGGCCCTGGACCGCATCGGTGAGGATTTTGCCGCCGGGCGCCTGCATCCCACCCTGGATGACGAGGACGTACACACCTTTATCGAACGCGTATTGACCGAGCGCCTGGGCGCCCTGGGCGGCAAGTTGCGTGCCGGACGCTCGCGCAATGACCAGACGGCCAATGATCTGCGCCTGTTCCTGCGCGACCATGCGCGCACCATCGCCAACGAGGTGCTGGGTTTGCAGCAGGCGCTGGTTGAGCAGGCCGAGCAACATGTGCAGAACATCTGCCCGGGCTTCACCCATTTGCAGCAGGCGCAACCCATTGTGTTTGCCCATCACTTGCTGGCCCACGCGCAGTCGATGCTGCGCGATGTGCAGCGCCTGGTGGATTGGGATGCGCGTACGGCCCTGTCGCCGTTGGGCGCGGCCGCCATGGCAGGTTCGGCGATAGCGCGTCAGCCAGAGCACTCGGCCAGGGAAATGGGTTACACCGGGCCATGCGAAAACTCCATAGACGCCGTCGCCAGCCGTGACCATGTGGCGGAGTTCCTGTTTGTGGCCGGCATGCTCGGGGTGAATATTTCGCGGCTGTCGGAGGAGTTTTGCCTGTGGTCGTCGCGCCAGTTTCGCTGGGTAGTGCTGGACGATGCCTACGCCACCGGCAGTTCGATCATGCCGCAGAAAAAGAACCCGGACATTGCCGAATTGGCGCGGGGCAAGGCCGGGCGTTTGATCGGCAACCTGACCGGGCTGATGTCGACGCTCAAGTCGTTGCCGCTGTCGTACAACCGCGATTTGAGTGAAGACAAGCACTGCGTGTTGGATAGCGTGGACACCTTGCTGCTGGTATTGCCGGCGATGGCCGGCATGGTGGCGACCATGAAGGTGCAGGTAGAGGAGTTGCGGCGCCAGGCGCCAATGGGCTTTACCTTGGCGACTGAGGTGGCGGACTGGCTGGCCACCCGTGGTGTGCCGTTCAAGGAGGCCCACGAGATTACCGGCGCGCTGGTGCAGGCCTGTGAGCAGCATGAGATTGAGTTGTGGCAAGCCTCACCGGCGATGTTGGCCGAGGTGGATGGGCGACTCACCCCGGACGTGCGCGACTGCCTGACCCTGGAGGCGGCGATTGCGGCGCGTAGTGGGTGGGGTGGGACGGCGCCGGAGCGGGTGAAGGAGCAGATTGGACGGTTGAAGATGGCGTTGGCGGCTCAGCAAAAGTGGACTGAAAGTTATCAAGGATTTCGGATTTAAGCCGGTGACGATCGTTCCCACGCACTGCGTGGGAATGCATCCCGTGACGCTCCGCGTCGTCACGTTACGCGCCAACGGCGGGACGCGGAGCGTCCGAGGCGGCGTTCCCACGCGGAGCGTGGGAACGATCACGCATCAAGAATAAATTTTGGAGTAGCAGCATGAACCAAACCCCGGCCGAGCGCTTGGAAGCCGAGCGCAAGTTGTCCGAAAACCAGTTCGATATCACCCAGTACGAGCACGTGCCGCGGCGCTATTACGGGCGGATGTTTTTTGCCACCCTGATCGTGATTGTGTTGGCGGCGCTGTTGCGCGCGTTTGCCAATGGCCAGATCGAATGGTCCTACATTGGCCAGTTCCTTACGTCGCAAGCCATCCTCTGGGGCCTGGTGAACACCATCGTCATGTCGATCCTGGCGATGGCATTGGGCGTAGTGATCGGAGTGATCACGGCGATCATGCGCATGTCGGCCAACCCGATCCTGCGTTACGTGGCCATCACCTACACCTGGTTGTTTCGCGGTACACCGCTGATTTTGCAGCTGCTGCTGTGGTTCAACCTGGCGTTGATCTTCCCGGTGATCGCGATTCCGGGCCTGTTCAGCATCGACACCGTCGACCTGATGACGCCCTTCGTGGCCGCCCTGCTCGGCTTGAGCATCAACCAGGGCGCCTATACCGCTGAAGTGGTGCGTGCCGGCTTGCTGTCGGTGGACACCGGCCAATACGAGGCGGCCAAGTCCATCGGCATGCCGAGCCTGCAGGCGCTGCGCAGGATCATTCTGCCGCAGGCGATGCGCGTGATCATCCCGCCCGTAGGCAACGAGTTCATCAGCATGGTGAAAATGACCAGCCTGGCCAGTGTCATCCAGTACTCGGAGCTGTTGCACAACGCGCAAAACATCTACTACGCCAACGCCCGGGTGATGGAGCTGCTGATTGTGGCGGGCATCTGGTACCTGGCGGTGGTGACTGTTCTTTCATTCGGTCAAAGCCGCCTCGAGCGTCGTTTTGCCCGCGGCGCCGGCAAGCGTTCGTAAGCCTGGGTTGAGGAGATTTGCCCCATGAGAAGCATCGTCAAGGCTGTCAACCTGAACAAGTATTACGACCAGTATCACGCCCTGCGTGACATCAATATAGAGGTCGAGCAAGGCGAGGTGATGTGCATCATCGGCCCGTCCGGCTCGGGCAAAAGTACCCTGCTGCGTTGCGTCAATCAGCTGGAAAAGATCGACAAGGGCGGCCTGTGGGTCGATGGCGAATTGGTTGGTTATCGAGTGGTCGGAAACAAGCTGCACGAGATGAACGAAGCGCAGATCGCCCGCCAGCGCCTGGCCACCGGCATGGTGTTCCAGCGGTTCAATTTGTTCCCGCACATGACTGTGTTGCAAAACATCATCGAAGGCCCGTGCCAGGTGCTCAAGCGCTCGCCCAAGGAAGCCATCGAAGATGCGCTGGAACTGCTGGCCCGCGTTGGCCTGGCGGATAAGCGCAATGCCTACCCGGTGGAGTTGTCCGGCGGCCAGCAACAGCGTGTGGCAATTGCCCGGGCCTTGGCGATGCGCCCCAAGTTGATGCTGTTTGACGAACCCACCTCAGCCCTCGACCCGGAGCTGGTAGGCGAAGTGCTGTCGGTGATGCGCGATTTGGCCACCACCGGCATGACCATGATCGTGGTCACCCATGAATTGGGCTTCGCTCGCGAAGTGTCCAACCGCATGGTGTTTATGGACGCCGGCCAGATTGTGGAAGCCGGCAGCCCGGAAGACATTCTAATAAGCCCACAAAACCCGCGTACCCAAAGCTTTATTTCTGCCGTTCGCACTTAACTAAAAAACTAACGAGAACGCCCCCATGAAGAAGATGTTTATCCCTACTTTGCTTGCAGGCCTGATGGCCTCCTCGTGTGTATTCGCGGCCTTGCCGCAAGCCATCAAGGACAAGGGTGAGATCAGCGCGGCCATCGTGCCGAACTACCCGCCGATGGACTTCAAGGACCCGGCCACCAACAAACTCACCGGTTTCGATTTCGACCTGGGCAACGCCCTGGCCGAGCGACTGGGCGTGAAGATCAAATGGCAGGAAACCGGCTTCGAACAGATGCTCAGCGGCCTGACCACCAAGCGCGTGGACATCGTGCTGTCGGGCATGACCGATACCGCCGAGCGCCAGAAAGCCGTGACCTTCATCGACTACTTCACCAGCGGCCCGCAGCTCTACACTTTGGCCAAGCGCGAAGAGATCAAGGAATTGACCGACCTGTGCGGTAAAAAAGTCGGCACCAGCCGCCGCACCACCTGGCCGTCTGAAATTACCGCCTGGAGCAAGGCAAACTGCGAAGCGGCGGGTAAGCCGGCAATCGTGGTGATCGGCACCGAAGGCTCGGCAGATGCCCGGGCGCAGTTGCAGCAGAACCGCCTGGATGCGGCGATGCAGGGCAGCGAGACCATTCCTTATTTGATGTCGCTGGACAAAGGCAAGTACAAGCCGGTGGGCCTGGCGATTTCCAAGCAATTCACCGGGCTTGGGATTGAGAAGAGCAATACCGAGTTGGTCACGGCGATCAGTGAGGCATTGCAGGGCATGATTGATGACGGGACTTACGGCAAGATCTTGAAAAAGTGGGATCTGGAACAAGGTGCGGTAAAAAAAATCACCATCAACTCTGGCCAATAACGCCATCGAATGTGGGAGCTGGCTTGCCTGCGATAA
>NZ_JBQEQE010000020.1:0-110620 GCF_052046095.1 Pseudomonas sp. 22072
AGACTCGAACTTCCACGACCTTGCGATCACCAGCACCTGAAGCTGGCGTGTCTACCAATTTCACCACCTGGGCATTATCTGACAACGTTGCCGTCGTCGATGGCGCGCACTATACGGAGCGATATTTGAGCTGTAAACCCCTGCCATGAAAAAAGCCTGGAAAATTTCGCCAGTGGTCGTGCAAGGTGCGCTCCGGGGGCCGCAAAGGGCTTTTAAACGCTTGTTGATACCTGAAATTTCCCGTTTCAATACGCGTATGCCAAACTAACCCGCATATAGACAAGGTGAAAACTCTCTAATGGCCGATTGGCAGTCCCTCGATCCCGAGGCCGCTCGTGAAGCGGAAAAATATGAAAACCCTATTCCTAGCCGCGAACTGATCCTGGCGCACCTCGCCGATCGTGGTTCGCCTGCTAGCCGTGAGCAACTGGTTGAAGAATTCGGTCTGACCACCGAAGACCAGCTCGAAGCCCTGCGCCGCCGTCTGCGTGCGATGGAGCGCGATGCTCAATTGATCTACACCCGTCGTGGCACTTATGCGCCGGTCGACAAGCTGGACCTGATCCTGGGTCGCATTGCCGGCCACCGTGACGGCTTCGGCTTCCTGATCCCGGACGATGGCAGCGACGACTTGTTCATGAGCCCGGCGCAAATGCGTCTGGTGTTCGATGGCGACCGTGCCCTGGCGCGGGTTTCTGGCCTCGACCGCCGTGGTCGTCGTGAAGGCGTGATCGTCGAAGTGGTGTCCCGCGCCCACGAATCCATCGTCGGCCGTTACTTCGAAGAAGGCGGCATCGGCTTCGTTGTGCCGGATAACCCGAAGGTCCAGCAGGAAGTGCTGATCACCCCGGGCCGCAATGGCGCCGCGAAGGTCGGCCAGTTCGTCGAGGTGAAAATCACCCACTGGCCTACTGCGCGCTTCCAGCCCCAGGGCGATATCGTTGAAGTGGTCGGCAACTACATGGCGCCGGGCATGGAAATCGACGTTGCCTTGCGCACCTACGATATCCCTCACGTCTGGCCTGAGGCCGTGCTCAAGGAAGCCGCCAAGCTCAAGCCGGAAGTCGAAGAGAAAGACAAAGAAAAACGCATCGACCTGCGTCATCTGCCGTTTGTCACTATTGACGGTGAAGATGCCCGCGACTTCGACGATGCGGTCTACTGCGAAGCCAAGCCTGGCAAGCTGCGCCTGTTCTCCGGCGGCTGGAAGTTGTACGTCGCGATTGCCGACGTATCCAGCTACGTGAAGATCGGTTCGGCCCTGGATAACGAAGCCCAGGTGCGCGGCAACTCCGTGTACTTCCCAGAGCGCGTGATCCCGATGCTGCCCGAGCAGCTGTCCAACGGCCTGTGCTCCCTGAACCCGAAAGTCGACCGTTTGGCCATGGTGTGCGAGATGACCATCTCCAAAACCGGCGAAATGACCGACTACCAGTTCTACGAAGCGGTGATCCACTCCCAGGCACGCCTGACCTACAACAAGGTCAGCACCATCCTGGAAACGCCGAAGACCAGCGAAGCCAAGGCCCTGCGTACCGAGTACGCTGGCGTGGTGCCTCACCTCAAGCAGCTGTACTCGCTGTACAAGGTGTTGCTGGGTGCCCGTCATACCCGTGGCGCGATCGATTTCGAAACCCAGGAAACCCGCATTGTCTTCGGCTCCGAGCGCAAGATTGCGGCGATCACCCCGACCACCCGTAACGACGCGCACAAGCTGATCGAGGAGTGCATGCTGGCGGCCAACGTGGCCACTGCCGAGTTCCTCAAGAAGCACGAAATTCCTGCGTTGTACCGTGTGCACGACGGCCCGCCGCCGGAGCGCCTGGAAAAACTTCGCGCCTTCCTCGGCGAACTCGGCCTGTCCCTGCACAAAGGCAAGGACGGCCCGACGCCGAAGGATTACCAGGCCCTGCTGGCCAGCATCAAGGACCGTCCGGATTACCACGTAATCCAGACCGTGATGCTGCGCTCGCTGAGCCAGGCGGTGTACAGCGCCGATAACCAGGGCCACTTCGGCCTGAATTACGAGGCGTACACCCACTTCACTTCGCCAATTCGCCGTTACCCGGACTTGCTCACGCACCGGGCGATCCGCAGCGTGATCCATTCCAAGCAGAACACCCCGCACGTCAAGCGCGCCGGTGCCATGACCATTCCGAAAGCACGGATCTACCCGTACGACGAAGCGGCCCTGGAACAACTTGGCGAGCAGTGCTCCATGAGCGAGCGCCGCGCTGACGAAGCCACCCGCGACGTGGTGAACTGGCTCAAGTGCGAGTTCATGAAGGATCGCGTGGGCGAGTCGTTCCCGGGTGTCATCACCGCCGTGACCGGCTTTGGCCTGTTCGTCGAGCTGACCGACATCTACGTCGAGGGCCTGGTGCACGTCACCGCCTTGCCGGGTGATTACTACCACTTCGATCCTGTGCATCACCGCCTGGCGGGCGAGCGCACCGGTCGCAGCTTCCGCTTGGGCGATACCGTTGAAGTGCAGGTCATGCGTGTCGATCTCGACGAGCGCAAGATCGACTTCGGCATGCCTGACAAGCCGGCAGAGCCTGCGGGTCGTAAAAAACGTGGTGAAACCACGGCGCCTGCGTCCAAAGGCAAAGCGGCCACCCCAAAAACCACGGCCGAGCCTGCACCTGCCAAGGCTGGTCGTCGTTCTTCCGCCAAGGACAAGGCCCCTGAAGCCTACCGCCCAAGCGACGCGGCGGCGAAAAACGCCGAGCTGCGCAAGAGTCGCGAGTTGAAGCAGCAGTTGCTCAACGAAGCCAAAAGCGGTGGTAAAGCGGCGTCTGGGGGAAAGTCCCACGGGGCGGAAAAGCCGTCGAGCAAGCCAAGTAAACACCGTAAAGGCCAGCCAAAAGCGGGTTCGGCTCCCGCAAAAAGCGGCGGGTCGCGCAAACCTAAGGCCAAGTCATGAGTCTGGAAAAAATCTACGGCGTGCACGCCGTAGAAGCACTGCTGCGTCACCATCCCAAGCGCGTCAAGCAGGTGTGGTTGGCCGAAGGTCGCAGCGAGCCGCGCGTACAGGCGCTGGTCGAGTTGGCTACGCAGAATAAGGTTGCCATCGGCCAGGCCGAGCGTCGTGAAATGGACGTGTGGGTCGAAGGCGTTCACCAAGGTGTGGTGGCTGACGTCAGTCCGAGCCAGGTGTGGGGCGAGGCGATGCTCGACGAGCTGCTCGACCGTACCGAAGGTGCACCGTTGCTCTTGGTGCTGGACGGCGTGACCGACCCGCACAACCTCGGCGCCTGCCTGCGTTCGGCGGATGCTGCCGGTGCGCTGGCAGTGATCGTGCCCAAGGACAAGTCGGCGACCCTGACGCCGGTGGTGCGTAAAGTCGCCTGCGGTGCGGCGGAAGTGATCCCGCTGGTGGCCGTGACCAACCTGGCGCGTACCCTCGAGAAGCTCCAGCAGCGCGGCCTGTGGGTCGTGGGCACGGCGGGGGAGGCTGAGGTCAGCATTTATGACCAGGACCTTACCGGCCCTACCATCCTGATCATGGGCGCCGAAGGCAAAGGCATGCGCCGCCTGACCCGTGAGCATTGCGATTATCTGGTGCACCTGCCGATGGCCGGTAGTGTCAGCAGCCTCAATGTGTCGGTGGCGACGGGCGTGTGCCTATTTGAAGCCCAGCGTCAGCGTGGTGCCAAGGCTAAGGCCAAGCCCAAGAAGTAATCACCATGTGGGGCTTGCCCCAATCCTGATGTAGGGGCGAGCTTGCTCGCGAAAAACGTCAACGATAACGCGGGCTTCCTGAATGAGCGCGGTGTCTGTGAGTTTTTCGCGAGCGAGCTCGCTCCTACATTTGTGTTTGTGGTGCTTGGGGTTGTTCAAATAATCACCAATTGCCTTGCGCCGCTTCTCCCCCTTCTCTACAATTGCGCCCCTTGCCTTCCTGGCAGGCACCGATGTGCCTCCCTTGCGGCAAGATCCATAAGTGTCATTCACTCCTTGTCTGACCGTTTTTGAGCGGCAGGCTACAACCCGTAAGGAGCATTCATGCGTCATTACGAAATCATCTTTTTGGTCCACCCGGATCAAAGCGAGCAAGTCGGCGGCATGGTTGAGCGTTACACCAAGCTGATCGAAGAAGACGGCGGCAAAATCCACCGTCTGGAAGATTGGGGCCGTCGTCAACTGGCCTACGCAATCAACAATGTTCACAAGGCTCACTACGTGATGCTGAACGTTGAGTGCACTGGCAAGGCCCTGGCCGAGCTGGAAGACAACTTCCGCTACAACGATGCTGTGATCCGTAACCTGGTCATCCGTCGCGAAGAAGCCGTTACTGGCCAATCCGAGATGCTCAAGGCTGAAGAAAACCGCAGTGAGCGCCGTGAGCGTCGCGACCGTCCTGAGCACGAAGGCGCTGATAGCGCTG
Source organism: Pseudomonas sp. 22072 (assembly GCF_052046095.1). Classification (NCBI taxonomy): domain Bacteria; kingdom Pseudomonadati; phylum Pseudomonadota; class Gammaproteobacteria; order Pseudomonadales; family Pseudomonadaceae; genus Pseudomonas; species Pseudomonas sp. 22072. Next base: position 4,391 of record NZ_JBQEQE010000020.1, read on the forward strand.
ATAGTGATGACAGCGACAACAGCGATAACGCTGACGAGTAATCCACGGACCTTTTAAGGAGCCTATCAAATGGCACGTTTCTTCCGTCGTCGTAAATTCTGCCGCTTCACCGCTGAAGACGTGAAAGAGATCGATTACAAAGATCTCAACACTCTGAAAGCCTACGTATCCGAGACCGGCAAAATCGTTCCAAGCCGTATCACCGGTACCAAAGCACGTTATCAGCGTCAGCTGGCCACCGCTATCAAGCGCGCCCGCTTCCTGGCCCTGCTGGCCTACACCGACAGCCACGGCCGCTGAGACCGGGCAGTCGACAAGTAGTAAGGGATTGAATGCATGCGCGCCTTAGCTGAGTTCATCATGCGCGGTCGCGTGCAGGCCACTCTGGTAGTGGCTGGATGTGCGGCATTGCCGTTGCTTTATTGGTTGGGTGCTGCCGCAGGTTGCCTTGTGCTACTGCGGCGCGGTTTGAAGGACGCCCTTGGCGTTCTTGCCCTGGGTTTGTTGCCGGCCTTGATCTGGTGGCTGCAAATGGGTGATCCACGGGTACTTCTGGTACTGCTGGGGTCATCGAGCCTTGCGTTGGTTTTGCGCGCAAGTGAGTCCTGGGTCCGCACGCTGCTGGTCAGCGTGGCATTGGGGGTGGTGTACTCAGTGATGCTTGGCGCGGCTTTCCGCCCGCAGATCGAGGCGCTGGCGCAGGAGATCGTCAAGATCCTGCCGTTGGCCCTCGGGGATCTCTACCAGCATTTGTCGGTAGATGAGCGAGCGCGGTTTGCGTCACTGATTGCCCCGGTCCTGACCGGCCTGATTGCGGCTTTGTTGCAGGTCGTCAGCGTGCTGAGCCTGATTCTTGGGCGTTATTGGCAGGCGTTGTTGTACAACCCGGGTGGTTTTGGTCGCGAGTTTCGCAGTATCAGAATCCCAGCGGGGCCGGCGATGTTGCTGCTGGCGTGCATGGTTGTCGGGCCGAACTTCGGCCCACAGATGGCCTTGCTGGCGCCGATTTGCAGTGTACCGCTGGTGTTTGCCGGGCTGGCCCTGATTCATGGGCTTGCCGCGCAAAAGCGACTGGCCAGGTTTTGGCTGGTGGGGTTGTACGTCACGCTGTTGCTGTTCATGCAGCTGATCTATCCGTTACTCGTGGTCTTGGCCATTGTTGACAGCCTGATTGATTTTCGCGGTCGTCTGGCGTCGAAAGACGCCGATAACGCGAACGGTGAAGGTTAAAAGTTAGAGGATTTTCACATGCAACTGATCCTTCTGGAAAAAGTCGCCAACCTGGGCAACCTGGGCGACAAAGTGAACGTTAAGGCCGGCTACGGTCGTAACTACCTGCTGCCATACGGCAAAGCCACCGCTGCAACCGCTGCCAACCTGGCTGCGTTTGAAGAGCGTCGTGCTGAGCTGGAAAAAGCCGCAGCAGACAAAAAAGCGTCGGCCGAAACTCGCGCTGCCCAACTGGCTGAGCTGGAAGTGACTATCACTGCCACCGCTGGTGACGAAGGCAAGCTGTTCGGTTCGATCGGCACCCACGACATCGCTGATGCACTGACCGCCTCCGGCGTTGAAGTGCAGAAGAGCGAAGTTCGTCTGCCGAACGGCACCATCCGCAACGTAGGCGAATTCGACGTAGCCGTGCACCTGCACGCCGAAGTTGAAGCCACCGTACGCGTTGTCGTGGTAGCAGCTTAAGTCGCACCTAACTGACTGGCACCTCGCGTGCCAGCCGGTTAACATCGGGCACGATCCTGTTTACAGGTCGTGCCTTTTGTTTTTCTACACACCCCAAATTCCAAGTGGCCATGAACGAAATCTCTGCTCCTGAGCAATACGATCTGCAAACCGCTGCCCTGAAGGTGCCGCCGCATTCCATCGAGGCCGAACAGGCCGTGCTCGGTGGCTTGATGCTGGACAACAACGCCTGGGAACGCGTGCTGGATCAAGTCTCGGACGGTGACTTCTATCGTCATGACCACCGCCTGATCTTCCGCGCCATCGCCAAGCTGGCCGACCAGAACTCACCGATCGACGTGGTAACCCTGGCCGAGCAGTTGGACAAGGAAGGCCAGACCTCCCAAGTGGGTGGCCTGGGCTACCTCGGTGAGCTGGCAAAAAACACGCCGTCCGTCGCCAACATCAAGGCCTATGCCCAGATCGTCCGCGAGCGCGCCACGTTGCGCCAGTTGATCGGCATCAGCACCGAAATCGCCGACAGCGCCTTCAACCCCGAAGGCCGCACCGCTGCCGAGATCCTTGACGAAGCCGAGCGCCAGATCTTCCAGATCGCCGAGGCCCGCCCGAAAACCGGCGGCCCGGTCAGCGTCAACGACCTGCTGACCAAAGCCATCGACCGCATCGACACCCTGTTCAACACCGATGCCGCGATTACCGGTATTTCCACCGGTTACACCGACCTCGACGAAAAGACCAGCGGCCTGCAGCCGTCCGACTTGATCATCGTCGCCGGTCGTCCGTCCATGGGTAAGACCACCTTCGCGATGAACCTGGTGGAAAACGCCGTGTTACGCAGCGACAAGGCGGTGCTGGTGTACTCCCTCGAGATGCCAGGCGAATCGTTGATCATGCGTATGCTCTCGTCGCTTGGCCGTATCGACCAGACCAAGGTGCGTTCCGGCCAGCTTGAAGACGACGACTGGCCGCGCCTGACCTCAGCGGTCAACCTGCTCAACGACCGCAAGCTATTCATTGATGACACTGCGGGTATCAGCCCGTCCGAAATGCGCGCGCGTACCCGGCGCCTGGTGCGTGAGCATGGCGACATCGCCCTGATCATGATCGACTACCTGCAGTTGATGCAGATCCCCGGTTCCAGTGGCGACAACCGTACCAACGAGATTTCTGAAATCTCTCGTTCCTTGAAGGCCCTGGCCAAGGAATTCAACTGCCCGGTGGTGGCGTTGTCCCAGCTCAACCGTTCCCTGGAACAACGTCCCAACAAGCGTCCGGTGAACTCCGACTTGCGGGAATCCGGAGCGATCGAGCAGGACGCCGACGTGATCATGTTCGTGTACCGCGACGAGGTGTACCACCCCGAGACGGAACACAAGGGCATTGCCGAAATCATCATCGGCAAGCAGCGGAACGGCCCGATCGGGTTTATCCGGTTGGCGTTCATCGGCAAGTACACGCGTTTCGAGAACCTGGCGCCGGGTAGCTACAACTTCGACGACGACGAGTAGTTTCAAGCGCCTGTAAGGGCCTCATCGCAGGCAAGCCACAATTCCGACTACTACCGTCGGAATTGGTCAAAATTTGTGCTATATTCCGCGCCCGCGATTTTTCATCTTCACACCGGTCACCGTCATGCAAACAGCCAAGCCGTTATTTGACTATCCCAAGTACTGGGCCGAATGTTTCGGTCCTGCGCCATTCCTGCCGATGAGCAGGGAGGAGATGGATCAGCTTGGCTGGGATTCGTGCGACATCATCATCGTCACCGGTGATGCCTATGTTGACCACCCATCGTTCGGCATGGCGATCATCGGCCGGCTGCTGGAGTCCCAGGGCTTTCGCGTCGGGATCATCGCGCAACCGAACTGGCAGTCCAAAGACGACTTCATGAAGCTCGGCGAGCCGAACCTGTTCTTCGGCGTCGCGGCCGGCAACATGGACTCGATGATCAACCGCTACACCGCCGACAAGAAAATCCGCTCCGACGACGCCTATACCCCTGGCGGCATGGCTGGCAAACGCCCCGACCGTGCGAGCCTGGTGTACAGCCAGCGTTGCAAGGAAGCCTACAAGAACGTGCCGATCGTGCTTGGCGGCATCGAAGCTTCCCTGCGTCGTATCGCCCACTACGACTACTGGCAGGACCGCGTGCGCAACTCGATCCTGATCGACGCCACCGCCGATATCCTGCTGTACGGCAACGCCGAGCGGGCCATCGTCGAAGTTGCCCAGCGTTTGTCGTGGGGCCACAAGATCGAAGACATCACCGATGTGCGCGGTACCGCGTTCATCCGCCGTGATACGCCGGCCGGTTGGTACGAAGTGGATTCCACGCGCATCGACCGTCCGGGCAAGATCGACAAGATCATCAACCCGTACGTCAACACCCAGGACACCCAGGCCTGCGCCATCGAGCAGGAAAAGGGGCCGGTGGATGATCCGGAAGAAGCCAAGGTTGTGCAGATCCTGGCCAGCCCGCGCATGACCCGTGACAAGACCGTGATCCGCCTGCCATCGGTGGAAAAAGTCCGCGGCGACGCGGTGCTCTATGCCCACGCCAACCGCGTGTTGCACCTGGAAACCAACCCAGGCAACGCCCGCGCCCTGGTGCAGAAGCACGGTGAAGTTGACGTGTGGTTCAACCCGCCGCCCATTCCGATGACTACCGAAGAAATGGACTACGTGTTCGGCATGCCTTATGCCCGCGTACCGCACCCGGCGTATGGCAAGGAGAAGATCCCGGCCTACGACATGATCCGTTTCTCGGTGAATATCATGCGTGGCTGCTTCGGCGGCTGCACCTTCTGCTCGATCACCGAGCACGAAGGCCGCATCATCCAGAACCGTTCCGAAGAGTCGATCATTCGCGAGATCGAAGAGATCCGCGACAAAGTGCCGGGCTTCACCGGCGTGATCTCCGACCTCGGCGGCCCGACGGCGAACATGTACCGCATCGCCTGCAAAAGCCCGGAAATCGAATCCGCGTGCCGCAAACCGTCGTGCGTGTTCCCTGGCATCTGCCCGAACCTGAACACCGACCACTCGTCGTTGATCCAGCTGTACCGCAGCGCCCGTGCGTTGCCGGGTGTGAAGAAGATCCTGATCGCTTCCGGCCTGCGCTACGACCTGGCCGTCGAGTCGCCGGAATACGTCAAAGAGCTGGTCACCCACCACGTCGGTGGTTACCTCAAGATCGCCCCGGAACACACCGAGGAAGGTCCGCTCAACCAGATGATGAAGCCGGGCATTGGCAGCTATGACAAGTTCAAGCGCATGTTCGAGAAGTACACCAAGGAAGCGGGCAAGGAGCAGTACCTGATCCCGTACTTCATCGCCGCCCACCCGGGCACCACCGATGAAGACATGATGAACCTGGCCCTGTGGCTCAAGGGCAATGGCTTCCGTGCCGACCAGGTGCAGGCGTTCTACCCGTCGCCGATGGCCACCGCCACCGCGATGTACCACTCGGGCAAAAACCCGCTGCGCAAGGTCACCTACAAGAGCGACGCGGTGACCATCGTCAAGAGCGAGGAGCAGCGCCGCCTGCACAAGGCGTTCCTGCGTTACCACGACCCGAAGGGCTGGCCGATGCTGCGTGAAGCATTGACCCGCATGGGCCGTGCCGACCTGATCGGGTCGGGCAAGGACCAGTTGATCCCGCTGCACCAGCCGTCCACCGACAGCTACCAGAGCGCCCGGCGCAAGAACTCGACGCCGGCCGGCAGCCATAAGGTCGCCAAGGAAACCACCACCAGGATCCTCACCCAGCACACCGGCCTGCCACCCCGTGGCAGCGACGGCAGCAACCCGTGGGACAAGCGCGAGCAAGCCAAGGCTGCGGCCCAGGCGCGCAATAAGCAGGCGGCCAAAGAGCGCAGCGATGCGGCCAAGGGCAAGGGCGGCAAGCCTACGCGCAAGCCGGTTGTACCGCGGTGATCGACGCCTGAAATGCAAAACGCCAGCCTCGTGCTGGCGTTTTGCTTTCTGGTCGGTGGTGAGTCTGTTTGGTAAGGTGGCGCCCATTAGATTTCTATCGCAGGCAAGCCAGCTCCCACAGGAGAATGTATTTCAAGCGTGGGAGCTGGCTTGCCTGCGATGAGGCCGGTCTGGGCACTCTCGATTTCAAGGAAGAACACTTATGGGCAACCCCTTGCTCAACATCGGCATGGACTCCAACCGCTCCCAATTCATGGCGCGCCAGCGCATTGAGAGCCAGATCAACCTGCCGCGGCTGTTCGCCGTCATTGACGCCGACCCCAGCATCGTCGGCGCTGGCGTGGTGTACATCGACGCCGACTTCAACGTGATCACCCTGCGCGAATTCAAGCCCATCTGCAGCATCAAACCCAAGCGCGTCATTTTGCGCGAGGCGCAGAAGTACATCTCGCCGGCGCAGTTTGTCGAGCAGGTGAAGACCGACCCCCGTGAAGGGCGCCTCCAGAAGGAGGCCTTTGACATGGGGCTTTCCTGTGGGGCGGCGGTGATCGGCTGGATCGTGGTGTTCAGTGGCAGCGTCGCCGTACCGTTCACCGCCGGTGCCAGTGCTTTTGTGGTGGGTATCGGTGTCACGGCGGCGCTGGCCAGCAGCGCTCAGTGCGGGTTTGGCGTGGCCCGGACCTATAACGAGATCCTTGACCCAGATGCCAACGACCGCATGGACGACGCCCAGTGGTATGGCGCGGTGTCACCGATTCTCGATGCCGCGTCGTTGGTCGGGATCGGAACGGGAGCCTTCACCACATTAAGGCTGCTCAAGGCCAAAAAAGCCGCTGCGTTGGGCAAGAGCTGGTATGAATTGCTCAAGGGCTTGAATCGCCAGGAGCGCAAGAAGTTGACCCAGGAATTGCTCAGTCTCAAAGACCCAAGCCTGACCCCCAAGTTGCTCAAGTTGCAGCAGCGCGCCGGCACGTTGCCCAAGCGCTACAGCTCCACGGAAATTCGTCATGCCACGCTCACCCAGCTCAAGGACGCCTTGGGCGGCATGTTGGGTATCTGGGGCAGCTATCGAACCGGTCACGTTGGCTCGGCATCGACGCTTGCCATTGGCCTGTATGAGGAACTGACGGAATGAAGGGGTTTCCCGATAGGCGCAGTTTCCTTGCGCGTTATTTTCCGGTGTTCATGGGCACCATCTTCATGGCGATTTTCTCTGGTTCGGTGGCTGTGTCCACGGCGGGCGTAACCTATTTGCGCGGGGTTGAACCGGCGCTCAAGGCCAACTACTCCGGGGCTGCAATACTGGTGCTGGTAGCGGTGCTGGTGTTTGGCAATGTGATGATTGCACGCGGATTCCCCTGGGCGACCCGGCTGGTGGCGAGCTACTTGGTGTGTTGCCTGCTGTTCGTTTTGCCGATGATTCAATACGGCCTCAATACCCTGGTGTACGGTTCGGCGGTGCTGTTTCCGCTGCTGGGTTTGTTGCTGCTCAACAGCAAGCGCCATCGTGAAATGCGTCAGCGATTACTCGAAATACGTCACCTGCGTCGGGCGGCGGTTGCGCAACGCAAGACCCGTTGATTAGATAGGTTTATTGGCGGTAGGTGGCCTGTTTGTTAGGGGGGGCGCTCATCAGATTGCTATCGCAGGCAAGCCAGCTCCCACAGGGGAATGCATTTCAAGTGTGGGCGCTGGCTTGCCTGCGATGAGGCCGGTCTGGGCACTTTCAATTTCAAGGAAGAACACTTATGGGCAGCTCCTTGTTCAACATCGGCATGGATTCCAACCGCTCTCAATTTATGGCGCGCCAGCGTATCGAGAGCCTGATCAACCTGCCACGGCTGTTCGCCGCCATCGATGCAGACCCCGCCATTGTCGGTGCAGGTGTTGTGTATATCGATGCCGATTTCAACGTTGTCACCCTGCGCGAATTTCAGCCCATCTGCAGCATCGCACCCAAGCGTTTGATCCTGCGTGAGGCGCAGAAGTACATCGCGCCAACGCAATTCGCTCAGCAGGTGCAAGACAATCCGCGTGAGTCCCGCTTGGTGGGCGAAGCGGTCAATACCACGCTATCGTGTGCCGGCGCGGTTATCGGTTGGATCGTGGTGCTCAGTGGTTCCGTCGCAGTTCCGTTTTCGGCGGGGGCCAGTTCGGTGGTCGTGGCGCTCGGCTATACGGCCGCGGCAGCCAGTTCTGTGCAGTGCTTTGCCAGCGGCTATCGCACCGTCAATGAGATCCGCAACCCCGCGCGCAATGATCAGCTCGACAGTGAGGAGTGGTACCAATACACCATGATTGCCCTGGATGCGGCGTCGTTGGTTGGGGTGGGTTCATCGGCATTGGCAACGGTCAAGCTGGTGCGGCTGAATAAGGCCTCTACCGGGAAAAGTGTGAGAGAGGTGCTCAGGGGCCTGAATCGACAGGAGCGCGCCAAGTTGACCAAAGAGCTGCTGAGCATCAACGACCCACGCTTGACGTCCAAGATGATCAAGTTAAAGCAGTTGTCGGGCGAGTTGCCTAAGCGGTTCACGCCCACCGAGGTCAAGCATGCAACGGTCACGCAGATCAAGGACGCGTTGGGCGCAGCCATCGGTTTTACCGGTAGTGCGGTGTCAGGGAACGTACGCACAATTGCCATAGGTCTGTATGAGGAGGCCGAACAATGAACGAGCTGCCTAGCATTCGCAGTTTTCTGTCGACGTATTTCCCCGTCTTTATGGGGGCGATATTCGTCTGCATTTTCACCCTCGTGTTTGCGGTTCCGGTGTTCTTCGATAGCTATATGCCAAGCCTGTCCATGGCAGATAATGCCAAATACTCCTTCCTGGCGGGTATCGCACTCACGCTAGTCATTGTGCACTGCAATTTCATGATCGCACGCGGGCGTCCCCAATGGATTTGGCCGCTAGTGTTGCTGCTGGGGGTATGCTTTCTGGGTGTATTGCCAACACTCAATGATCAACCGAACGGGGTGGTATACGCCTTGAGCCTGGTGTTTCCATTAATTGGGCTATTGCTGTTCAACAGCAAACGCCACCGTGAAATGCGCCAGAAACTGGTCGAAGTCCGCTGCCTGCGCCAGGCCATGATTGCCCAACACAAACACCATTGATTGGGTAGATTCACCACCTGCCCTCAGCCCGGCGCTACAAATGTGTGCAGCGCCTGCACCATAGCCACAACGTTGGCGCCGTTTTGGTGCTGTACTGCACCGGGCCTGACGTTTTAGTGCAATGACTGCTGCTGTGGCATAAGTCTTGCGCGCGTTGTGCTTATGCCCTGGCTCGCAGGAGGCCGCCGTGTCGATTCATGTCGCGTTGCACCACGTTACGCATTACCGCTACGACCGTGCTGTCGAACTCGGCCCACAGATCGTTCGGCTACGCCCGGCAGCCCATAGTCGTACGCGAATACTGTCCTACGCGCTGAAGGTGTTGCCCGAGCAGCATTTCATCAACTGGCAGCAAGACCCCCAGGGCAATTATCTGGCGCGCCTGGTGTTCCCGGAAAAGACTGACGAGTTGCGCATTGAGGTCGACCTGGTCGCCGAGATGGCGGTGTTCAATCCGTTCGATTTTTTCCTCGAGCCGTACGCCGAAAAAATCCCGTTCAGCTACGCCGCCGATGAGCAGCGCGAGCTGGCGCCGTACTTGGAAACCCTGCCGCTGACGCCAAGGTTTGCCGCTTACCTGGCCGGTATCGATCGCACGCCGCTGCCTGCTGTGGATTTCCTGGTCGGCCTCAACCAGCGCCTGGCCGCCGATATCGGTTACCTGATTCGCATGGAGCCGGGTGTGCAAACCCCGGAATTTACCCTGGAAAACGCGTCCGGCTCCTGCCGCGACTCGGCCTGGTTGTTGGTGCAATTGCTGCGCAACCTCGGGTTGGCGGCGCGATTTGTCTCTGGTTATCTGATTCAACTGACCGCCGACGTCAAAGCCCTCGACGGCCCGTCCGGTACCGAGGTGGACTTCACCGACCTGCACGCCTGGTGCGAAGTGTATCTGCCCGGCGCTGGCTGGATTGGCCTGGATGCCACGTCCGGGTTGTTCGCCGGTGAAGGGCATATCCCCTTGGCCTGCAGCCCCGATCCATCGTCTGCCGCGCCCATCAGTGGGTTGGTTGAGCCGTGCGAATGCGAGTTCACCCATGAGATGTCGGTGGAGCGCATCTGGGAAGCGCCACGGGTGACCAAGCCCTACACCGAAGCACAATGGTTGGCGATCCAGGCCCTGGGCCGGCAGATCGACGGCGACCTGCTCAAGGACGACGTACGCCTGACCATGGGCGGCGAGCCGACCTTCGTCTCTATCGACGACCCAGACGGCGCCGAATGGAACACCGCAGCCCTGGGCCCGGACAAGCGTCGCCTGTCGGCCGAGCTGTTCCAGCGCCTGCGCCAGCACTATGCGCCCAAGGGCCTGGTGCATTTCGGCCAAGGCAAGTGGTACCCCGGCGAGCAACTGCCGCGCTGGTCGCTCAATTGCTACTGGCGCCGCGACGGCGTGCCGATCTGGCACAACAGCGCACTGATCGCCGATGAGCAAGAAGACTACGGCGCCGATGGGGTGATGGCCGGGCGTTTCCTGGCCAGCGTCGCCGAGCGCCTGAAACTGCCGGCGCGCTTTGTGTTCCCGGCGTTCGAGGACAATTTCTACTACCTGTGGCGCGAAGGGGCGCTGCCCCAGAACGTCACCGCCCAGGACCCGCGCCTGAGCGACGACCTGGAGCGTGAGCGCCTGCGCAAAGTGTTCAGCCAGGGCCTGGATAAAGTCATCGGCCAGGTGCTGCCGCTGGCACGTACTGCGGCCAATGACCGCTGGCAGAGTGGGCGTTGGTACCTGCGCGACAACCATTGCCGGTTGGTGCCGGGTGATTCGCCGCTGGGTTACCGGCTGCCCTTGGCTTCCCAGCCCTGGGTGACGGCGGCTGAGTATCCGTTCATACACCCCACCGACCCGAACCAGGACCAGCCCGAGCTTCCCACTGCGGCGCAATTGCGCAGCCATGGCGAGCCGGCCCCGGACGACGAGCGTGTGCCCAAGGTCGACGAGTCCGCCGACTGGCTGACCCGTACCGCGCTGTGCGCCGAAGCACGAGAAGGCCGCCTGTACCTGTTTATGCCGCCGCTGGAGCGCATCGAGGATTACCTGGAGCTGGTGACTGCCATTGAGGCCACCGCCGAAGAGCTGCATTGCCCGGTACTGCTGGAGGGCTACGAGCCGCCAGCGGATACGCGCCTGAGCAATTTCCGGGTCACGCCAGACCCTGGTGTCATCGAGGTCAACGTACAGCCTTCCGCCACCTGGGACGAGTTGGTAGAACGCACCGAATTCCTCTACGAAGAGGCCCGGCAAACCCGCCTGACCACCGAGAAGTTCATGATCGATGGGCGCCATACCGGCACCGGTGGCGGTAACCACTTCGTACTGGGCGGTGCGACGCCCAAGGATTCGCCCTTCCTGCGCCGACCGGACCTGCTGCGCAGCCTGATCAGCTACTGGCATAACCACCCGTCGTTGTCCTATTTGTTCTCCGGCCTGTTTATCGGCCCCACCTCCCAGGCACCCCGGGTGGATGAGGCGCGCAACGATGCGCTGTATGAACTGGAAATCGCCTTCGCACAGATGCCTGCACCGGGCGAGGAGTGCCCGCCGTGGTTAGTGGATCGCCTGTTGCGCAACCTGCTGATCGACGTGACGGGTAATACCCATCGCGCCGAATTCTGTATCGACAAACTTTACTCACCCGACGGCGCCACTGGCCGCCTGGGGCTGCTGGAACTGCGCGCCTTTGAAATGCCCCCCCATGCGCGCATGAGCCTGACCCAGCAGTTGTTGCTGCGGGCGCTGGTCGCGCGGTTCTGGCGCGAGCCCTATGCGCCGCCGAAGCTGGCGCGCTGGGGCACTGAACTGCATGACCGTTTCCTGTTGCCGCATTTTATCGAGCAGGACTTTGCCGACGTGATCGTCGAGCTGAACGCGGCCGGCTACCCGCTGCGTGCCGAATGGTTCGCGGCGCATCTGGAGTTTCGTTTCCCCAAGGTGGGCGACTACGCCGTCAGCGGTATCGAACTGGAAATGCGCCAGGCCTTGGAACCCTGGCACGTGCTGGGCGAGGAGGGCGCAGTGGGTGGCACGGTGCGGTATGTGGATTCGTCCCTGGAGCGCCTGCAAGTGAAGTTGAGCGGGTTGCCACCGCAACGCTACCTGCTGACCTGCAATGGCGTGCCGGTGCCGCTGCAACCAACCGGCCGCGTCGGCGAGTTCGTGGCGGGCGTGCGTTACCGCGCCTGGCAACCGGCCAACTGCTTGCAACCGACCATCCCCGTGCATGCGCCGCTGGTATTTGACCTGCTCGACACCTGGATGCAGCGTTCGTTGGGTGGCTGCCAATACCATGTGGCGCACCCGGGCGGGCGCAATTACGACAGCCTGCCGGTGAACGCCAATGAGGCGGAGAGCCGGCGCATGGCGCGGTTTTTCCGCTTGGGGCATAGCCCGGGCAAGCTGCCAGTGCCGGCTGTAACGGTAAACGATGAGTTGCCAATGACCCTGGATTTGCGGCGCTTCACAAAAAATAAGGAATGAACATGATCCAAGTGTGGGAGGGCTTTTGTGGCGAGGGAGCTTGCTCCCGCTGGGGTGCGAAGCNCCCTCGCCACAACAAGCCAGCTCCCACATTGGATCGTAGTGAATTTGAGTTAACCTGACTTCCCTTGCCTCTGCCGAGCGTTCCATGTCCGACTTGCTCGACCGTTACCCGCTCACCGCGGGCACCTATCACGAACTGCTGGACGCCAGCGGCGCGGTGCGTGCCCATTGGCGACGCTTGTTCGATCACCTGCAACGCAGCACGCCCGCACAACTGGCCCAGCGCCAGGCGTTGTTGACGCGTCAGATCCAGGAAAACGGCGTCACCTATAACGTCTACGCCGACCCCAAGGGCGCCGACCGCCCCTGGGAACTGGACCTGCTGCCTCATGTGCTGGCGGCCGAGGAGTGGCAGCAACTGTCGGCCGGCATCGCCCAGCGTGCGCGCCTGCTCAATGCGGTGCTGGCCGACCTGTATGGCCCGCAGCGCCTGATCAAGGAAGGCTTGCTGCCGGCCGAACTGGTGTTCGGGCATAACAATTTTCTGTGGCCGTGCCAGGGCATCCAGCCGCCCGACGGTGCGTTCCTGCATCTGTACGCGGTCGACCTGGCGCGCACGCCGGACGGCCGCTGGTGGGTCACCGCCGACCGTACCCAAGCCCCATCGGGCGCCGGCTACGCCCTGGAAAACCGCACCATCGTGTCCCGCGCCTTCCCGGACCTGTACCGGGATATGCAGGTGCAGCACCTCACCGGTTTCTTTCGCACGCTGCAGGAAACCCTGGCGCGCCAGGCCCCTGGCGATGACCAGCCGCCACTGATCGTGCTGCTCACGCCGGGGCGTTTCAACGAAAGCTATTTCGAACACCTGTACCTGGCGCGCCAGCTCGGCTACCCCTTGGTAGAGGGCGGCGACCTCACCGTGCGCGACAGCACCGTGTTCCTGAAAACCCTTAGCGGCCTGCGCCGGGTGCACGCGATCATGCGTCGCCTTGATGATGATTTCTGCGACCCGCTGGAGTTGCGCACCGACTCCGCGCTCGGCGTGCCGGGCCTGCTCGACGCCGTACGCCAAGGCAATGTGCTGGTGGCCAATGCCTTGGGCAGCGGCGTGCTGGAGTCCCCGGGGTTGCTGGGCTTTTTGCCCAAGATCAACGAGTTTTTGTTCGGTGAAGCCTTGATCCTGCCGTCGATTGCCACCTGGTGGTGCGGCGAAGCGCCGGTGCTTGCCGAAGCCTTGGAAAAACTCCCGGAGCTGCTGATCAAGCCGGCATTTCCCTCACAAAGTTTCGCCCCGGTGTTTGGTCGCGACCTTGACGACGAACAGCGCCAGGCCCTGGCTGAACGCATGCGTGCGCGACCCTATGCCTATGTCGCCCAAGAGCTGGCGCAACTGTCTCAGGCGCCGGTATGGCACACCGTGGATGACCACTTGCAACACCGTGCCATTGGTATGCGTGTCTACGCCGTGGCCAGTGAAGACGGTTATCGGGTACTGCCCGGCGGCCTGACTCGCGTGGCGGCCGACGCCGATGCCGAGGTGGTGTCGATGCAGCGCGGCGGGGCGAGCAAGGACACCTGGGTACTCGGCGAACGCGTGCCGGGTGGCGAGCAGTGGCGCGCCCAACGCACCATTGGCGCCTATGACCTGGTGCGCCGCGATCCCTATCTGCCCTCGCGCGTGGTGGAAAACCTGTTCTGGTTCGGTCGTTACTGCGAGCGCTGCGACGACAGTGCGCGCTGGCTGCGCATTGTGCTGGCGCGGTATGTCGATGGCGACGATCCGCTGGCGTTGCAGGCCGCCGTCGAACTGGGCGAAAGCCTGCGCCTGTTGCCGGAGGAGGGCGAGCTGCCTGAGCGCCTGCTCGCCGCCTTGCTGGGTGATGACTGGCCTTCAAGTCTGCGCGCCAACCTGCAGCGTCTGCAGTGGGCGGCGTCCCAGGTGCGCGGCAAGTTGTCCAGGGAAAACTGGCAGGCCCTGGTGGAGCTGCAACGCGAAGCCATGGAACTGGAAAGCGACACTGCAGACTTTGGCGAGCTGCTCGACTTTCTCAACCGCCTGGTGATGTCCCTGGCGGCACTGTCCGGTTTTGCCCTCGACGACATGACCCGCGATGAAGGCTGGCGCTTCTTGATGATGGGCCGGCGCATCGAGCGTCTGCAGTTTCTGAGCAGCAGCCTTGCGGCATTCCTGCGCGGCGTGGCGGTGTTCGATCAGGCCGGGCTGGAATGGTTGCTGGAGCTGGGCAACAGCAGTATCACCTACCGCTCGCGCTACCTGGCGGTGCCGCAGTTGATCCCGGTGCTCGACCTGCTGCTGCTCGACGAGCAGAACCCCCATGCGGTGCTGTTCCAGCTCAAGTTGGTGAGCCGCACCCTGCGCCGTCTCAATGATGATTTTGGCGTGCCCCGTGAAACCGGGCTGGCGCCTTTGGTCGAGTGCCTGGCGCGTTTTGACCTGGGCTGCCTGGAGAACGGCCTGTTTGGCGAAACCAGCGTGCGTGCCGCGCTGGACGGCCTGGCCGACCTGCTGCAAGCGGTGGCCGATGAAAGCGGGCAAGTGTCGGATCGCCTGGCGCTGCGCCATTTTGCCCACGTGGATGATGTCAGCCAGCAAACGGTGTCGGTGTAATGAGCGCGCGCTACCAGATTTTCCACGATACCCATTACCACTATGACAGCCCGGTGTCCCTGGCCCAGCAACTGGCGCACCTCTGGCCAAGGCCGTGCGCCTGGCAGAAGTGCACCTGGCAGCAGTTGGATATCAGCCCGGAACCCACCTCGCGCCGCGACGAACTGGACGTATTCGGCAACCCGATCACTCGCCTGGCGTTCGAACGGCCCCATGATGAATTGCTGGTGAACGCCGGGCTCACCGTGGAAGTGCTGGCGCGACCCGCTCTGGACTTCCAGCGGTCGCCGCCCTGGGACCACACCCGCGACAGCCTGACTTACAGCAGCCAGGCATTGAGCACCGAACTGATCGAAGCCTGTCGTTATCGCTTCGAGTCGCCCTATGTCCATCTGAAGAAAACTTTCGTCGAGTTCTCCGAAAGCTGCTTCCCGCCCGGCGAGCCTTTACTGCTGGGCACGCAGGCATTGATGGAGAAGATCTTCAGCGAATTTACCTTCGATGCCGAAGCCACCCAGGTCGCCACGCCGCTGGTTGAAGTGCTGGAGCGCCGTCGCGGCGTGTGCCAGGACTTCGCTCACCTGATGCTTGCCTGCCTGCGTTCGCGGGGCCTGGCGGCGCGCTATATCAGCGGCTACCTGCTGACCCAGCCACCGCCCGGCCAGCCACGGCTGATTGGCGCGGATGCGTCCCATGCGTGGGTCTCGGTGTTTTGCCCGGTATCAGGCTGGGTGGATTTTGACCCGACCAACAATGTGCAGCCGGCGCTGGAGCACATCACCCTGGCCTGGGGCCGGGATTTCTCCGATGTGTCGCCGTTGCGTGGGGTGATTCTGGGGGGAGGCAGCCACGACCCGGAGGTGCGGGTGACGGTGATGCCGCTGGAATGAAAAACGATCATTCCCACGCTCTGCGTGGGAATGCCTGCTGTGACGCTCTGCGTCACCCTTGCGCTGGCTTCAAGCCTGGTGCGGGACGCGGAGCGTCCTGGGCTGCATTCCCACGCGGAGCGTGGGAACGATCATTCAGTTGGAGCTTTCGGGGTTTCGGTCTCGTCAGGTGCCGCTTCACCTTCGGCATCCGGGTTCAGCGCGCCGGCTTCTTCCTCAGCAGCGGCTTTCTTGCGTTGCAGCTTTTCCTCTTTCTTCTGTTCCTTGGCCAAGTCTCTCTGACGTTTGGCGAAGGAGTAATTAGGTTTGGCCATGGGCGATCCTCTAGGGTCGAAGGTGAGGGTGGGCGGCGCGCAGCTGCCTCGGGTCGTCATGGTAGCAGCTTCGGGGGGGCGTTTGCTTTCACTTACCGCAGGCGTAGGCAGCCAGGAGGCCGTTGAACAGGTGATTGAGGTGCATGGCATGAACTCCCGTGAGTGATGGGCCGATCATAATCAGGGTGCGGCAGTTTGGCTGGTTGATTGTGTTGATGAAGCTGATAGCCTAAAGTTGTATACAATCTGTTGATTCAGATCATAAGAACTCAAGCCTGATTGAGGCACCCTTACCGCAATCCGCGTTTTTAAAACCCTGCCTTGGAGATTCACATGTTTGCCAAACTCGTTGCTGTTTCCCTGCTGACTCTGGCGAGCGGCCAGTTGCTTGCTGCAGAGTGCAAGGTCACTGTCGACTCCACCGACCAAATGTCGTTCAACACTAAAGAAATCACCATCGACAAGAGCTGCAAGCAGTTCACCGTTGAGCTGACTCACTCGGGTAACCTGCCCAAGAACGTGATGGGCCATAACTGGGTGCTGACTACCGAAGCCAATATGCAACCGGTGGCAACCGACGGCATGGCTGCGGGGATCGACAAGGATTACCTGAAAGCCGGTGATGAGCGCATCATCGCCCACACCAAGATCATCGGTGCTGGCGAGAAAGACTCGGTGACCTTCGACGTCTCCAAGCTGAAGGCCGATGAGACGTACAAATTCTTCTGCTCGTTCCCAGGCCACATCTCGATGATGAAAGGTGCTGTGGTCCTGAAGTAAGACCGCGTTACCGTTCATCGCAGGCAAGCCAGCTCCCACACTTGACCGCATTCCCATGTTGGAATCCGGTCAAGNGTGTGGGAGCTGGCTTGCCTGCGATGCCGATCTGACAATCAATGCAAAACGATCGGGTTCACCTCAAGGCGCAAACGGCATCACCCGCTTGTGCTCGGTCTTGCGATAGGTCTCGCAGATAATCCTGAACGCCTCCTCACGCACCGGCTCCCCCTGCAGGAACGCATCGATCTCGGCATAGGTCACGCCATGTGACGCCTCGTCCGGCTTGCCCGGCGACAGGTCTTCGAGGTCGGCGGTCGGCACCTTCTCCACCAGCGATTCCGGCGCACCAAAGTGGCGGGCAATGGCCCGCACCTGATGTTTCACCAGCCCGCTCAACGGTGCCAGATCGCACGCGCCATCACCGAACTTGGTGTAGAAGCCCATCACCGCCTCCGCCGCATGGTCGGTGCCGATCACCAGCCCACCGGCCGCGCCAGCGATGGTGTACTGCGCCACCATACGCATGCGCGCCTTGGTGTTGCCCAGCACGAAGTCACGGGACGCCGCGGCCTTGCCTTCAAAGGCGGCCACTTCATTGGCCAGGGCTTTAACCGCCGGGCCGATGTTCACGGTGTGACGTTCATCCGGCTCGATAAAGTCCACCGAGGCCTGGGCGTCGTGCTCGTCGAACTGGGTTTCGTAGGGCAGGCGCACGGCGATAAAGCGGTACGCCTCATCGCCGGTGCTGGCGCGCAGTTCCTGCACCGCACGTTGGGCCAACAGGCCTGCGGTCAGGGAGTCGACACCACCACTGATGCCGAGCACCAGGGTCTTGAGCCCGGAATTGCGCAGGCAGTCCTGGATAAAGGCCACGCGCCGGGCAACCTCGGCTTCGAGTGCGGCCTGGTCCTTGAACGGGGCTTGCACCTTGAGCTGTTGTGCAATCTCACGCTGTACGGCTTGCATGATTCACTCCTTGCTGGATAGGGCAGGTACTTTGAAAACGTGACGCAAATAGGCGACAAAATTCGGGTCGGTGCAATGGGTCTTGCCCGCTTCATCGGAGATCTTCGCGACGGGCTGGCCATTGCAGGCGGTCATTTTAAGCACGATGCTCATCGGTTCCACCCCTGGAATATCACAGGTCAGGTTGGTGCCGATGCCAAAGCTCACATTAATGCGACCGCGCAACGCCCGGAATATTTCCAAGGCTTTGGGCAATGTCAGACTGTCGGAGAACACCAGGGTCTTGCTCATCGGTTCGATGCCCAGCTTGTGGTAGTGAGCGATGGCTTTTTCTGCCCACTGGATCGGATCACCGGAGTCATGGCGCAGGCCGTCGAACAGCTTGGCGAAGTACAAGTCGAAGTCGCCGAGGAAGGCGTCGGTGGTGATGCAATCGGTGAGGGCGATACCCAGCAGGCCACGGTACTCGCGTACCCAGCAATCAAGGGCGGCGATCTGGCTGTCGATCAGGCGCGGGCCGAGTTGCTGGTGGGCCATGATCCACTCATGGGCCATGGTGCCCAGCGGCTTCATATCGAATTCGCGCGCCAGGTGCACGTTGCTGGTGCCGACAAAGCGCCCAGGGAAATCGTGCTTGAGCACGCTGACCACTTCCTCCTGCACCCGGTAGGAAAAACGCCGGCGCGTGCCGAAGTCCGCCACTTGCAGCTCCGACAGCTCATCGCTGCTGGCGTTGGCGGTCAACCAGTCGAACTTGCGATACAGCTGCTCGCGGGCCTGTTCAAGGATCACGGTCTGGTAGCGGTAGCGGTTACGCACCTCGCTGACGATGGCCAGCATTGGCACTTCAAACAGGATCACATGCAGCCACGGCCCGCGCAGGCGGATAAACAACTCGCCGTTTTCGATGCCGGTTTGCACATACCGCAGGTTGAAGCGAAACAGCCCGAGGAAGCGCAGAAAATCCGGCTTCATAAAGCTGATGCGTTCCAGGAAACCCAATTGATCGGGGCTCAGGCTCAGCTCGGCGAGGCGCTCGATCTGGTAACGAATCTCCGCCAGGTAAGGGCGCAGGTCTTCACTGTTACGGCAACGAAACTCCCATTCAACTTCCACGTTCGGGTAGTTGTGCAGCACCGCCTGCATCATGGTCAGCTTGTAGAAGTCGGTGTCGAGCAGGTTCTGCACGATGCGATCGGCAAACACACTCTCGCTCATAACGGAAATCTCCAGACGGGTCGGCGATGGAGGCCGGCCTTTACGCACAATTGAGGAAGGGGGTTAGTGGCGCATAGACTTGTGGGGTTTTGCCAGTGATTTTTTCAGTAAGGCCACTGGCGCCATCGCAGGCAAGCCAGCTCCCACATTTGGAGTGCATTCCAAACGGTGGGAGCTGGCTTGCCTGCGATGGCGATTCTCCAGGCGCTAAAGCACCTGCTCCATCATCCACTTCACAAACTCGCGCACCTTGGGCACCTCCGCCGAATGCTCAGGATACGCCAGGTAGTAAGCATCCTGGCTTGGCATCGCATGTTGCCAGGGGATCACCAACTTGCCCTCGGCCAATTCCTCCTCCACCAGAAAACGCGGCAACAGCGCCACGCCGCATCCCACCTGCGCCGCACGAATACACATATAAAACGTGTCGAACCGCGGCCCATGGTAGCTGTGCTCGGTATGGAAACCCTGGCTGGCGAACCAGTCATGCCAGCCTTGGGGCCGTGACGCGTTTTGCAGCAGCACCAGCTCGCTCAGTTGTGTGGGGTCGGTGAAGGGCTGGGCGGGCAGGCTGTCGGGCGAACACACCGGTACCAGCTCTTCACTGAACAATTTCAGGCTCTCGGTGCCGGGGCGTGCGCCCTGGCCGAAATAGAACGCCATGTCGGCCTTGCCTTGCAGTAACTCGTCCGGGTCCTGTTCGTTGCACAGGTCCAGGTGGATCTGCGGGTGGCGCAAACGCCAACCCTTGAGGCGCGGTACCAGCCAGCGTGCGCCAAAAGTGTAGGGCGTGGACACGCGCAGCACTTCGGTTTCACCGCCGTAGGAGCGCAGGTAGTGGGTGGACATTTCCACTTGGGTGAGGATCTTGCGCACTTCCACCAGGTACAGGTCGCCCGCCGGGGTCATCTGCAAGCGGCGGCGCACGCGGCGAAACAGCAAGTGTTGTAACAGCTCTTCCAGCTGCGCTACTTGTTTGCTCACCGCGCTTTGGGTGAGGTTCAGTTCCTCGGCGGCGCGGGTGAAGCTCAGGTGGCGGGTGGCCGCTTCGAAACACTGCAGGGCGGTGATCGAGGGCAAATATCTTTTGTTCAGCACGGCATGCCTCTTTTTATTCTTTGCATGAATAAAGGGAATGATATCTCGCCTAATCGTCGTTTGTTGGCAAGTCTTGGGCCAGCTACAAATAGGCTCAGGATCGCCGTGCAAGCAGCGGCGCGATTTTTCTACGCAGATTTGAAGGAGTGACCCATGGTTGCCGCATTGCTTGATCGTCTCGGGGTAAACCCGGCGCTGTACCAGGCTGGGAAACAACCCGTGCATTCACCGATTGATGGCAGCCGTATCGGCAGCGTCCATTGGGAAGGTGCCGCCGAGGTGGAGCAACAGGTCAGTCGCGCCGAGCATGCATTCGAAGCCTGGCGCAAAGTGCCGGCGCCGCGACGTGGCGAGCTGGTGCGCCAGTTCGGCGACGTATTGCGCGAGTACAAGGCCGACCTGGGCGAACTCGTTTCCTGGGAGGCCGGCAAGATCACCCAGGAAGGTTTGGGTGAAGTGCAGGAAATGATCGACATCTGCGACTTCGCCGTCGGCCTGTCGCGCCAGTTGTACGGCTTGACCATCGCCTCCGAGCGCCCCGGCCACCATATGCGTGAAACCTGGCACCCGCTGGGCGTGGTCGGCGTGATCAGCGCCTTTAACTTCCCCGTGGCCGTGTGGGCGTGGAACACCGCGCTGGCCTTGGTGTGCGGCAACGCGGTGATCTGGAAACCGTCGGAAAAGACCCCGCTCACTGCACTGGCCTGCCAGGCCTTGTTCGAGCGCGTACTGAAAAAATTCGACGGCGCCCCCGAGTACCTCAGCCAAGTGATCATCGGCGGCCGCGACGCCGGCGCTGCGCTGGTGGATGACCCGCGCGTTGCCCTGATCAGCGCCACCGGCAGCACGCGTATGGGCCGTGAAGTGGCACCCAAAGTCGCCGCGCGTTTCGCCCGCAGCATCCTTGAGCTGGGCGGCAACAACGCGATGATCCTCGGCCCAAGCGCCGACCTGGACATGGCCGTACGCGCTATCCTGTTCAGCGCAGTGGGCACAGCCGGCCAACGCTGCACCACCCTGCGCCGGCTGATCGCCCATGAGTCGGTCAAGGAAGAAATCGTCACCCGCCTCAAGGCCGCCTATTCCAAAGTGCGCATCGGCCACCCACTGGAAGGCAACCTGATCGGCCCGCTGATCGACAAGCACAGTTTCGACAACATGCAGGACGCCCTTGAGCAAGCCTTGAGCGAAGGCGGCAAAGTGTTCGGCGGCAAGCGCCAACTGCAAGACAAATTCCCCAACGCCTACTACGTATCGCCAGCCATCGTGGAAATGCCCGAGCAAAGCGACGTAGTGTGCAGCGAAACCTTCGCGCCGATTCTTTACGTGGTCGGCTACACCGACTTCGCCGAAGCCCTGCGCCTGAACAACGCCGTGCCACAAGGCTTGTCATCCTGCATCTTCACCACTGACGTGCGTGAAGCCGAGCAGTTCATGTCGGCGGTGGGCAGCGACTGTGGCATTGCCAACGTCAACATCGGCCCGAGCGGCGCGGAGATCGGTGGCGCGTTCGGGGGTGAAAAAGAAACCGGCGGCGGGCGTGAATCGGGCTCGGATGCGTGGCGCGGGTATATGCGCAGGCAGACCAATACCGTGAACTACTCGCTGGAGCTGCCTCTGGCACAAGGCATCACGTTCGACTGAGCCTCAGGTCGGAGTGAGATCAATGTGGGAGCAGGCAAGCCAGCCCCCACAGGTGATACTGATCGTTCCCACGCTCTGCGTGGGAACGCATCCTGTGACGCTCTGCGTCACGACAATGCGGACGCGGAGCGTCCAAGGCTACATTCCCACGCAGAGCGCGGGAACGAGCGGTGGTGAATTCATCCCGGAGTCTGGCAATGGCACTGCGCGAAACATGTTTATGGGAACACCTCACTCCAGGCCGCCCCGACCGAGCCGCGCTCAAGGGCGCTGTCAAGGTGGATGTGTGCGTGATCGGCGCCGGAATCACCGGTTTGTCGGCGGCCATTCATTTGCTGGAACAGGGTAAAAGCGTCGTCGTACTGGAAGCCCATCGCACCGGCCACGGTGGTTCGGGGCGCAACGTCGGGCTGGTCAACGCCGGCCTGTGGATTCCACCGGACGAGATCGAGGCCGGTTTCGGCACGGCGGTGGGCAGCCAACTCAACCGCATGTTGGGTGCGGCGCCGTCCCTGGTGTTCAGCCTGATCGACAAGTACAACATCGACTGCCAATTGCGCCGTGAAGGCACCTTGCACATGGCGCACAACGCCCGTGGCGAGGCGGATTTGCGCAGCCGTGAGGAGCAGTGGAAACGCCGTGGCGCACCGGTTGAGTTACTCACCGGCCAGGCCTGCGAGCAGGCCACCGGTACCCGGAAAATCGCCGCCGCGTTGCTGGATCGGCGCGCCGGCACCTTGAACCCCATGGCCTACACCACTGGGTTGGCGAATGCCGCCGCAGCGTTGGGCGGGCAGTTGTTCGATCATTCCCCGGTCACCCAGCTTGAACGCCAAGGCGCCGATTGGTCGGTGCAGACCGCCGAGGGCGCGGTGCAGGCCGCGCAGGTGGTGATCGCCTCCAACGCCTACACCGAAGGCGAATGGACCGAACTGCGGCGTAACTTCTTCCCCGGCTATTACTATCAGGTGGCCTCGGCGCCGCTGACCGATGACGCGGCCAAGCAGATCCTCCCCGGCGGCCAGGGTTCGTGGGACACGCGCCAGGTCCTGAGCAGCATTCGCCGCGATGCCGATGGCCGCCTGTTGCTGGGCAGCCTGGGTAACGGCAACCAGAAACCGGCGTGGTTCCTCAAAGCGTGGGCCGATCGGGTGCAGCAACACTACTTCCCGTACCTCAAACCGGTGCAGTGGGAATACACCTGGACCGGCTGCATCGCATTCACTCCCGACCACTTGATGCGCCTGTTCGAACCGGCCCCCGGCCTGGTGGCGGTTACCGGTTATAACGGACGCGGGGTGACCACCGGCAGCGTGGTGGGTAAGGCGTTTGCCGACTACCTGTGTCACCAGGACACCCAAGCCTTGCCGATCCCTTTTACGCCCATGCAACCCTTGGCCGCGGTGGGCTTGCGCAGCTGCCTGTATGAAGCCGGCTTCTCGCTCTATCACGCCGGGCAATGCCTGAGGATCGTGATCTGATCAGCGAAATACCCCTCAAAAGCCTGCGTTTTCTTAGCAGGCTACCCATCTGTATTGGTGCAAGTCGTAGCAATCGCGCACTGTAAATGTGCAGTTCCGTTACGCACATTGTTACAGCTGCAGGAACTGTCGTTTATGCCTGTGGTTGCAGGTGCGACCTGCCAGGGTTGTACTTTTTTGAAGTGTTGGTTGCACCTATAGACGCTAGACGGTTGCACGTCCTGGCAAAAGGCGTCGAAACGCCTGTAATAACAATGACACCGTGTCTTTTTGAAGAATAAAAAAGTAATGGCACGCGGCTTGCTCTGAGCTTTCGGTGAAAGGTTTGAATGCAAGTTGTCGTGCCAAAAATCAAAAATATCGGAGCACCACTCATGTCCCAGACGTTTTACAAGAAAGGTTTTCTGGCCCTCGCCGTTGCTGCGGCGCTGGGTGTTTCTACGTTTGTTCAAGCTGATGTGAAAATTGGTGTGGCGGGCCCGATGACGGGTGCCAACGCCGCTTTCGGTGAGCAGTACATGAAGGGTGCCCAGGCGGCAGCCGACGTTATCAACAAGGCCGGCGGCATCAACGGTGAGCAGATCAAGCTGGTGGCGGGCGATGACGCCTGCGAGCCCAAGCAGGCCGTGGCCGTGGCCAACCGCCTGGCCGACCAGGACAAAGTGATCGGTGTGGTCGGGCACTTCTGCTCATCCAATACCATCCCGGCGTCTGAGGTTTACGACGAAGCAGGCATCATCGCCATCACCCCAGGCTCCACCAACCCACAAGTGACCGAACGCGGCCTGGGCGCCATGTTCCGCATGTGCGGGCGTGACGACCAGCAAGGCATCGTCGCCGGCGACTACATCGTCGACGTGCTCAAGGGCAAGAAAGTCGCGGTGATCAACGACAAGGACACCTACGGCAAAGGCCTGGCCGACGCCACCGCCGCCCAGTTGACCAAGCGCGGCGTCAAGCCGGTGCTGGAAGAGGGCCTGACCCGTGGCGAGAAAGACTTCAGCGCCCTGGTCACCAAGATCCGCTCCCTGGGCGCCGACGTCGTGTACTTCGGCGGCCTGCATCCGGAAGCCGGCCCACTGGTGCGCCAGATCCGTGAAGCGGGCTTGAAAGACGTCAAGTTCATGTCCGATGACGGCGTGGTCACCGACGAGTTGGTGTCCACCGCAGGTGGTGCGCAGTACGTCGATGGCGTGTACATGACCTTCGGCGCCGACCCGCGCCTGCTGCCGGACAGCAAGACGGTCGTGGAAGAGTTCCGCAAGAACGGCACCGAGCCTGAAGGCTACACCCTGTACGCCTACGCTTCGATCCAGGCCTTGGCCGCCGGCTTCAACGGTGCCAAGTCCAACAAGGGCGAAGACGCTGCCAAGTGGCTCAAGGCCAACCCGGTTAAAACCGTCATGGGCGAAAAAGCCTGGGATACCAAGGGCGACCTGAAAGTCTCTGACTACGTGGTTTACCAGTGGGACAAAGACGGCAAATACCATCAGCTGGAAAAGCAGAAGTAAGTACAAGCACCACGGGCCTAAGGTTAGGGGGGCTTGCTGTGGCGAGGGAGCTTGCTCCCGCTGGAGTGCGTAGCACTCCCAACCGCTTACCGAAATACATCTGATGTATCTCGATTGCCCAGTTTGGGGCTGCTTCGCAGCCCAGCGGGAGCAAGCTCCCTCGCCACATAAGCCAGCTCCCACAGAGGGCGTGGTTGCCTGCTCCATTGCAACAAACCTGTCTTTTCCTCCAGAAGCGCCGCACACCCACCGGTGTGCAGGTGCTCACCGCGTGAGATTGCGTTATGGATGGTATTTTCCTGCAGCAACTGGTCAACGGCCTGACCCTCGGGTCGGTCTATGGCCTGATCGCCATCGGCTACACAATGGTCTATGGCATCATTGGCATGATCAACTTCGCCCACGGCGAGGTTTATATGATTTCCGCTTACCTCGCGGCGATCAGTCTGGCACTGCTGGCTTACTTCGGCATCGAATCCTTCCCGCTGCTCATTCTCGGTACCTTGATCTTCACCGTGGTCGTCACCGGCGTGTACGGTTGGGTGATTGAGCGTGTCGCCTACAAACCCCTGCGTAACTCCACCCGCCTGGCACCGCTGATCAGCGCCATCGGTATCTCCCTGATCCTGCAGAACTACGCGCAGATCGCCCAGGGCGCCAAGCAACAAGGCATTCCCACCCTGCTGGCCGGCGCCTGGCGCGTCGATATCGGCACCGGGTTCGTGCAACTGACCTACACCAAAGTGTTCATCCTGGTCGCCGCTTTTGCCGGCATGGCCTTGCTCACCTACATCATCAAATACACCAAGCTCGGCCGCATGTGCCGCGCCACCCAGCAAGACCGCAAGATGGCCTCGATCCTGGGCATCAACACCGACCGCGTGATCTCCTACGTATTCGTCATCGGCGCAGCGATGGCTGCCCTGGCCGGCGTGCTCATCACCCTCAACTACGGCACCTTCGACTTCTATGCCGGCTTCATCATCGGCATCAAGGCGTTTACCGCGGCGGTACTCGGCGGCATCGGCTCCCTGCCTGGGGCGATGCTGGGCGGGATCATCCTCGGTATCTCCGAGTCGCTGTTCTCGGGGTTGATCAACTCTGACTACAAAGACGTGTTCAGTTTCTCCCTGCTGGTGGTGATTCTGATTTTCCGTCCCCAGGGCCTGCTTGGTCGCCCACTCGTGGCGAAGGTGTAAACATGTCTGCTGCCAAATCCATTGATATCAAGAAAAGTGTGGTCGATACGGTACTCGCGGGGCTGATTTCGCTGATCGTGTTCGGCCCGATTGTCGGCGTGGTGCTCGACGGCTACAGCTTCAACCTGGAACCTGCGCGGGTTGCCGTGCTGGTCGCCATCGTGATGGCCGGGCGCTTTGCCCTCAGCCTGTTCCTGCAAACCCCCAAGGGCGTGAAGATCCTGCAGGGGTTCGAGAGCAGCGGCTCCGGCGTGCACGTGCTGCCACCGGATTACAAGTCGCGGCTGCGCTGGATCATCCCGGCGCTGATCGTGATCGCCATTGTGTTTCCGATCTTCGCCAACAAATACCTGCTCACCGTGGTGATCCTGGGGCTGATCTACGTGTTGCTCGGCCTGGGCCTGAACATCGTGGTGGGCCTGGCGGGCCTGCTCGACCTGGGTTACGTGGCCTTCTACGCCATCGGTGCCTACGGCCTGGCGCTGGGTTATCAATATCTGGGCCTGGGCTTCTGGACGGTCCTGCCACTGGCGGCCATCGCGGCGGCGTTGGCGGGGTGCATACTCGGCTTCCCGGTGCTGCGAATGCACGGTGACTACCTGGCCATCGTGACCCTGGGTTTTGGTGAAATCATTCGCCTGGTGCTCAACAACTGGCTGTCGTTCACCGGTGGCCCCAACGGTATGCCCGTGCCGTCACCGACCTTCCTGGGCCTGGAGTTCGGCAAGCGTGCGAAGGATGGCGGCATTCCGTTTCACGAGTTTTTCGGCATCGATTACAACCCCAACATCAAGTTCATGTTCATCTACATCGTGCTGTTTCTGGTGGTGCTGGCCGTGCTGTACATCAAGCATCGCCTGACGCGCATGCCGGTCGGCCGCGCCTGGGAAGCCCTGCGCGAAGATGAAATCGCCTGCCGTTCCATGGGCCTGAACCATGTGCTGGTCAAACTCTCAGCCTTCACCATCGGCGCGTCCACCGCCGGTTTGGCCGGGGTGTTCTTTGCCAGCTACCAGGGCTTCGTCAACCCGTCGTCGTTTACCTTCTTCGAGTCGGCGTTGATCCTCGCCATTGTGGTGTTGGGCGGCATGGGCTCGACGGTTGGCGTGGTGATCGCAGCGTTCGTGTTGACCGTGGCGCCGGAACTGCTGCGTAGTTTTTCCGAGTACCGCGTGCTGCTGTTTGGGGTGTTGATGGTGGTGATGATGATCTGGCGACCGCGTGGCTTGATACGGATTAGCCGTACCGGTGTGACGCCACGCAAAGGGGTAGCGCCATGAGCAAGGAAGTCGTGCTGTCTGTCGAACACCTGATGATGCACTTCGGTGGTATCAAAGCCTTGAGCGATGTAAGCCTCAAGGTTGAACGCAACTCGATCTTCGCCCTGATCGGCCCCAACGGCGCCGGCAAGACCACGGTGTTCAACTGCCTCACCGGCTTCTACAAAGCCAGTGGCGGCAAGATCGAGCTCAACGTGCGCGGCAAGCAAACCAACGTGATCCAACTGCTCGGCGAGCGCTTTGAGGCCACCGACTTCGTGTCGCCCAAAAGCTTCCTCAGCCGCGTTTACTACAAGATGTTCGGCGGCACCCACCTGGTGAACCGTGCCGGCCTGGCGCGCACCTTCCAGAACATTCGCCTGTTCAAGGAAATGTCGGTGCTGGAAAACCTGTTGGTGGCCCAGCACATGTGGGTCAACCGCAACATGCTTGCCGGCATCCTCAACACCAAGGGCTACCGCAAGGCCGAAAGCGATGCGCTGGACTGCGCGTTCTACTGGCTGGAAGTGGTCGACCTGGTGGACTGCGCCAACCGTCTGGCCGGCGAGCTCTCCTACGGCCAGCAGCGCCGCCTGGAGATCGCCCGCGCCATGTGCACGCGGCCGCAGATCATCTGCCTGGACGAACCAGCAGCGGGCCTCAACCCGCAGGAAACCGAAGCCCTCAGCGCGATGATTCGCCTGCTGCGCGACGAACACGACCTTACGGTGGTGCTGATCGAACACGACATGGGCATGGTGATGAGTATTTCCGACCACATTGTGGTGCTGGACCACGGCAACGTGATCGCCGAAGGCGGCCCGGATGCGATCCGCAACGACCCGAAAGTGATCGCCGCCTACCTGGGCGCGGACGAAGAGGAGCTGGTATGAGCGCACCTATCCTCGAAATGAAGGACCTGGACGTGTTCTACGGCCCGATCCAGGCCCTGAAAAAAGTCTCGCTGCACATCAACGAAGGCGAAACCGTCAGCCTGATCGGCTCCAATGGCGCGGGTAAGTCCACGTTGCTGATGTCGATCTTCGGTCAGCCTCGGGCCGAGTCGGGGCAGATCCTCTACAACGGCGTCGACATTACTCACAAGTCGTCCCACTACATCGCTTCCAACGGCATTGCGCAGTCGCCGGAAGGGCGGCGGGTGTTCCCCGACATGACCGTCGAGGAAAACCTGCTGATGGGCACCATCCCCATTGGCGACAAGTTCGCCAGCGAGGACATGCAACGCATGTTCGAGCTGTTCCCCAGGCTCAAGGAGCGACGCAACCAGCGGGCGATGACCATGTCCGGTGGTGAGCAACAAATGCTCGCCATCGCCCGTGCGCTGATGAGCCGGCCCAAGCTGTTGCTGCTCGATGAGCCAAGCCTGGGGTTGGCGCCGATTGTGGTGAAGCAGATCTTTTCCACCCTGCGCGAGCTGGCGTCCACCGGGATGACCATTTTCCTGGTGGAACAGAACGCCAACCATGCGCTGCGCCTGTCGGACCGGGCGTATGTGATGGTCAATGGTGAGATTCGCCTGACAGGCACCGGCAAGGAGTTGCTGGTGAACGAGGAAGTGCGCAACGCCTACCTGGGCGGTCACTGACCCAAGATCCAGGCGCATCAACCCTGTGGGAACCGGGCCTTATGTGGGAGCCGGGCTTGCCCGCGATAGCATCACCTCGGTTTAGCTGACATACCGAGGTGGCCGCATCGCAGGCAAGCCAGCGCCCACCCATAGCCGGTTCCCACATTTGTTTTTGCGGTGTCAACAAGCCCTCCACCAAATTGTGGAAAACAAATCCAGCCCACCTCAAAAGCGCGACATATAGCCGCCGCAAATCCCTGTTTTGTCACAGTTTTGACTTGTCCCCATCCACTGTGGAACCGGCTGTGGGTAACGTGGGAGTAGCTGGCTGAAAGCCTTTAACCACGTGGCTTGTAGCGTGTTGGTTGTTTTTCGATCAGGGTGTTTTTCGCGACCGTCTCAAGGGTTTGTCAACCTGTTTAAAGACACAGGTATATGAACGAAATAAGTCCTTCCAGCCTGTGGATAAGTCTGTGACTAAACTCTGGAAAGACTTGCGCAGGGGCCGGAATGACTGGCCTGGAGCCATCGTTGTGTTTTTCTGCATTTGTCAGCGGCTACATAGGCGCTCGCCCAGGTCAAGCAAAAAACTTTATAAAACCGCCTGCAACCCTTGTACACAGCGGCTTTGAGCCGTTTGCACTTGCCCCCAAAGACTGTGGGCGCAGTTGTGGATAACCTGCGCGTATATGGCTGCAAGCTACGGTTTATACGGCTTTGCGAAGGTTGGTTGAAAAATGATCAGCCAGGCATGCGTGTGTGTGCACAGCGGTTGCCGCAAACGCGGCGTAAGGGCATTCTGCTGGCTGTTTTTTTCCCCGATGCCCGCAAGGAGAACACCATGTCCGACACGCTGTTTATCACTGGCGCTACTTCAGGTTTCGGCGAAGCCTGTGCCCGTCGCTTTGCCGAGGCCGGTTGGAAACTGGTGCTCACTGGTCGTCGTGCCGAGCGCTTGAACGCCTTGGTCGAAGAGCTTTCCAAGCAGACCGAAGTGCATGGCCTGGTGGTGGATGTACGCGACCGCAAAGGCATGGAGGAGGCCATCGCCAACCTGCCGGCGTCGTTCGCCACGCTGCGCGGCCTGATCAACAACGCCGGCCTGGCCGTGGGCACCGACCCTGCGCCCAAGTGCGACCTCGACGATTGGGAAACCATGGTCGATACCAACATCAAGGGCCTGCTGACCACCACTAACCTGCTGTTGCCGCGCCTGATTGCCCATGGCCGCGGTGCCGGGATCATCAACCTGGGTTCCATCGCCGGTAACTACCCGTACCCGGGCAGCCATGTGTATGGCGGTTCCAAGGCGTTCGTGAAGCAGTTCTCGTTGAACCTGCGCTGCGACTTGCAAGGCACCGGCGTGCGCGTGACCAATATCGAGCCGGGCTTGTGTGAAAGCGAGTTCTCCCTGGTGCGCTTCGGCGGTGACCAGGCGCGTTATGACGCCACCTACGCAGGTGCGGAGCCGATCCAGCCGCAGGACATTGCCGATACGATTTTCTGGGTGATGAACACCCCGGCGCACGTGAACATCAACCGCCTGGAGTTGATGCCGGTGAGCCAGACCTGGGCTGGGTTTGCGATTGAGCGTGGGGCCAAGGGCTAAGCGCCTGCGCGACACACGCTGATCGTTTCCACGCTGCGCGTGGGAATGCCGCCGGGGGCGCTCTGCGCCCCGCTTTCTGCTGGTGACGCAGAGCGTCACGCGATGCATTCCCACGCGGAGCGTGGGAACGATCAGTGGCGGCAAATCGGTCAAAATGCGGCATAAGGTACACTGCCCGCCTGAAAACCCCACCGCACCCAGCGGTTTAAAGGTTTTGACAGGAGGCAATGTGAGTAACCGAGGTGAGCAGGCACTGCTCAAACAATCGACTATCCTGATGTTCGCAGTCGCGATCGCAGGGATTGTCACGGGTGTGATATCCGGCGCCCAATCCATTCTGTTCGACGGCTTTTTCTCGCTGATCGCCACCGCCATCAAGGTGCTGATGCTGATCACGGCCAAGCTGATCGCCAAGAAAAGCAACGAGCGTTTCCAATTCGGCTATTGGCACCTGGAGCCGATGGTGCTGCTGATAGAAGGCAGTTTCCTGCTGCTGATCGCCATCTACGCGTTCCTCAATGGCGTGTTCGGCATTATCAATGGCGGGCGCGAAATCGAGTTGGGGCTGGTGATCATTTATGCGGCGGTATTTACGGTCGTGGAGTTCGCGTACTTCTTTTATGTGCGCTACCGCAATCGCACACTCAAATCGTCATTGATCCAGTTCGACAACATCAGCTGGCTGGTGGACGCGATGCTGTCGGTGGGCTTGCTGATCAGCTTCCTGGCGGCGCTGTTGCTCAAGTCCCAGGGCTATGGCGAGTGGGCGGTCTACGTGGACCCGTTGATCCTGATCCTGCTGGCTCTGAGCATGCTGGCGCCGGCGTTCAAGATCCTGCGCCCGGCGCTGCGCGAAGTGTTGGGGATCGCGCCGGATCACTTGGACGACAAGGTCCGCGAGGTGATGGACGCGGCGCAGGCCAAGCATGGTTTCGACGACTACGTGTCCTATGTGCAGAAGCACGGGCGGGCGCGGTTTATCGAGATTCATGTGGTGCTGCCAGCGGATTACCCGGTGGATAACGTCGCCACCCTCGATGGGCTGCGTGAAGAGATATCCACAGGGCTGGGGGCGGCGGATGCGGCGCGGTGGTTGACTATCAGTTTTACGGGCGACCGCAAGTGGATTGCCTAAAGTCTGTTAGAGCGAGGTGAGGCTATCGCAGGCAAGCCAGCTCCCACATTTAAATGTGCGAACACAATCAACTGTGGGAGCTGGCTTGCCTGCGATGGAGCCCTGCAGGTCAGCCCAGATACTGGACCAAACCCTGATAGCAAGTCGCCAAATGATAGGGCGTAGTCGACGGCATATCCCGTCGGCTCACCTTACCCTCGGCATCCAGGCATTCATGCCAACCCTTGGCATGCAAAAAGCGCTGTTGCAGCGCCTGCAATTGACGCTGCAGCATCGCCTCGCTGCCTGGCCGCAAGGTCAGTGCCCGCAGGTACTCCGCCTGAGCCCAGATCCGTTGGGTACCGTCGCGCACCGTGCCATCCAGCGCCAGCATGCCGCTGACCGCACCGCTTAACTTATCCACACCCTTTTGCTCGGCATAGGCAAATGCCCGTGTCAGCGACTCATGCAGCGCAGTGCCGCGCAGCACAGCTGAAGATTCCAGCAAAAAGAACCATTCGAACTGGTGCCCCGGCTCAAACCAGTTATCCACAGCGCCCAAAGGTTTCTCCATCATCACGCCGTGCTCGCGGTCGATGAAGCGTTGCTGCATGGCCGTCGCCAGTGCCAGCAGTGCCGCTTGTACCTGGGCGTCCTCACGCACCGCGAGGGTGGCGAGGAACCCTTCAGCCAGGTGCATCAACGGGTTTTGCAACGGGCCGGAGTCGAGCGAGGCCCAGTTGCGCTCCAGTACGGCCTCGTACAAGCCGTCACCGGTGGCAAAGCGTTGGGCGACGACTTCCAGGGCAGCGTTGAGCACCGACTCGACCAACGGCTCACGCACCTTGGCCCAGTAATGGGCGCAGGCAAAGATAATGAAGGCGTGGGTGTAGAGGTCTTTGCGCTCGTCCAGCGGCTGGCCGGCGGGGTCGATGCTGTAGAACCAGCCACCGTGTTCGGCATCATGAAAGTGCCGTTGCAGGGAGCGAAACAGCGCAGCCGCACGTTCTTCGGCGAAAGCCGCGCCGGGTTCGCCAATCAGGCTGGCGAACAGGTACAACTGCCGGGCGCAAGCCATGGCGCGATAGCGCTGTGGGGGCAGTGGCTGGTGATCGGCATCCAGTGCCTCAAAGGGCAGTGCCAGGTCGGCATTCCAGCCCGGGCCTTGCCAGAGGGGCACGATCAGGTCATGGAAGTGCGTGAGCACAGGCGTCAGGGAAGAGGGGGAAGCGATGGGCATTGGCTGGCGTCGTCACGGCAGGGGTGTAGGCGCGCATGGTAGCAGGCTGATCGTTCCCACGCTCTGCGTGGGAATGCATTTTATGACGCTCTGCGTCATGCTTTGGGACGCAGAGCGTCCTAGGCTGCATTCCCACGCGGAGCGTGGGAACGATCTTTTCCTCAGCCCGCCAGCAACCACATCCCAGTCGCCGCCGAAGCAGCCCCGGCCACTCGCACCAAGGGTGCCGCAGCTGCCGGCAAAAAGCGCACCACTGCATAACCCGCAGCGTGCAACACGGCTGTTGCCCCCACGAACCCAGCCGCATACGCCCAAGGGCTGGTCATATCCGGCAGTTCCAGGCCATGGGCCACGCCGTGAAACAGCGCAAACAACGCCGTGGCGCCCACGGCCACGAACAGCGGCGGCCGGACCGCCAACGCTACCGCCAGGCCCAAGGCCAGCACCGATGCAGCAATCCCGCTTTCCAGCGCCGGCAATTGCAGCCCTTCGAAACCCAACACCCCGCCGATCAGCATGGTGCCGACAAAGGTGCACGGCAGCGCCCAGCGCGCGGCGCCTTTTTGCTGGGCCGCCCAGAGGCCCACCGCAAGCATGGCCAGCAAGTGATCGAGGCCGCCCAAGGGGTGGCTGATACCGGCCACCAGGCCATTGTCGCCATGGCCCGGATGGGCGAAGGCCAAGGCAGGGGCGAGCAGCAGCGCGGCGGCGGCGAAAAGTCTGTTGAGTCTCATGGACAGGTTCCTTATGGGTTGATCAGGCGGCGGTCAGCAGGCCCTGGCGTTCGATGAAGGCGACGATGTCGTCCAGGCCGACCCCGGTCTTCTGGTTGCTGAACACAAAGGGTTTGCCGTTGCGCATGCGCTGGGTGTCGCTGTTCATCAGTTCCAGCGAGGCACCCACCAGCGGGGCCAGGTCAATCTTGTTGATCACCAGCAGGTCGGATTTGCAAATACCGGGCCCGCCCTTGCGCGGCAGTTTGTCGCCCGCTGAGACATCAATCACATAGATGGTCAGGTCCGACAGTTCCGGGCTGAAGGTGGCCGACAGGTTGTCGCCGCCGGACTCCACCAGAATCAGGTCCAGGCCGGGAAAACGGCGGTTGAGTTGGTCCACGGCCTCCAGGTTGATCGAGGCATCTTCGCGAATCGCCGTGTGTGGGCAGCCACCGGTTTCCACGCCGATGATGCGCTCCGGCGCCAGGGCCTGGTTACGCACCAGGAAGTCGGCGTCTTCACGGGTGTAGATGTCGTTGGTGACCACCGCCAGGTTGTAGCGATCGCGCAGCGCCAGGCACAGGGCCAGGGTCAGGGCGGTCTTGCCCGAGCCTACCGGGCCTCCGATACCGACGCGCAGGGGTTGTGTGTTCATGTGCTTCTCCAGAATCAGGAACGGAACAGGCGGCTGTACTGGCGCTCGTGGGCCATGCACGCCAGGGACAGGCCAAAAGCGGCGCTGCCCAAATGGTTAGGGTTAATGCGTTCGGCATCCTGCTGTGCTTGTTGCAGCAGCGGCAGCAGTTCGCTGGTCAACCGCTGGGCCGCTTGCTGGCCCAATGGCAGGGTTTTCATCAGTACCGCCAGTTGGTTTTCCAGCCAGCTCCATAGCCAGGCGGCAAGAGCATCGCCGGGGTTAATGTGCCAGGCGCGCGCGGCCAAGGCCCAGCCCAGGGCCAGATGCGGTTCGTCGCGTTGTGCAAGAAAATCACGGGCGCTGTCGTCCAGTTCCGGCAAGCCGTTGAGCAGTTGTTGCAGGGAATAGCCCATCTGGCGACTCTCCTGATACAGCTCCCGGGTCTCACGGCTGGCGCGATGCTCGTCGCACCACTGCGCCAATTGGGCCCAGTCCTGTTCGAAGGCTGCGCGGCAGTGGGCGAGCAGCAGCGGGGCTTCGAAACGCGCCAGGTTGAGCAGCAACTGGTCACTGATCCAGCGCCGAGCGCTCGCGGCATCCTGCACGCGGCCGTTGTCCACCGCCATTTCCAGGCCTTGGGAATAGCTGTAGCCGCCAATCGGCAGTTGCGGACTGGCCAGGCGCAGCAGCGCCCAGGCTGGGTTCATAGACGCACGCCGAACTGATGCAGCTTGGGCGCGTAGTTGAAGTCTTCATCACCATGCCGTGAATGATGATGGCCGCCGCCATAGGCGCCGTGCTCGGGTTGAAACGGCGCCTCGAGGGTCTGCGCATCGGCACCCAGTTGCTCGAGCATGGCCTTGAGCACGTAGTCATCGAGCAGGCGCAGCCAGCCGTCACCGACTTGCAGGGCCACATGGCGGTTGCCCAGGTGATAGGCGGCACGGGTGAGCTCGAAGGCGTTGCG
This sequence comes from Pseudomonas sp. 22072, assembly GCF_052046095.1. Taxonomy (NCBI): domain Bacteria; kingdom Pseudomonadati; phylum Pseudomonadota; class Gammaproteobacteria; order Pseudomonadales; family Pseudomonadaceae; genus Pseudomonas; species Pseudomonas sp. 22072. The sequence goes on from NZ_JBQEQE010000020.1 coordinate 39,481, forward strand.
GCAGGTGACGTGCAGCAGTTGTTCAGGGCGGGCGCATACCCGTACGACGCGTCCGTCTTCTGCCTGCAGGAATTCACCATCGTGCAAGGGCGGCTGGCCCCGCTCCAAAAACAGGCCGACGTCTTCACCGTCGGCACTGAAACAGCGCAGGCGGCTTTTGCTGCGGGCTTCGAAGTTGAGCAGCAACTCGGCGGCCCAGAGGGCTTGGGGGGCGATTCGGCGGTGTATCACCAGCATCAGAGAGCTTCCAACTGTGAGCGATGAAAGACCTAGAGCAAGGGGCTTGCCAATCAGGGAATCGAGTAGGAATTCCCTGTAGTCAGGCAGGCATGCTGCTCAATAGGGCGTCGGATGATTTCCGCGCGTGTATCAATTTGGTGCGTGCCGAGGTTTATAGCACCGGGGAGGGGCATTCTGCGTTGATGGCGCCGCTCAGTTTGATGAAGTTTCTTTCATTTTTTTCTTTGTTGGTGTTTTTTAGGATTTTTCCTACGAGTCATCAGGATTTGGAGCTCATGAGATTACCTGCGGGTTCTTTAGGCTATGCGGCCTGTTTAATTCCACCGCGACGTTCATCATGCTTCGATCAATTTTTTGTGTATGCCTTGTCAGCCTGACCTGCTTTATTTCATCGGCAAAGGCCAATTTTCAACCCCGCGCCACCTTCAGCTCTTCGCTGCAAAGCATCAAGCCGGCCTCTATCGACGATGTCATTGACCGCGCCCATGAGTTACTGGGTACGCCATATAAGTGGGGCGGCACATCGGCAGAGCAGGGCTTCGATTGCAGTAGCTTCCTGGTGTACTTGTTCAAGACCCAAGCCAATATCCAGCTACCCCGCACCACTGCCGCCATGCACCGTTCATCGGCGACAACCATCAAACGCAGTGCTTTAAAGCCAGGGGATGCAGTGTTTTTCAAAGGCAACGGGCGGGGCCAGGTCAGCCATGTCGGCCTTTATATCGGCCAGGGCAAATTCATCCATTCGCCGCGCACCGGCAAAACCATCCGTATCGATTCATTGAGCAATAGCTACTGGAACAAGCACTACACCACCGCCAAACGGTTCCACACGGCGGGTTGATTGACTTACTCGGTACTGCCCAGCCCTTGCCAATGTTTAAGGCCGATAAAGATAAAGCGCAGCTGCTGGGTGATTTTCGCCTGGGGCGTAAGGTGGGCCGGCAAGGCGTGGGCCGGTGGGTCGATGATATCGGGCAGGGTGGCGAACACACTCTTGACGATCAGGTCGGCCATCACGTGCAAACCTTCGGCATCCAAGTGCTGAAGTTTGGGCATCAGTGTCAGGTCGGCGGCCAGGTCGCGAGTGATGTCTTCGCGCAGGGCAGCGATGGCTTGGCGCACGGCCAGGCAGCCGCCGTACTGTTCGCGAGCCAGGAACAGGAACTGAGAGCGGTTGGCCGAAACCACATCGAGAAAGATGCGCACCGAGGCATCAATGATGCCGCCCATCACGAATTCGTTGTGGCGCACCAGGCGGATCGTGGCGCGAAAGGTCTGGCCGACCTCGCTTACCAGTACCAGCCCAAGTTGGTCCATGTCGGCAAAGTGACGATAGAAACCGGTGGGCACGATACCCGCGGTCTTGGCCACTTCGCGCAGGCTCAGGCTGCCAAACCCACGGCCACACTCCATTAGATGGCGGGCTGCGTCCATCAGGGCGAGGCGGGTCTGTTGCTTCTGTTCGGCGCGGGGCAGCATGAGCGGATGAGCTTTGTCGGCAAGTACAGCGACGCACTCTAGCAAAAGCGCTTTGCCGGCGTCGAACTTGGCAGGGGCGGGGCGTGACGCGTTCTATATAAAAGCAAAAGCCCGATCGGCAGATCGGGCTTTTTTCTGGGCCACCACAGGCTTAGCTCTGTGCTTGATGCAGTTCTTGCAGACGGTCGGCACCGCCTTCAGCAACGCCTTCGGTGTAGGCGCGTTTGTTGGCTTGTTCAGCACCGCCTTCGACCAGACCTTTCTCTTGCAAGCGGTTGTAGCCATTTTCAGCTACGGCGCCTTTGGCGTAATCACGGTTTTCGTCTTCTTGCGAACCGCTGCGAGCCACGGTTTGGCTGGTTTGCACGGCTTGAGCTTTGTTCTGCGGGGTGGCCTGTTCGGCAGCTGGCAGGGCAAAAGCGCTGGAAGCCAGGACAGATAACAGAACGGTAGCGAGTAATTGGCGTTTCATGATGGTTGCTCCTAGGGAGGGCGATAAAGTGGGTACAGGGCTAATGTTACCCTTGATAAGTCGATATAAAAGTTCATAAACACAATGGTAATAATCAACAGAATTGATTGTTCTCGCCGGAGGCTCTAGATCGAGCCTCTCAAGCCCGCGGCTTTGCACCGATGTGGGTATTTTCGACACGAACCTGGGTAACAATGGTGCGTCGTCGATGGGGAGAATTGTCTGGTTGATCAGGAAAATCGCTTTTTTCGGTTAAATCCGCGGTTGCGTTAAACCCCCAGGCACTTTGCCAGTCGTAGTCCTATAAGCTGTTTAAAAGGCTGTTGCCCAGCCAGTCGTATTCAGGAGTCCTGTGCAATGACGCGCACTCGTAAAATTCTCGCTTGGAGCTGCGCCAGCTTCGTTCTGTTGATTGCCATCGTGGTACTGGTGTTGGTGTTCTTCGACTGGAACCGCATCAAGCCGCCCCTCAATGCCAAGGTCTCCGAAGAACTGCATCGTCCGTTCGCCATCAACGGCAACCTCGCCGTGGTGTGGCAGCGTGAGCCCGATGAAGGCGGCTGGCGCGGCTGGGTGCCGTGGCCCCATGTGATTGCCGAAGACCTGACTCTGGGGAACCCCGATTGGTCGAAACAACCGCAGATGGTCACGCTCAAGAAGGTTGAGCTGCGCATTTCGCCCCTGGCCTTGCTGGTGCAGCGTGTGGTGATCCCGCGCATCGACCTCACCGAACCCAGTGCCCAGTTGCAGCGCCTGGCTGATGGCCGCGCCAACTGGACGTTCAAGTTCGACCCCAAGGACCCCAACGCCGAACCGTCCAATTGGGTGGTGGATATTGGCGCCATCGGCTTCGACAAAGGCCATGTGACACTTGACGATCAAAGCCTCAAGACCCAGTTGGATGTGATCATCGACCCGCTGGGCAAGCCGATTCCCTTCGGTGAAATCGTCGGCGATGCCGATGCCAAAAAAGCCCTGGAAAAAGGCTCGGCGCCCCAGGACTACGCGTTCGGCCTCAAGGTCAAAGGCCAGTACCACGGCCAGAAACTCGCGGGCACGGGCAAGATCGGTGGCTTGCTGGCCTTGCAGGACGCGGCCAAGCCGTTCCCGCTGCAAGCCCAAGTCAAGATCGCGGACACCAGCATCGCCCTGGCCGGCACCCTGACCGACCCGCTGAACCTCGGTGCCCTGGACCTGCGCCTGAAACTGTCGGGCAGCAGCCTGGGCAACCTGTATCCGTTGACCGGCGTGACCCTGCCGGATTCGCCGGCCTATTCCACCGACGGCCACCTGATCGCCAAACTGCATGAGGCCAGCGGCGCCTCCTTTCGCTACGAGAACTTCAACGGCAAGATCGGCAACAGCGACATCCACGGCGACCTGGCCTATGTTGCCAGCCAGCCACGGCCCAAGCTCAGCGGCGCGCTGGTGTCCAACCAACTGCTGATGGATGACCTGGCGCCGCTGATTGGCGCAGATTCCAATGCCGAGCAAAAAGCCCGTGGCGGTGAAAGCAAGCAACCGGCGACCAAAGTGCTGCCGGTTGAAGAGTTCCGCACCGAACGCTGGCGCGAGATGGATGCCGATGTGGAGTTCACCGGCAAGCGCATCGTGCACAGTGCTGACTTGCCCTTTACCGATCTCTACACTCACCTGGTGCTCAACGACGGCCAACTGAGCCTCGAACCCCTGCGTTTCGGCGTGGCCGGTGGCAAGCTCGATGCGCAGATTCGTTTGAACGGCCGCACCACCCCGATGGAAGGCCGCGCCAAACTCACGGCGCGCAACTTCAAGCTCAAGCAGCTGTTCCCCACGTTCGAACCGATGAAAACCAGCTTCGGTGAACTCAACGGCGATGCCGATATTACCGGGCGCGGCAACTCGGTGGCGGCACTGTTGGGCACGTCCAACGGTGACCTGAAGATGCTCATCAACGATGGCGCCATCAGCCGAAGCCTGATGGAAATCGCCGGGCTCAACGTGGGCAACTACGTGGTGGGCCGTCTGTTCGGCGACGAAGAAGTGAAGATCAACTGCGCGGCGGCGGACTTCGGCATCAAGACGGGCCTGGCGACCACGCGGCTGTTTGTGTTCGATACCGAGAACGCGATCATCTACATCGACGGCACCGCAAATATGGCCACCGAGCAGTTGGACCTGACCATCACGCCGGAATCCAAGGGCTTTCGCCTGTTCTCCCTGCGTTCACCGCTCTACGTCAATGGACCTTTCATCAAGCCCAATGCTGGCGTGAAAGCCATTCCGTTGGCGCTACGCGGTGCGGGCATGGTCGCCCTCGGCGTGATCGCCGGGCCTGCTGCTGGCTTGCTCGCCTTGGTTGCCCCAAGCGGTGGCGAGCCCAATGAGTGCGCACCGTTGCTGCAACAGATGAAGGAAGGCAAGGCGCCCAAGACCGTTAAGTAACTGTGGGAGCGGGCTTGCCCGCGATAGCGGAGTATCAGTCAATGATTTATCAACTGATCCANGCCCGCTCCCACAGGGGGATGTTGCGGTGTTAGTTATTACAGATCTTGCAGAATATCCGCCATATCGTCGGCGTGTTCTTCTTCCTGAGCCAGGATGTCTTCGAAGATGCGACGGGTAGTCGGGTCTTTGTCACCGATGTACTGGATGATCTCGCGGTAGCTGTCTACCGCGATCCGCTCGGCCACCAGGTCTTCGTAGACCATTTCCTTCAAGGTGTTGCCCGCCACGTATTGCGCATGGGAGTTTTTCGACAGCAGGTCGGGGTTGAACTCCGGCTCGCCGCCCAGTTGCACGATACGCTCGGCCAGTTTGTCGGCGTGCTCGGCTTCCTGGGTCGCATGTTCCAGGAACTCATCGGCAGCCACGCTGGCCTTGAGGCCGTTGGCCATGAAGTAGTGACGCTTGTAGCGCAACACGCAGACCAGTTCGGTGGCCAGCGACTCGTTGAGCAGGCGGATGATTTCTTCGCGGTCGGCGTCATAGCCTTCGGTCACGGCGCCGTTTTCGACGTTCTGGCGGGCGCGGCTGCGCAGGGTTGCAACGTCAGTCAATCGTGCTTCAGTCATTTCAATCTCCTGGGGCTAATCCGGTTGTACGCCACGCTCTGCCGGCGTGATCGCTATTGGTTGTGAGTCCCGGGCCAGGCGAAAAGTTTTATCGGATTTAACAGGATGTGTCCTGAGGGCGTCTGACCGGTGTGGTCCAACGCTCTGACAGAATTACTCCACCCAGGGTCAGCAAGCCCCCCACCAGGTGATACAGCGCCAACTCTTCCTTCAGCACCACGGCTGCAATCAGCGCGGTAATCAACGGCAGCAGGTTGAAAAACAGTGTGGTACGGCTTGGCCCCAGGGTCTTGACCGAGTGCATCCACGCCAGCGGTGCCAGCATCGAAGCCAGCAGGCAGGCGTATAGCACCAGCGGAATATTCGCCCAGCCCAAACCGGCCTTGGCCGAGAACAGATACAGCGGCAGCAGCACCACCACCGCGACCAGCACCTGCAAATACAGCAGCACCAACGGCGGCAGGCGCAGTTGCCATTTTTTCAGCAGGGTGCTGTAGACCGCATAAGCCAGGGTCGCCACCAGCATCATGCCGTCGCCCAGGTTGACCCCATGTTGCAGCAACGCGCCCAGGCTGCCGGCCGACACCACCACTACCACGCCTGCGAACGACAGCACTGCGCCGGTCAGCGCGCCAAAGGTCAGGCGTTGGCCGAGGCTGATAATCGCGGCGGTCAACGCCATCAGTGGCATCAGCGAGAGGATGATGCCCATGTTGGTGGCACTGGTCAGCGTTGCGGCGTAGTAGGCCAGGCTTTGATACACCGCCATGCCGAGTACGCCGAGGATAAAGATCTTGCCCAGGTTGGGGCGGATCTGCGGCCAGTGGGCGACCACCGGTTTGAGCATGAACGGCGTGAACAGCAACGCAGCGAACAGCCAGCGGTAAAAGCCGATTTCAGCCGGGAAGATCGAGCCCACGGCCAATTTGTTGACCACGGTGTTGCCGGCCCAGATAAAGATAGCCAGCAGCGGATACGCGTATTGCATTGAAAAGAAACCCAGTGTGTTGACGAGGCAGGATTATCCTCTGTCTGGATCGAAGCCTATACTGCGATCCAGACAACTGAGCGTTGAATCCAGACAATATGTCCCGACACACCGTGCGCCTGCCCGATTTTGCCCGCCTGCCAAGCCCGGTGTACTTTCGGTATTCCGATTTTGCCCCGGACACCGAATGCACCCCGCACCAGCACACCTGGGGCTCGCTGGATTACTCGGCCAGCGGTGTGATGCGCATGGAAGTGGCGGGCAATCGCTTCATGTCGCCACCGCAATACGCGGTGTGGGTGCCGCCGCATACTGAGCACAGCTCCTACAATGCCGAGGCGATTGTCTACCACTCCGTAGGGCTGGCGCCGCAGCTGTGCGAGCAGTTGCCACAGCAGCCTTGCACGCTGGCGATCAGCGACATTCTCAAGGCGATCCTCAAGGATTTCGCCCTGCGCGATGTCAATGCACCGCGCACCGACGCCGACATCCGCCTGGCCCAGGTGCTGGTGGACCAGCTCAGGCAGGCGCCGGTCCACGACTGCTTCCTGCCCTACGCCCGCCACCCGGGATTGCTTGGGGTCTTGGAGGGCATGCAGGCAGAGCCGGGAGACAACCGCCCTCTGGCGCAATGGGCCGAGCAGGTGCATGTGAGCGAGCGCACCCTGGCGCGCCAGTTTGTGCGCGAGCTGGGCATGAGCTTTGGCGAATGGCGCCAGCGCCTGCGCTACCTGGCGGCCATCGAGGCGCTGGACAGCGACCGCAGTGTGCAACACGTGGCGTTTGATCTGGGCTATAGCACCGCCTCGGCGTTTATCGCCATGTTCCAACGCCACGCCGGCTGCACGCCGGAGCAATACCGGCGGGCGAATATTCGTGGCCGGTGAAGTTGTAACAGGTTTTGACTACACTGCGCTGTAGGCCGTGCCCGTCGGCACGGTAACAGGGAGAAAACTCCATGAAGATGCTGCGTATTCCGTTGTTGATGATGGGCCTGCTGATGTGTGCCCAGGGTTTTGCCGCCACTGCCCAGCAGAACAAAATGACCACCTGCAATGCCGAGGCCACCACCAAGACGCTCAAGGGCGATGACCGTAAGGCCTTCATGAAGACCTGCCTGTCGGCACCTGCCGCCAACGACGCCAAGACCCTGACCCCGCAGCAGCAGAAGATGAAAGACTGCAATGCGTCGGCGAAAACCCAAGCCTTGGCCGGTGATGCGCGCAAAACCTTCATGAGCACTTGCCTGAAGAAATAATAGCCCCGGGCCATAGAAGGCTGCGACACTCGCACACAGCCCCTTTGTAGGAGCGAGCAAGTGTGGCGAGGGAGCTTGCTCCCGCTGGAGCGCGAAGCGCTCCCAAACCGAACAGACGAGTATGCCTGGTGCACACCGGCTCAATGGTTTGGGGCTGCTTCGCAGCCCAGCGGGAGCAAGCTCCCTCGCCACAGCAAGCTCGCTCCTACAACATCCTTCAACGCCGTTTGTTTTGAGGCTGTATGCCAACGTTTTCTCAGCGTCATGTGTTGTTGCTGTCCAGCTACATCATCATTTTCGGCGGGTTGCTGCTGGTACTGCCGCTGAAATTGCTGCCCAGTCTGCTGGCCGGCCTGTTGGTCTATGAACTGGTCAACATGCTCACCCCTCAACTGCAACGCCTGATCGAAGGCCGGCGCGCGCGTTGGCTGGCGGTGGCCTTGCTGGGCACCTTGATCGTCAGCGTGTTGGCCTTGATCTTCGCTGGCGCCATCAGCTTCCTGCTCCACGAAGCGGAAAACCCGGGGGCTTCCCTGGACAAATTCATGGGCGTGGTCGACCGCGCGCGCGGTCAATTACCGCCGTCCATCGACGCCTATTTGCCCGCCAGCGCCGCGGAGTTTCGCGTGGCCATTGGCGATTGGCTAAGCAAGCACCTGAGCGAACTGCAACTGGTTGGCAAAGACGCCGCCCACATGTTCGTCACCTTGCTGATCGGCATGGTACTGGGTGCGATCATCGCCTTGCAGCGCGTGCCCGACCTGACCAAGCGCAAACCCTTGGCCGCCGCGCTGTTCGACCGTCTGCACCTGCTGGTCCAGGCGTTTCGCAATATCGTGTTCGCCCAGATCAAGATCGCCGCGCTCAACACCGCCTTCACCGCGGTGTTCCTGGCAGTGGTACTGCCGTTATGTGGCATTCACCTGCCGTTGACCAAGACCCTGATCGTGCTGACCTTCCTGCTCGGTCTGCTGCCAGTGATTGGCAACCTGATCTCCAACACCCTGATCACCATCGTGGCGTTGTCGCTGTCGATCTGGGTGGCGGTGGCGGCGCTGGGGTATTTGATCGTGATCCACAAGGTCGAGTACTTCCTCAACGCGCGAATCGTCGGCGGGCAGATCAGTGCCAAGTCATGGGAGTTGTTGTTGGCGATGCTGGTGTTTGAGGCAGCGTTCGGCCTGCCGGGGGTGGTGGCGGGGCCGATTTACTATGCCTATCTGAAAAGCGAGCTGAAGCTGGGTGGGATGGTTTAAGCCTTGTGTCGCCTGGGCTGACGCCATCGCGGGCAAGCCCGCTCCCACATTCAAATGCGATCACCTGTGGGAGCTGGCTTGCCTGCGATGACGGCCTGCAGCCGAAGCCTATCTACCTGACACAACCCGATCAAATTGTGGGAGCTGGCTTGCCTGCGATGACGGCCTCACAGCCGGCCCCTATCTATCTGACGCCCCGCGATCAAACTGTGGGAGCGGGCTTGCTCGCGAAGGCGGCCTGACTGCCGACCGGGATATTGGATTTGACCGCGTACATATCCGTTATTTAGGTAACGGCCACTTAGGGTTCCGCCCTGACGGCGTCTCACTTTTGAGAAGCGCAAAAGTAAGCAAAACGCTCTTGCCCCACCACTCGGCACCTCGCTTGGGCTCGGTGTGCCCGTAATTCGCCAGTGATTTGGGGGGCCGCCGCCACGCGCCATCCATGGCGCGGGGCGGCTAAACCGGCATCCCTGCCGGTTTACCCCCCAAATCCCTGTCGAATTCCGGCCAGCGTGGTTTAACGGGGCGCCTAAGATCAAAAGCAGATCAAGATCAAAAGCGGCTCGCTTCGCATCGTGGTTACCGTCAAGTGGGGGCGCCACGGTGTCAGCTACAACTCAGCAACCGTAACGCTTGCTCGCCTCAATCGCCAAACCACTGCCAATGCTGCCGAAGATATTGCCTTCCACATGCCGCGCATTCGGCAGCATTGCAGAGATGCTGTGGCGCAGCGCCGGGATGCCGCTGGAACCGCCGGTAAAGAACACCGTGTCCACCTGCGCCACGCTCACCGAGGCGTCGTTGAGCAACTGTGTGACGCTGCCGCGTACACGTTCCAGCAAGCTGTCGATGGACGACTCGAACAGTGCGCGGCTCAGGTCTACGCTCAGGCCCGCTTCGATGCGGTCCAGCGGCACGTGGCGGCTGTCTTGATGGGTGAGCTGGATCTTGGTTTCTTCCACTTCCATGGCAAGCCAGTGCCCGGCGCGCTGTTCGATCAGTTTGAACAGGCGGTCGATGCCGCCGGTGTCTTCGATGTCGTAGCGCATGCTGCCCAGGGCCAGCTGGGATTTTTGCGAGTACACCGAGTTGATGGTGTGCCAGGTGGCCAGGTTCATGTGGTGGCTGGTGGGCATGTAGGCGCCGCTCTTCATGCGGCTGCCGTAGCCGAACAGCGGCATCATGCCTTGCAGGCTGAGCTGTTTGTCGAAGTCGGTACCGCCGATGTGCACGCCGCCGGTGGCGAGGATGTCGCTCTGGCGATTGTCGTTGTGACGACGATCCGGCGACAGACGCACCAGGGAGAAGTCGGAGGTACCACCGCCGATATCGACGATCAACACCAGCTCTTCTTTCTCGATGGTCGACTCATAGTCGAACGCCGCTGCAATCGGTTCGTACTGGAACGAGATGTCCTTGAAGCCGATTTTGCGCGCCACATCCACCAGGGTGTTTTCCGCTTCCTGGTCGGCCATCGGGTCGTCATCGACGAAGAATACCGGGCGGCCCAGTACCACTTCTTCGAATTCACGACCGGCGTTGGCTTCGGCGCGGCTCTTGAGTTGGCCGATAAACAGTGCCAGCAGGTCGGTGAAGGGCATGGCAGTGCCGAGCACGCTGGTGTCGTGCTTGATCAGCTTGGAACCCAGCAGGCTCTTGAGCGAGCGCATCAGGCGGCCTTCGTAGTTCTCCAGGTATTCGTGCAGCGCCAGGCGACCATATACCGGCCGGCGCTCCTCGAAGTTGAAGAACACCACTGACGGCAGGGTGATCTTGTCGTCCTCCAGCGCGATCAGCGTCTCCTCGCCGGGGCGGATCCAGCCGACGGTGGAGTTGGACGTGCCGAAGTCGATGCCGCAGGCACGGGCTGGAGATTCGTTTTTCATGTCTTACAGGTTCCGGGCAAAAAACGGCCGCGCAGTGTATGTCACTCGCGAGCGGATGCGTAGACCGGCGATCCGTAAATTCGCGCTATATAGCTACGTCTTGAACCGGCAGGGGCTTGGTTAGGCTCGGGTTTTACTGCCCTCACGGACGAATCGCTATGCCTGATGCAACCTTCAACGCCGACCTGCGCGGCGTGCATTACGACTTTCTCAAACAACGCGTGCCGAACTGGTTCATGGAAGGCTCGCCGCAACGCCAGCAAGAGCTAGGCACGCACGAGATGGATATTCCTGCCTGGTACCTGGCCGCCACTCACCAAGACAAAACCACTCTGGCTGTCCGGCACACGCGCTTTCGCGAAACGCTCAATGCAATTGAAGAGCACCTGGGCCAGATTGAAGACGTCCTGGCCTTCGCCGAACAGCCGCTCAAAGAGGCGATCAAGAAAGAATTCAACCTGGAACTGGATGTGCGCAATGTATTTTTCGTGCGCAAATACGGCTCAAAAGGTGCTCGCGATGACTTCTACGGTGCCTTTGTTTTCGAGCAGCAAAACGACCCGTCACTGAGCTACAGGTATCGCGGCATTTCCCTGTTGGAAGCAGCCCTGGCCAATTTCGAGGCCGATGAAGAGCAGCCGTCGTCATGCACCGATTGCCAACTGATCACCACCTTCAACCTAGAAAACCCCCACATCATTGCGACCTTCGCGGCCGTCCAGGCACAGGCGGTGGCGATCACGCCCCATGCTTTCGCCAGGCTTTGCCGCACATTGGACCTTGGCGCGCTTTATCAGGCGCATATCAAGGCCATTGTAGAGCCCCAGGACGCGGATGAACGCCAGGCGCTTGAACAGCTGTTGGAAGAGCATCAACGCGAGCAGTTGGCACTGTGCATCGATATTGCCCGGTTGCAAAGCACCGGACCGCTCAGTGCCGACGCCTGCCAGATGCTCCAGAATGTGGTCACGGGCTCCGCCACGCCGAAACTGGCCGGGAAGCCTGTGACATACACCGCGCTCAACGTGTTCGACAGCGTATTGGTGGGGCCGCTGCTGATCGGCCCTGATCGGCAAAACACCAACCGCCCCGAGCCTCTGGTGGTGTACATCCCCGGCGACCCGCAACAGCCCCTCAAGGAGTATGCGTCCAGTGGCGAATTCATGGCCGACTTGCGTACCCGTCTGCACAGCGCATCGTACCGGCGCTTCTTCAGCCGCTTTGTGCCGGTGCGCGAACAAGGCGGGTTCTTCACCCGGTTCAACCGTCTGTACCAGCCTGCCAGTAACGGCAATGGCGGCGCGGACTACCCGTTGCGCACGCCGTTGGCGCGCTTGCCTATGCAAGAGTTCGCCCTTGCCGGTGACCTTTGGCAGCGCAGTCGCCAGGCGCATATCAGCAAGATCCTGAGCGATGCACGCGCAGTGGCCGTGCCCACCGAAGACGAGGACCGCAAGGCCCGGCTCGAACGCCTGGAAGGCTTTTTCGAGGCGGCCGTCAGCGTATTCAACCTGGCCGCGTTCGTGGTGCCGGGGCTCGGCCCGATCATGTTGGCCGTGGGCGCATCGCAGATGTGCTACGAAGTGTTTGAAGGCATCGAGGCCTACGATCAAGGCGAGCCCCGGCAGATGTGGGCGCATTTTGCATCGGTAGCCCTGAACGTAGCGTTCATTGCCACCGGGTCCAAGGTGCTGCCCGCCGTCAAATGGCAAAGCGCAGTGGATCACCTCAAACCGGTGACGCTGCCCACGGGCAAGCAGGTGCTGTGGAACCCCGACCTCAGGCCCTATGCCTCTACCACCAAACCGGCGCCAGAGGTCAAGCCCAATACGTTGGGCCTGTACGATCATGCCGGTCAGCAATGGGTGTCGTTCGAGAATACGCATTACCAGGTCAAGCAAGACCCGAGCGGCCAGTACCGTATTCAGCACCCGACTCGCCCCGACGCCTACGCGCCGGAATTGGAACACAACCATAACGGGGTGTGGACCCATGAGCTGGAAGAACCGCTGACCTGGGACGAGCCCACCTTGATCAAGCGCCTCGGGCTGGTCGAGCAGGCGGATCCGTTGCGTATCAGCGGCGTCGAAACTGACGCTCTGCGCCAGGTTGCGGTCGATCATGAACCCTTGCCGCTGTTGCTTGACGACACCATCAAGCGCTTCGAGCTGCATCAGCAACTGACTACCTTTGTCGAGCAAATCAAAAGCAGTGACCCGCTGGTCTACCAGAAGGCCGAACCGGCACTGCAGTTTGACCTGCTTCAACGCCGCGGCCTGCTGCCTGATGGCGTAGCGCTGAAAGTCATCGGCCCAACAGGCGAGGTCGTGTGGGAAAGCGCCGATGCGTCGCCCTTGTTGCCCAAGCGCGTGATGGTGTTGACCGAGACCGCCATGGCCCAGGGCCGTTTACTCAGGGAGTTGCTGTACACCTTGCAAGGCGTCGACCCGCAGCTCAAGGAATTCCCCGGCAGCCCCGAAGAGTCGCTGGACGTTCGCGCCGCCAAGCTGCGCCAGTACCTTGGCGATGCCGTTGATAGCCTCAAGGGACCGCTGCTGGAGGAGCGTTACCGTGCGTTGAACCCAACGCCTGACGCCGATGTGCAGCGCGTGCTGGATGCCTACCCGGCCTTGCCGACGCTGGCCGCCGAACGCTTGCTGCAAGGCGCTGCTGTGGATGAGCTGACCGCTTTTCGCAGCAGCGGGCGCCTGCCTGACCGGTTGGCCACGCAGGCTCAATGGTGCGCGCAGGAAACCCGCGTGGCGCGCGCCTACGAAGGGCTGCACCTGGACACTCAGACCCACCTCGACAGTCAGCGCCTGGCCTTGCGCACCCTGGAAACCCTGCCGGGCTGGCACCGTGGCTCGCGGGTGGAGTTGCGTCAGTATTCGGCGGAGGGCACGCTGATGGATGCCATCGGCTCCCCCGACTTCCCGCACAAGCGCAGCCTGATACTGCTGGACAGCGGTGAGTTCCAGGCAACCATGCCCGGCGATTTCTACAGCGCCATCTGGGAGCAACTCGCGCCCGATGAGCGTCAGCGTCTCGGGTTGGGCAGCGCGGTCGAATTGAAGCAGGCGATTCAACGCAGCCCTCTTTCGCGCCAGGCGTTGCGCACGGTGCTGGAGGACCAACCGCTGCGCAAGCCCGAGTACGATCCGATGGTCCGCTTGATGGGCGGCGCTCCGGGCTTTCGGCATATGGCAAGGGTGGCGGCTAATGTGCTGCGCTCTCCAGCAGAGCGGGTACGCCGGTTGTATCCATCATTCACTGAGGAGCAAGTCACAGCGTTTATTCAGTCGCTGGGCGAAGATGTCCCAGGCGGGTTGGCCAGTCGTGAGCTGGAATACCACCACCTGAAAAAATCCTTGAAAGCGTGGGCTCGCTCCAGAGGGCCACATGCCCTGGCGTACTACAGCGCCGAATGGCGTGTGAGTGATGCAATCAAACGCTGCTGGCGTCGCGAGACCGGAAGCCAGTTGAATATCCGTCGTTCAAAAGACGAGATTCGTTGGGTGGATTTGCCGCCGCTGAAGGCCGACTTCAGTCATGTCCAGGAAGTGGCGTTATCGGGGCTCACATGGAAGGGGCACTCCAGCTCGTTGTTCCTCGAAAATTTCACGCATATCAAGAGCCTGAGCATGACTGGCGCCGAGTTGGTCGAGTTGCCGGCGGTGATCGGCGATATGAAGCAGCTCACGTCGTTGAAACTGCCCTCCAATGAACTGAAACTGAGCGAGCGTAGCGCGGCAAGCTTGAGCGCTCTGGATGCCTTGCAAGTGCTGGATCTTTCGGAAAATCCGCTGGGTACATTGCCTGATTTCGGCGGTATGCCGCATTTAAGAGCGCTGAATCTATCTTTCACCCGAATCGAGCGTTGGCCTTCGGGGTTGAGGACGCAGACTGGGCTGGAGCGCGTCGACTTACGTCACAATCGACTGCTGCAGGTACCGCAGGACAATCTTGTTCCGCCGGCAGATCAACTGGAAACGATCGTGCGGATCAATAACGTCACCTTGCTTGATGGCAATCGCTTCCCACACGATTACTGGGAAACATTCGATAAGTATTGGCAGGACGTGAACCAGTCACGCCCCGACCTTGTGTCAGGCGCTCTCGATGGCGCCTTTGACAGCAGAAATCCACGCCTGGAAATGGTGCAGCACATGTACCCCGAGTATTCCCTGCAAAAGGCCCGGGAGCTTGTCTGGAGCTGGGGCGAAGGCGCCGATACCGAGCTGGACCGGCGCTGGCAGGAGTTTTCTGTGCTGCTCAGGCAGTTGAACGCGTGGGCATTTTCAGGCGGCGGCGAGCGCCAGCGCTATGTGCGCGTGGGGGAGCGCGCCACCGATGCTGCGTCACTGCGTGATCGCAACCTGGCGCACAACCGCATCATGCGCTGCTGGCGCCGTGAAACCCCGCAACAGCTCACCAACGACGGCGAGCCCTTCGGCCTGGAGCTGGACCTCAGCGGCCTGACGCTGCCAAGCCTGCCCGACCTGGATGCGGACTTCAGCCACGTAGGCTCACTCAAGCTGAGCAACATGAACCTCAGTACTTCGCCTGAGGGGTTCCTCGCTCGCCATCAGGGCGTACGCTGGCTGGACATGTCGCGCAACCAGTTGCGCGAGTTGCCGCCGGCGCTGGGGCAGATGCATGGCCTGACCCGGCTGTCGTTGCAAAATAACCAGATACGCCTGAACCCGGAGTCGGCTGCGATGCTGGCGTCGCGCAGCACCCTCAGAGCCTTGATCCTCAATTCAAACCCCCTTGATATCGCGCCGGATTTCAGCCAGATGACGGATTTGCGTTCGCTGGGGATGGGCAATACCCATATTGAAACCTTTCCCACCGGGCTGGGGGCGCAGCCCAGCCTGGATGCGGTGTACCTGAGGGGCAGTCGGATTTCAACGCTGCCCGATGCGCTGATTGCCCCCTCGGACGAGGCGTTGGCGCAATCCCTGCGGGTAACCAGCGTCACTGACCTGGGCCTGAACCCCTTGTCCGCCGAAACTCAGGCGCGAATCGCCGATTACAACCGTCGGCTTACCGACCCGGAGCGAGCGGCCAACAGGTTGGTGCGCAGCACTCTGGAGGTGACTGTGCCGCAGGCCGTTACTGGCGACTCAGCGCCGTTTCAGCGCTGGGCCAGAGGGTTGTCAACGCAGCAGCTTGCCCAGCGCCAAAGCCAATGGTCCACCCTGCGTGCACTGCCAGGCTCGGACGGTTTTTTCGACATGCTCAGAGACCTGAACGTGGCGCCCGCTGAATATGAGGATGTGCAGCAGCGGGTGTGGGAGGTGATCGACGCGATTGCCAGCCACAGCGCCGAGTCGGAGCAGCTGCGCAAGGAGATGTTCGAATGGGCGGGCCAGGCGACGTGTTGCGACCGTGCCGCGTTGACCTTCGGTAATCTGGAAATCCTGCTGATGACCAGCAATGCCAAGGCCCAGGCGTTGGATTCGACTCAGGGCGCCGCGCTGGTGAAGCTGTCCAGGGGCTTGTTCCGTCTGGAGGAAGTGGAAAAGATCGCCCTTACGGATATCGACCAGCGCCGGACTGCGATCAATAGCCGCGAAGACCTGACGGCGACGCAGAAGGCTGACGCTCTAAGGGCTCTGGAAGAAGTGGAAATCAGGCTGGCCTATCGTTACGGCCTTAAAGAGCGGCTTGACTTGCCTGGCCAGGCGCAGCAGACCAGGTTCATTCGTTTCGGCAACGTCAGCCAGGCGATGCTGGATGCTGCGTACGATAAGGTGATCGGCCTGGATAATTCGGTGCATGAGTTTCAAGCCATGCTCGCCAGGGAATTCTGGCAAGACTACATCGCGAACAAATACCGCTCGCGGTTCGAGGCGCAGAACCAACCCCATCACGAACAAATGAATGCGTTGTTGCGCGATTTCGAGTCCGGTGCAATCTCCAAGGCGGTGTTCGACGGTGAGGCCGAAGCACTGCAGGGGCAGTTTGCAATCGAAGAAGCACAGCTGATTCAAACCCTGTCCCGCGATGAAGTGGCGCAGGCGTTGATGCCCACTGCGAGCCTTGAAGTGTTGGTGGAGCCTGTGGGTCAGGAGCTGCAACTGTCTGAGGCTAAAGCCATCGATTTCAACGGCAAACAGTATTTTGTCGCGAGCATGCCGGATGCGGGCGATGGCGAGCATTACATCTTGCGGGTGCAGGCACCCCAGAACCCGTTGGCGCTGGTCAGCAGTGGGGTGGTAGCCAAGCCCGATATCCATGGGGTCTGGAAGCGCAGGGGGTTGGCGGGTGGGATGAAGCCGCAGGGCTCCGACGATGAGTTTTTCGACGCGTCGGAGTCCATGCCGGTAACGCCGTACACGGCGGAGGAACTGCGCCATATGCGTCGCGATATCCACTTTACGGCCAGCCCCAATCGCATCGGCAGTTATAACCGTGCCAATAACGGCAAATACCCGCTCAGGGACTATCAAGGCCGGGCGATCCGCATTCGCGAATTGGAGCAAGCGGTCACGATAGCTCCCGGTGTGCGCTACACCTCGGAGCAGATCAAGCCCTACATTCAATTTCAGGGCTATGAGCAGGTGGGCGCACGCTATGAAGAGAAACTCCAGCTACGTTCGTTTACGGCCCAGGACATGAAAGCGCCCGGTGAAAGCGCGTTGATAGGCCAGGCCACGGTGGTTGCCAACCGGCGTATCGCCAAGGGCGAGATCGTCGGCGTGTACGGCGGAACGGTATTGCCCATGGGGATCTTCGGACCCAGCGGGCAGACGTACACCATGAGGGTAGGAAGCAAGGAGGTCGCGCGGGGCAATACCCTGGTGGAAGAGCCGATCCACCTGTCGGGGGATAATATTATTTCCAGAATCAATACCCTCTTCGAGTATGACGCCCAGGGCAAACCGTTGCGCCAGGCCCCCAGTGGCTACAACGTTGAAGCGGTGGGCTTCAATGTCGAGGCAGACAGGTGGATGGGGGTAGGGGAGGGTGCGCGAACCAAACGCGAGAATTTGATACTGACGGCGGTATTTGCCACTGAAGACATTTCAGCGGGCGCCGAGCTGCGCATGGATTATCAGTACACTGAGGGGGCAATAAAAAACCTGTTTGCTTGATCCTACCCGAGTAAGTAAAGGGTCTGTCGTCGTAAATAGCCATATCCCATCTTGAAAGGGCGGGTTTTGCCCCAATCTTGTGGGCATATCCAGGCGGTACACAGTGATTGCACTGACCCTGTGTGCCGCCGATTAACTTATGACGCGCCCTGACATCAATTCCCAGGCTGCCAGCCATGGCGTGCCGTGTGGCGGGCTGCGCGATATCGATAACGGATGGTGATGCCCCCATGGATTTCAAAGACTACTACAAGATTCTCGGTGTCGAGCCCACGGCTGATGACAAAGAGATCAAGTCGGCTTATCGCAAGCTGGCGCGCAAATATCACCCGGACGTCAGCAAGGAAAAGGACGCCGAAGCCAAGTTCAAGGATGCGTCCGAGGCCTATGAAGCGCTTAAAAGCGCCGACAAGCGCGCCGAATACGACGAACTGCGCAAGTACGGCCAGCATGGCCAGCCGTTCCAGGGTCCACCGGGCTGGCAGAGCCGTGGCGGCTTTGGTGGTGGCCAGGACGCGGGCGACTTTTCGGACTTTTTCAGTTCGATCTTCGGCTCGCGTGGTGATGCTTTCGGTGGCGGCCAGCGCCGTCCTACCGGGCGCAAGGGCCAGGATGTGGAGATGCAGCTCACGGTCTCCCTGGAGGAAACCCTGTCCACTGAGTCCAAGCAGATCAGCTTCCAGGTGCCGCAATACGATGCCTCCGGTCGGCATGTGAGCAACACCACCAAAAGCCTGAACGTGAAGATCCCGGCCGGTGTGGCCGATGGCGAGCGCATTCGCCTCAAGGCCCAGGGCGCGCCTGGCATTGGCGGCGGGGCCAATGGTGATTTGTACCTGATCATCAAGTTTGCGCCCCACCCCAGGTTCGAGGTGGACGGCGAAAACCTGATCATCAACCTGCCGCTGGCACCCTGGGAGTTGGCGCTGGGCACGGAAGTGGCCGTGCCGACCCTCACCGGCAAGATCAACCTCAAGGTGCCTGCCGGTAGCCAGAACGGCCAGCGCATGCGTGCCAAGGGCCATGGTTTGCTGAACAAGGCCGGGCAACGTGGCTACCTGTTCATCCAGCTCAAGGCCGTCATGCCCAAGGCGGCGGATGATGAGGTCAAGGCATTGTGGGAGGCCCTGGCGCAAAAGGCTGCGTTCAACCCGCGCGAGCAGTTCTGAACGGGTCATTGATTTAGTTAGCGCCAGCCGCAAAAACGGCGTGCCTAGGATGACAACCTCTTCCAAGAAAAGGTTGTCATCCCATGCCGGACTTTCAGGTCACCGACCCCGTCACCCCGCTTCCTGGTGAGCAGGGCCAACATTACGAACTGATCAAACAGGCGATCCCTACTTGCCTGGTCAACAGTTCGCCCTCCCGTCGCAAGGCCCTCAAAGACACGCCGCCAGCCATTCCCCGCTGGTATGACGCTGCTTCCCAGGCGCACAAAGATCAGCTCAACGTGTTGCTGGACGCCCGTTGCGAGTCGCTCAACGAACTGGAGAAAACCTTCAGTCACATACGCTCGGAGCAAGCGTTTGCCCAACCCTTGTTGGAAGCCAAGCTAAAGGCTATCGGCCACGAGCTGGACGTCAATCAAACCTGGTTGCGCCTGTATGTACCGGTCGAAGATGCCTTTGGCGTAAAGACCAGTGGCTTCAGGGTCAAAACGTTCTCCCTGCTGCACGCTGCCCTTGGCAACTTTGAGCAACGCGAGACTCGAGAGGGCTATTTCGACAGTGCCTCAGGTTTCATCACCCAACCGGACGTGCGCGATCATTTCGAGCGCCACACCACGACCCTGAAGATTCATGCGTTCACCCAGCTTTGCCGAGAACTGGACCTGGGCAAGCAGTACCAGGCTCACCTCAAGGCGCAGTTGAAACCTGACGACGCCGAGTCCCAGGCCGAACTGCGCGAGCGTTATGTCCGGCACCAGAAAGCCGCCTTCAAGGCGGCAGCGTACCTGGCGTTGCTCAAGGGCGACATTGGTGACAGCGACCACGCCTTGCTGATGCGTGTGGCGGCCGGGGAAAAACACATTCTCAGCGACGGCAAGCCCATCGTGTATCGCAGCCTGAGCCTGATGAACCTGCACCTGCATGATTGCCTGGTCATCGACGCTTGCGCCAAGCCTGGCTACACCTGCTGGGTCATCGTTTATATTCCCGATGACCCCGACCATCCCATCAAGCGCTATGACACCTTCAATGACTTCAGCACTGCATTGACCGAGCGCCTGAGCGCGAAAACCACCCAGGAAGCTGACCGCTCCCAAGGCTGGAGGGCTACGCCGAACCAGCATTTTTTTGCCCGGTTCGTTGCCGACAAAGACCGCGCCTACTACTACAAACGGCTGACCGAACTGGTGCTGGACGCACCTCCCCAGCCGTTTGGCGCACAGGCCTTGCGATCGGAATGGGGGCGCCTGCTCACTTCTCCTTCCTTTGCCACGCCTTCGACACTGGGCGAACCACATCCCTACGTGCGCGTGCATGCCACTGCCCCTGAATTCAACATTCGCGCTCATACCCTCGTTGACCTTTGGCAAGTTCCGGACCTGTGGACCTATCGCCTGGGCAGCCTGCGTGCCCGCCTGTTCGAGAATGCGCGGCATCGTGCGGTGAGCACCGCCGATGTCGATGAGGCCTCGCGCTCACTGCGCGCCGCGCATTACATGAGCATTGGCCTGTTCGGTCTCAACCTGGTGGCCATGGCGGTGCCACCGCTTGGCGTGCTGATGGCCGTGGCGATGGCCGGGCAAATGCTCTACGAAGTCATCGAAGGTGTCATCGAGCTGAGCGAAGGCGATCGCGAAGAGGGCTGGGCGCACATCACCGACGTGGTGGAAAACCTGGCGACGCTGGCGGTGCAGGCAGCCGTGGTGCACTTCACCGTGTCGCCGTTTATCGAGCAGCTCAAGGCCGTCACTCTCCCCAGTGGCAAGACTCGGCTGTGGAAACCCGACTTGTCGACCTACGAGCACACCGCGTCCCTACCTTCAGTGGCGGTGGATGAGCAAGGCCTGCACCGGCACAACGGCCAGACCGTGCTGCCATTGGAGGGTAAACGCTATGCCGTGCAACAAGACCCGCTGACCGAGCAATACCGCATCCTCCATCCCACGCGCGCCGAGGCCTATCAACCGATATTGAAGAGCAACGGCGCTGGCCTCTGGAACCATGAAGTGGAACGCCCGTACACCTGGGAAGGCGCCACGTTGATGCGGCGATTGGGCCCGGTGACGGAGGGCTTCAGTGATGCCGAGTTGGAGCAGGTGCGCAGCGTTGCGGCGGTGAGTGAGGACGTGCTGCGCCGCGTGCATGTGGAAGGCGAGCCGGTACCGGCGATCCTGCTCGACACCCTGCGCCAGTTCAGGGCGTATCGCGATGCGGTGAGCGTCGCCGAGGGTATTCGCCAGGGCTCGCTCAGCAGCGCACTGTGCAGCTATGCCGCATCCCTGGCGGTGGAGTTGCCGGGATGGCCAGCGAGCAAGGCGATCGAGGCATTTTCCGGCACCGAGTTGAGCGGGCCGTCGATCAAATACGGTAATCAGCAGGCTGCGGCGGCGGACACCGTGCAGGTCCACCGCGCCGAATTGATGAGCGGCCAGTTGCCCATACGCATTATCGAAGCGTTCAGCGAACCTCAGCGCGATGCTCTGGTGGGCAGTTACACCGCCCGCACACCCGAGGCGAGAACCGAGGCCCTGCAATTGAAACTCGAACAAAGGGCCATCGAGGTGCGCGAGCGGTTGATGAAGAGTATTTACGTCGAGCAGCAGCCACTCTCCGACACCGCGATTATGCTGATCCAGCGTGACTTCAGCGGTGTGCCGACGATTTTGGCGCGCGAAGTGCTGGCGGACGCGACGCCGACCGAGCGCGACACGATGAGCCGCGCCAAGCGCATTCCCCTGCGCCTCGCTGAAAAGGCGCGCCGGGCGCAGCAGCAAATGCGCCTGACCCTCGCGTATGAAGGCTTGTACCTCGATGCGTTGGCCGGCCCAGACACCGAAACCCTGGCCCTCCACACACTGCCGGCGCTGCCCGGCTGGTCGGACAATCTGCGCCTGGAAGTGCGCGAGGGTCGGTTTGAAGGCCCATTGCGTGCCAGTTTTGGCCCTCAGGAGGCGAGCAATCGCAAGGTCCTGGCACGTACGGAGGATGGACGTTATCAAGCCTTTGATGAGCGCGGTCAGGATCTGCATGGCCTCAATGGTTTCTATGGCGCCTTGCAGCACGCGTTGACCGACGCCCATCGCAACGCGATTGGCCTGCCCCATGTCAGCCAGGGTGAGCAATTGAAGGGGTTGATCCAGCAACATGCATTAGGCCGAGCACCGTTGCGCAAAGCCTTGGGCATGTCGCCGGAAAAGCTGCCGTTTTTTCGACCGCCGAGCGTGTTGCCGGGCGAGCGTCGCGGCTATCCATTGAGCGGGCGCGGTGGCACTGAGTGGGAAAAAATCACACGCGAGCGGGTCCGCAGCCTGTACCCGGAAATCACCCGGGACGAAATGCTCGCCCTGATCAACGAGCGCGGCGCGCTGGATCTGAGCTGGCTGCGTGCGTTGGAGCAAGAGTACAAGACCCTGCAGGCCACCTTGCACAACTGGTTGAGCACACCGCCCCAAGGCATGGAGGCGTTCGGTGACCAGCAACGCCAGGTGCTGAGGGCCAGGCGTAAGATTTATACGGCGCTGGATGACGCCTGGAGAAAGGTTGGCCCACGGCACTACGATCGAAATGGGCGCCTCTTGGGGCAGAAAATCGAATGGTTGGAAGAGGACCTGGCGCAGCAGCTCCGAACCTTGCCCGCACTGACTGCAAACTTCGACCATGTCAGCTACTTGGGCATTGTGGGAACCGAAGGCTCGCAGCTGACGGATGCGGATGTGCAGCCACTGCTCGCCAACTTTCGCGGTCTGCGTCGATTAGGGATCGAGGCCGCTCAACTGACACGCCTGCCGTCAGCCATCGAACAGATGCCGCATTTGCAGCGGTTGCATTTGGGCGGTAACAGTATTGTCCTTACGCCTGAAGACGTCTTGCGTTTGAAAGATCGGGTGCATCTCAAAGAGTTATTTTTGGAAATGAACCCACTCGGCTTGCCACCGGATGTCGGGCGCATGCCGCGCTTACATACCTTGCTGCTCAATGAAACAAGCCTGGTGGAGTGGCCTAGCAGTGTGTTCCGTGTGCCCAGGCCGGAAGACTTCATTCTGGATATGCGGCAGAACCCGATAGCGCGGATTCCCGAGTTCGCGCCGGGCTCGGATAAGGCATTGATTGTGGCGAAAACCTTCCTCACCCGTGAAACGCTGACGCCTGAACTGCTTGCTCAATTCAAGCGGTACATCGAGGCTGCCGGCCGGGATCCGGATCGCCAATTGCCGAAAAGGGGCGCGCTCGACAGCGAGCGGTGGAAAACCGGTTATTCGGCGCAGGAATGGCCCTCCAGGCAGGTGTTATGGGACATGCTTGAAGGTTCGTTTGGCTCTGAGGGCTTTTTCAATGTTCTTCGTGCCGTCAGAAACTCCGGGGACTCGACACTCAGGGGCGGCGTATGGTTGCCGGAACTGAGCGCCAAGGTCTGGCGCATACTTGAGGCGATGGGCGAAGACGCCGAATTGCGCGAGCAGTTGTTCCTGATGGCCCGGGACCCTGCGGCCTGCGTGGACGCCGGGGCGCAGTTGTTCAATTCTATGGGCGTTGCCGTGCTGCATTGGTCGGCGTACTTCAGCGAGGACGTGGCCTCCGTGCGCAAAACTGTCTTCAACCTGGCCAGGGGCAAGTGGCGGCTCGATGAGTTGGGCCGTATCGCCCATGAGCGCGTGTCCCAACTGCAGGATGACGGCGTCAAGTTTCCGGAGTACGACGCCAAAGGCGCACGCATCGATCATTACGATGCCCGCGGCAATTTGATCGCTGATATCGACGAAGTCGAGATCTACCTGGCGTACACAACGCCATTGGCAACCCGTCTGGACCTGCCCTGGCAATCGCGGAGCATGATGTTCCGCGAGGATTATGTGACGGCGCCCATGGTCGAGGAGGCATTCAACCGCGTACAGCTACTGGACCAAGGCGAGCTGCTGCGTGGCAACCTGCTGGAGCAACCGATGTGGACCGACTTTCTGCAGCGGGCTCATCCAGCTGACTACGCGTCGATTGCCGCAAAATTCGATGCACTGATTGACTATCAGGCCGCGCAGGAACAATGGGCCGCCGCAGCCAACCTCCCTGAGAGCGCGAGGCAGGCCCTGCGCCAAACCATCAGCCGGTCGGCCCAGCGCCTGGGCCGACCGGCTTCGGAAAGTGAGCCGGGGCAACTGATGTCCCAGCAAGACTACGACGACACCTTTGGTCGCATCAATGGCGAACTGATCACCTTGAACCAGACACTGACCGATCAAGCGATCCGCGCCATCCTCTAGAACAGGAAGTACCGCTGGGCCATCGGCAACACCTCGGCCGGTTCGCACCACAGCAACTGACCGTCAGCCTTGACCTGATAGGTTTGCGGGTCAACCTCGATATCCGGCAGGTAATCGTTGTGGATCAGGTCGGTTTTCTGCACGTCGCGGCAACCCTTGACCACCGCGATCTGCTTCTTCAGGCCCAGGGCCTCGGGCAGTCCGGCCGCCTGCGCGGCCTGGCTGATAAACGTCAGGCTGGTGGCGTGCAGGGAGCTGCCGAAGCTGGCGAACATGGGGCGGTAATGCACCGGCTGCGGCGTCGGGATCGAGGCGTTGGCGTCGCCCATCAGGCTCGAAGCAATGGCGCCGCCCTTGAGGATCAGCGTGGGCTTGATGCCGAAAAACGCCGGGCGCCACAGCACCAGGTCGGCCCATTTGCCGACTTCGATGGAACCGACGATATGGCTGATACCGTGGGTGATCGCCGGGTTGATGGTGTACTTGGCGATGTAGCGTTTGGCGCGGAAGTTATCGTTGCCCACGCCGTCGCCCGGCAGGGGGCCACGCTGTTTTTTCATCTTGTCGGCGGTCTGCCAGGTGCGCGTGATCACTTCGCCGACACGGCCCATGGCCTGGCTGTCGGAGCTGATCATCGAGAACGCGCCGAGGTCGTGCAGGATGTCTTCGGCGGCGATGGTTTCGCGGCGGATGCGGCTTTCGGCGAAGGCCACGTCTTCGGCAATGCTTGGGTCCAGGTGGTGACACACCATCAACATGTCCAGGTGTTCGTCGATGGTGTTACGCGTGAACGGCCGCGTCGGGTTGGTGGAGCTGGGCAGCACATTGGGGAAGCCGCAGGCCTTGATGATGTCCGGTGCATGGCCGCCACCGGCACCTTCGGTGTGGTACGTGTGGATGGTGCGGCCCTTGAGCGCGGCGAGGGTGGTTTCGACAAAGCCCGACTCATTGAGGGTGTCACTGTGGATCGCCACCTGCACGTCGTAGGCATCGGCGACGCTCAGGCAGTTGTCGATGCTCGCGGGTGTGGTGCCCCAGTCTTCATGTAGCTTCAAGCCGATAGCACCGGCCTTGACCTGCTCGATCAGCGGCTCGGGCAAACTGGCGTTGCCCTTGCCGGTAAAGCCAATGTTCATCGGGAACGAATCGCTGGCCTGCAGCATCCGCGCAAGGTGCCACGGGCCGGAAGTGCAGGTGGTGGCGTTGGTGCCGGTGGCCGGCCCCGTGCCGCCGCCGATCATGGTGGTGACGCCGCTGGTCAGGGCCTCTTCGATCTGCTGTGGGCAAATGAAATGCACGTGGGAGTCGATGCCGCCGGCGGTGAGGATCATGCCTTCACCGGCAATCACTTCGGTGCTGGCGCCGATGGCCATGGTCACGCCGGGCTGGATGTCCGGGTTGCCGGCTTTGCCAATCGCGTGGATGCGGCCATTCTTCAAGCCGACGTCGGCCTTGACGATGCCCCAGTGGTCGATGATCAATGCGTTGGTGATCAGCGTGTCGACTACTTCATGGGCGAGCAATTGGCTCTGGCCCTGGCCGTCACGGATAACCTTGCCGCCGCCGAATTTGACCTCTTCGCCGTAGACGGTGAAGTCCTGCTCGACTTCGACGAACAGTTCGGTGTCGGCCAGGCGCACCTTGTCACCGACGGTGGGGCCGTACATGTCGGCGTAGGCTTGTCTGGATATCTTCATGGGTGTGTCCTCGATCGTTCCCACGTTCTGCGTGGGAATGCATCCTGTGACGCTTTGCGTCACGACGTAAAGAGCGGACGCAGAGCGTCCCTGGCGGCGTTCCCACGCGGAGCGTGGGAACGATCTAATTGCATTTCAACGGTGGGAGCTGGCTCGCCTGCGATGAGGCCCTAAAGGTCGCCCATGACTCGCCCTGCAAACCCAAATACCCGCCTTGCACCACTCAACTCCACCAACTCCACCTCCCGACGCTGCCCCGGCTCAAACCGCACCGCCGTGCCCGCCGGAATATTCAGGCGCATGCCACGGCTGGCCGCTCGGTCGAATTCCAGCGCGTCATTGGTCTCGAAAAAGTGGTAATGCGAGCCCACCTGGATCGGCCGGTCGCCGCTGTTGGCTACGCCGAGGATGAGGGTGCGGCGGCCGACATTCAGTTCGATCTCGCCAGGCTGGATCTGATATTCACCAGGAATCATGCAGGTTGCCCCAGGGTCTTGTAGTAGATGGCGGTCGGGCTGTAGCGCCCGTCCGGGCTTTGGCAGTAGTCGGGCAGCTCACCGAGCTTGGTGTAGCGCAGCGACTGATAAAAGGCTTCGGCGCCGGAGCCGGCCTCGGTGTCCAGGTACAGCAGGCCACGCTTGTGCTGGCGCGCGGCGAGTTCCAGGGTATTCATCAATTGCTGGCCCAGGCCATGGCGACGGGCGCTGCTGTGCACCAGCAACTTTTGCACCTCGGCGCGGTTCAGGCCGTTGGCTTTCTGGCACAACGCCAATTGCACGCTGGCGATCACCTGCTCGTCGCGCACCACTACCCACAGCAGCAGGCTGGTGTCCTCGACGCCGGCTTGCACGCCGGTCAGGTAGTCCCGGGCCTGGGCCTCATCGAAGTCGGCCATGAAGCCCACCGAAGCGCCGTGCTGCACCGCGTCCAGCAACAGCTCGATCAAGCCCCGGCGGTAATGGGCAAAGCTTTCAGCATTGACTCGACGCAGTTGTGCAGCGCTCATCGATCTCACTCCTGGGGCGGTTCGGCGCCCGGATTCAACGTCAGTTGCATAAAGGTCAGGTCCAGCCAGCGGCCGAACTTGATGCCCACTTGCGGCATTTGCCCGGTAGTCACGAAACCCAGGCGCTCATGCAGGCGGATAGAGGCCAGGTTGCCGCTTTCGATGGCGGCGACCATGACGTGCTTGCCGCAGCTGCGGGCGCGCTCGATCAGGGCCTGCATCAGGCGCGGGCCGAGGCCTTTGCCGCGCTGGTCATTGCGCACGTATACCGAGTGTTCGACGCTGTAGCGGAAGCCTTCGAAGGGGCGCCAGTCGCCGAATGAGGCGTAGCCGGTGACTTCGTCGTTGTCCACCGTGACCAGGATCGGGTACTGCTGGGCCTGGCGCGCACTGAACCAGGCCTGGCGGTTGGCCAGGTCCACCGGTTGCTCGTTCCAGATCGCCGTGGTGTTCAACACCGCGTCGTTGTAGATGGCGCGGATCGCCGGCAGGTCGTGTTCGGTTGCATCACGAATCATGGCTGCGCCTCAGGCAATGGGCTGGTGGACGGTGACCAGCTTGGTGCCGTCGGGGAACGTGGCTTCCACCTGGATATCCGGGATCATTTCCGGGATACCTTCCATAACCTGTTCGCGGCTGAGCAGGGTGGTGCCGTAGTGCATCAGGTCGGCCACGGTGCGGCCATCGCGGGCGCCTTCCATCAGGGCGGCGGAGATATAGGCGATGGTCTCCGGGTAGTTGAGCTTCACTCCGCGTGCCAGGCGCCGTTCGGCGACCAGGCCTGCGGTGAAGATCAGCAGTTTGTCTTTTTCCCGTGGGGTCAGGTCCATGGTTCAGTCCGTAGTAAGGCAGTTAAAAAGACGAGCGCTAACCCCTGTAGGAGCGAGCTTGCTCGCGAAAAACCCGAGGGCGCCGCGTGCATTCAGGATGCCCGCGTTATCGTTAACGATTTTCGCGAGCAAGCTCGCTCCTACAAAAGGGCGCATCTTCATGTGCTCCAGATTCTTGGTGCGACTGCTTCACGCCCAAACAGCGCCGGACGTAAAAGCCGCCATAAATCAATCAACCATCCCCGCGCCAGCAGCGCTTCACTGGCCAAACAGCGCGCCACCAGTAAGCCAGGCAATTGGGTCAAATCCCCGCGCACCGCGTGGGGCAGTGAGCGGCATTGTTCAAGCAGTTCAGGGTCGAGCTCACCGGTCACCAGCAACGTGGCAAACACCGGTTGCCCATCCAGCCCGATTGGCGAATCCAGCAATCCATCGGCGCCCACAATGCGCTGGCGTTCGTGCCAGAGCAACTGGCCGTCGCGGCGAATGTCCAGGTGCGATTGAAAGTGGCCAAGGTCGAACCGTTCGCCACTGGCCGGGCGGCCCAGAGCGACCACATCCCAGTAGAACAACCGCGCATCGCCCGACAGCTCCACTCGCGTGGTCAGTTCGGCCTGGGCGGCGCTGAATACGATGGTTTCCTGGGGCAGCCATTCCAGCGTCGCGCCGGCCTCGACGGTCAACTTGACGTGTTGAAACGCCGGGCCGCTGGCGCGGTACCACTTGGCGGCGCCGGGGCTGGTCAGTTGTGCCCAGGCACCCGTGCCCACATGGGCGCTGATGTCCAGGCGATCGCCACCGGCAATCCCGCCGGGCGGGTGCACGATGATGTGCTGGCATACCTCGGGGCCTTCGGCGTACAGGTGTTTTTGCACCCGCAGCGGGCCAAGGTGGCGGCGCAGCACCGGGCGCGTGGTGTCATTGACACGCGCGTAGCCGAGTTCCAGCTCGGCGTGCCAGCTGGGCGTGAACAGGGCAGGGGTAACGGGCAGGTTCATGGCGTGTGCTTATCGTTAGGAGGCTACAGATTAGATGGTTACCAGCCCACGCACACCTTCGCGTTCCATATTTTCACCACGGCCCTGTTGCACGATTTCGCCACGGGACATCACCAGGTACTGGTCAGCCAGTTCAGCGGCAAAGTCATAGAACTGCTCCACCAACAGGATCGCCATATCGCCGCGCTCCGCGAGCTTCTTGATCACCGCGCCGATTTCCTTGATCACCGACGGCTGGATGCCTTCGGTGGGCTCATCGAGAATCAACAGGCGCGGGCGGCTCGCCAGGGCACGGCCAATCGCCAACTGTTGCTGCTGGCCACCGGACAAGTCGCCGCCGCGTCGATGCTTCATTTGCAGCAACACCGGGAACAGTTCGTAGATGAAGGCCGGCACCTCTTTGGCTTCGGAACCGGGGAAACGTGACAGTCCCATCAGCAGGTTTTCTTCTACGGTCAGCCGCCCGAATATCTCCCGGCCCTGGGGCACGTAGGCGATGCCGGCATGTACGCGCTGGTGCGGCTTGAAGCCGGTGATGGCCTTGCCTTCCCAGTTCACTGCGCCCTCCTTGGCCGGCAGCAGGCCCATCAGGCACTTGAGCAGGGTGGTCTTGCCCACGCCGTTGCGGCCCAGCAGGCAGGTGACTTCACCGATCTTCACGTCAAAAGACAGCCCACGCAGGATGTGGCTACCGCCGTAGTACTGGTGCAGCTTGTCGACTTGCAGCATGTTCGATTCTCCTCAATGATCGTTCCCACGCTCTGCGTGGGAATGCTTCCCGTGACGCTCTGCGTCACCGTTGCTCAGCGGGACGCGGAGCGTCCAACTTGGCATTCCCACGCGGAGCGTGGGAACGATCAGCCGTTCGTGTCAGCGTTAGCGGCCGAGGTAAACCTCGATCACCCGCTCGTTTTCCTGCACCTGTTCCAGCGACCCTTCGGCCAGCACGCTGCCCTGGTGCAACACCGTCACGTGGTCGGCAATCGAGCCGACAAACCCCATGTCATGTTCCACAACCATCAACGAGTGCTTGCCGGCCAGGCGCTTGAACAGCTCGGCGGTGAATTCGGTTTCGGCATCGGTCATGCCTGCTACCGGTTCATCCAGCAGCAACAGTTGCGGGTCTTGCATCAGCAACATACCGATTTCCAGGAACTGCTTCTGGCCGTGGGACAGCAAGCCGGCGGGGCGATGCACCGAGGCGGTGAGGCGGATGGTGTCGAGCACTTCCTCGATGCGGTGCTTCTGTTCCCCGTTCAGGCGCGCACGCAGGCTGGCCCACACCGACTTGTCGGTCTTCTGCGCCAGCTCGAGGTTTTCGAACACGCTGAGGGCTTCGAACACCGTGGGCTTCTGGAACTTGCGCCCGATGCCGGCCTGGGCGATCTGCACTTCGCTCATGCGGGTCAGGTCCAGGGTCTCGCCAAACCAGGCCTTGCCGTGGCTGGGCCGGGTCTTGCCGGTGATCACGTCCATCAGCGTGGTCTTGCCCGCGCCGTTGGGGCCGATGATGCAGCGCAATTCGCCAACACCGATGTACAGGTTCAGGTCGTTGAGGGCCTTGAAACCGTCGAAGCTGACGCTGATATCTTCCAGGGTCAGAATGGTGCCGTGCCGGGTGTTGAGCCCTTTGCCCGCGACCTGGCCGATGCCAATCGCATCGCGGCCGCTGCCTGCGTCGAAAATAGGTTCAAGCATGACGTTCCTCATTTCTTCAGCAGGCCGATAACGCCCTTGGGCAGGTACAGGGTGACGATGATGAACAGCGCGCCCAGGAAGAACAGCCAGTACTCGGGGAAGGCCACGGTGAACCAGCTCTTCATGCCATTGACCACACCAGCGCCGAGCAACGGCCCGATCAACGTGCCACGCCCGCCCAGCGCTACCCACACGGCGGCTTCGATGGAGTTGGTCGGTGACATTTCGCTGGGGTTGATGATGCCCACCTGCGGCACATACAGCGCACCGGCAAGCCCGCACAACACTGCGCTCAACACCCACACGAACAGCTTGAAACCGCGTGGGTCGTAGCCGCAGAACATCAGGCGGTTCTCGGCATCGCGCAGGGCGGTGAGCACGCGGCCGAACTTGCTTTTCGCCAGGCGCCAGCCGATGTAGAGGCTGGCCACCAGCAACAGCACCGTGGCGAAAAACAACACCGCCCGGGTGCCAGGTTCAGTGATGCCAAAACCTAAGATGCTGCGGAAGTTGGTAAAGCCGTTGTTGCCGCCGAACCCGGTCTCGTTGCGAAAGAACAACAGCATCCCCGCGAACGTCAGGGCCTGGGTCATGATCGAGAAATACACGCCCTTGATCCGCGAGCGGAAGGCGAAGAAACCGAACACCAAGGCCAGCACACCGGGGGCCAGTACCACCAGGCACAACGCCCACAGGAAGTGGTCGGTGCCGGCCCAGTACCAGGGCAATTCGGTCCAGGACAAAAAGGTCATGAACGCCGGCAACTCGCTGCCTGCCGCCTGGCGCATCAAGTACATGCCCATGGCGTAGCCGCCCAGGGCGAAGAACAAACCGTGGCCCAGGGACAACATCCCGGCGTAACCCCACACCAGGTCCAGCGCCAGGGCGACGATGGCGTAACAGAGAATTTTGCCCACCAGGGTCAAGGTGTAGGCCGACACATGCAGCGGGTTGTCGGCAGACAAGAGTGAACACAGGGGCAAGGCCAGCAGCAGGAGCAGGATGACTGCACCGACTGCAATCGTGACTTTGGGGCCGGCCTTTTGCGTGGCCGTAAGCATCAATGGCTGGTTCATCAGTCGATCACCCGTCCTTTCAGTGCGAAGAGTCCTTGCGGGCGTTTCTGGATAAACAGAATGATCAGCGCGAGGATCAGGATCTTGCCGAGCACGGCGCCGATCTGGGGTTCGAGGATTTTGTTGGCTATTCCTAAGCCAAAGGCGGCCATGACACTGCCGGCCAACTGGCCGACGCCGCCGAGCACCACCACCAGGAACGAGTCGATGATGTAGCTCTGGCCCAGGTCCGGGCCGACGTTGCCGATCTGGCTCAGCGCCACGCCGCCCAAACCTGCGATACCGGAGCCGAGGCCAAAGGCGAGCATGTCCACGCGCCCGGTGGGCACGCCGCAGCAGGCGGCCATGTTGCGGTTCTGGGTGACGGCGCGCACGTTCAGACCCAGGCGCGTCTTGTTCAGCAGCAGCCAAGTGAGCACCACCACGAACAGCGCAAAGGCGATGATCACGATGCGGTTGTACGGCAGCACCAGATTGGGCAGTACCTGGATGCCGCCAGACAGCCAGGCCGGGTTCGACACTTCGACGTTCTGCGCACCGAACACCAGGCGCACCAGCTGGATCAGCATCAGGCTGATGCCCCAGGTGGCGAGTAGGGTTTCCAGGGGGCGGCCATACAAGTGACGAATGACTGTGCGTTCCAGCGCCATGCCGATGGCCGCGGTGACAAAAAACGCCACCGGCAATGCGATCAACGGGTAGAACTCGATGGCCTGGGGCACATAGCGCTGCATCATCAATTGCACCACATAGGTGGAGTAGGCGCCGAGCATCAGCATCTCGCCGTGGGCCATGTTGATCACGCCGAGCAGGCCGAAGGTGATCGCCAGGCCCAGGGCCGCCAGCAGCAGGATCGAGCCCAGGGACATGCCGCTGAACGCCTGGCCGAGGATCTCACCCATCATCAGTTTGCGTTTGACCTGGGCCAGGCTGGTCTCAGCGGCGGTGTGTACGGCGGCGTCGGCTTCCACGCCTGGCGCCAGCAGCGCCTCTAGGCGCGTGCGGGCCAGCGGGTCGCCGGTGCTGCCGAGCAAGCGCACGGCCGCCAGGCGCACCACCGGGTCGGGGTCGACCAGTTGCAGGTTGGCCAGGGCCAGGCTGAGGGCGCTGTGCACCTGCTCATCCGTCTCGGCGGCGACCTGCTGGTCGAGGAATTTAAGTTGTGCAGGCACCGCGCTTTTTTGCAGGGTGCGCGCTGCGTCCAGGCGCACCTTGGGGTCGGCGGCGAGCAGTTGCTGGCTGGCTTGCACGTTATTGATCAAACCGCGCAGGCGGTTGTTCAGGCGCACGGTCTTGGTTTCACCGTTGAGCGTGAGTTGGCCTTGCTCAAGGGCATCCACCAACTCGATACGCGTTGGGTCGGGGTGGGCGGCCCAGTCCTGCAGGAGTTTGGCTTGCTGCACCGGGTTGGCGGCAAGGAAGTCTTCGGCGTCGCTGGCGTGTGCGCCAAAGGGCAGCACCAGCAGCACGGCGAGGATGAGGCGGTGGAGGGCAGTGGGCATAGCAAAATGTCCTGATCATGCGGGGACAGTGTGGGAGCAGGCTGTGTGGGAGCTGGNATCGCAGGCAAGCCAGCTCCCACAGTGACCATGTCCCACATTCGAGCTGTGGGGGCGTTAGTTGCTCTTCACGGCATAGTCCGGCTTTTTGTCATTGCCCGGGATGTAGGGGCTCCACGGCTGCGCACGAATCGGCGCTTCGGTCTGCCACACCACCGAGAACTGCCCGTCGGCCTGGATCTCACCGATCATCACCGGCTTGTGCAGGTGGTGGTTGGTCTTGTCCATGGTCAGGGTGAAGCCCGACGGCGCGGCGAAGGTCTGGCCGCCCAGGGCTTCACGCACTTTGTCGACGTCGGTGGACTTGGCTTTTTCCGCCGCCTGCGCCCACATATGGATGCCCACATAGGTGGCTTCCATCGGGTCGTTGGTCACGGCTTTGTCGGCGCCCGGCAGGTTGTGTTTCTTGGCGTAGGCTTTCCAGTCGGCCACGAACTTCTGGTTCACCGGGTTTTCCACCGACTGGAAGTAGTTCCAGGCCGCGAGGTTGCCCACCAGCGGCTTGGTGTCGATGCCGCGCAGTTCTTCTTCACCCACCGAGAACGCCACCACCGGTACCTCGGTGGCTTTCAAGCCCTGGTTGGCCAGTTCTTTGTAGAAGGGCACGTTGGAGTCGCCGTTCACGGTGGAGACCACCGCGGTCTTGCCACCGGCGGAGAACTTCTTGATGTTGGCGACGATGGTCTGGTAATCGGCGTGGCCGAACGGGGTGTAGACCTCCTCGATGTCTTTATCCGCCACGCCTTTGGAATGCAGGAACGAGCGCAGGATCTTGTTGGTGGTGCGCGGGTACACGTAGTCGGTGCCGAGCAGGAAGAAACGCTTGGCGCTGCCGCCTTCTTCGCTCATCAGGTATTCCACCGCCGGGATCGCCTGCTGGTTCGGGGCCGCACCGGTATAGAACACGTTGGGCGACATCTCTTCGCCTTCGTACTGCACCGGATAGAACAGCAAGCCGTTGAGTTCTTCGAACACCGGCAGTACGGATTTACGCGACACCGAGGTCCAGCAGCCGAACACCACGGCCACCTTGTCCTGGGTCAACAGTTGCCGACCTTTCTCGGCGAACAGCGGCCAGTTGGACGCCGGGTCCACCACCACCGGTTCGAGCATCTTGCCGTTCACCCCGCCCTTGGCGTTGATCTCGTCGATGGTCATCAGCGCCATGTCTTTGAGCGAGGTTTCGGAGATCGCCATGGTCCCGGACAGCGAGTGCAGGATGCCGACCTTGATGGTCTCGGCGGCCTGGACGGTCCAGGTCAAACCCATGGCGGCAATAGATGCCGACAAAGTGAAAGCCTTGATCAAGCTGCGACGCTTCATGGTGCGATCTCCGTGTACCGATAATTGTTGTGGGGCAGATACACAGGGCTTTGCAAAGGCTGTGCCTGCTACGCCAGACACGGTTTACCGGCGGGTTCGGGAGGTAAAGCCGCTCCGTGGCGCACCAGGTTGGCGCCACGGAGGCCGTTGAGTGCACGGCAGGCTTCAAAAGAGGGCGTTGCGCGACAATGCTTCAGGCGGTTGCGCTGATGCGTGACAGCAACAAGCGATCCAGCGCCCACACCAGGACCAACGAAGCCCCTACCAACGGGAAAATGATCGCCAGCCCGAGCATGATCGCCATCGCGGTTTTCCACTTGGGCAGGTCATGGCGCAGCGGCGGCACACCCAGCCCGCCTTGTGGCCGGCGCTTCCACCAGATCACCACGCCGCTGACCGCGCTGAGCAGAATCATCAGGCAGATCACCAGCACGATCAGTTGGTTGACCCAGCCGAACATCTTGCCCTCGTGCAGCATCACGCCGGTTTCGGTGGCGCGTGCGACCAGGTTGTAATGATCCCAACGTACATCGGCCAGGACCTTGCCGGTGTACTGGTCCACGTGCAGGGTGGCGTCGTTGCGCGGGTCGTCGGCGAACACCGCGACGGTGAATACACCAGTGGCGGTGGTGGGGAAGGTAATGCTGTAGCCGGGCTCGACCTTGCGTGCGTTGGCCAGGTCGACCACCTGTTGCAGACGCACCGTGGGTGCGGCCGGGCCTGCGTGCATTGCGCCGTGATTCATATGCTCGGCGTGGTCGCCGGACATTGGCATCGGCGTGTTTTCCAGGGCCCAGGGCACGGTCTGCTGGGTGGCGGTGTTGAGCACACGGGCCTGCTGGTCGGACTGCGGCACGCTGTTCCACATCGCGGCTGGGAAGGTGTTCCACAGGTCGGCGTATTGCTTGCCCCAGAACCCGGTCCAGGTCATGCCGCTGAGCAGCATCACCAGCAGGAACGCCGCGCCCCAGAAGCCGGCGACAGCGTGCAGGTCACGCCAGAACACCCGACCACGGGTATTGAAGCGAGGCCACAGAATGCCTGCAGATGACTTGCCCCGCGGCCACCACAGGTACAGGCCGGACACCACCAGCATCACGCCCCAGCCGGCGGCGAGTTCGATCAGGCGATCGCCGACGGTGCCGATCATCAGTTCGCCGTGCAGGGCGCGGACGATGGCTTGCAGGTTGTTGTTTGCGTCCTGCTCACCGAGGACGGTACCGCGATAGGGGTCGATGAACACCGTCACCTCGTGGGCATCGTTGCGCATCACGAACTGCGCGCTGCGAGTGGCGTCGGCAGGGGGCAGGTATTTGCTGATCGCGGCGTGGGGGTAGGCGGCCTGGACGCGCTGCAGTTGCTCGTCGGCGCTCAGCGCGTGTTCGGCGGCGGGCACGGTGAGCAGGTGGCCGTACATCAGCGGGTCGAGCTGGGGTTTGAACAGGTAGATGATGCCGGTGAGGGCCAGCAGCACCATGAAGGGGGCGACGAAGAGGCCGGCGTAAAAGTGCCAGCGCCAGGCCAGGTTGTAGAAGGGAATTTTTTGTGTGGTCATCGGGTGCTCCGCATAAGGCTTTTGATTTTTCTTGGTCTGTTACACCGTCATCGCAGGCAAGCCAGCTCCCACATTGGAATGTATTCCACCTGTGGGCGCAGGCTTGCCTGCGATGCTTTTAGAAGCTCATGTCCACCTTGGTCCAGAGCGTACGGCCCGGCTCCTTGATGGCCTGCGGGTCGTTGGCTGGGTAACCGAAGCCTGCGTTACCGGCCAGATTCAGATGCTCGGCATAAGCCTTGCCGAACAGGTTGTCGACCCCGGTGCTGACCTTGAAGTGCTTGTTGACGCGGTATGCCGCGTTCAGCGAGAACACGCCGAAGCCGCCACTCTTGTCGTAGTCCTTGCCGACCACGTTGCCTTTGTTTGGATCGATACGGTGTTGCGCCGCGACCACCCTCCACAACGCACCAGCGCTCCAATCGTCTTCGCTGTAGGTCAGGCCCAGGCGCGTGTCCAGCGGTGGCATTTGTGGCAGGGCCTTGCCGTCGCTGCTGTTCTTGCCCCAGGCATAGGCGAGGCTGGCGTCGGCTTTCCAGTGTTGGCTCAGCTTGTACGCTGCGCCCACTTCGCCGCCCATGATACGTGCGTCCACATTGCGCGCCTGGGAGGTGGTGCCCATCATGCCGGGCCTGTAGTCGAACAGGATGAAGTCGCGCACCTGGCCGACATAGCCCGACACCCAGGCTTCCAGGTCGGCGCTCTTGTACTGGGCACCGAAGTCGAGCTGGGTGGTTTTCTCGGGCTTCACGCCGTCGAAGGCATTCACCGAACCGGCCGCGCCGGTGTTGGGGGAAAACAGTTCCCAGTAATCGGGGAAACGTTCCGCGTGGCCCAGGCCGGCATACAGCGTGGTGGGGCTGTCCGCCAGGTCGTGCTCATAACGCACAAAGCCCGAGGGCAATGTATCGGCGCGGGTGTCGCCGGCAGTCGGGTTCGGGCGCGACATCATTCCCGAGCCGGTGCGTTGACGGAAGTCCTTGGCCGAGGCGCGGTCCAGGCGTGCGCCGGTGATCAGGCGATCGTTGTCGGCGGCGTACCAGGTCAGTTCGCCGAACACACCGTAGTTGTGGAAATTGGCGTCCTTGTTGCGCGGCAAATCCTTATACGTGTCGATGCCCATGCTGCTGCGCGCACGGTGTTCATTGGTCTGCGCATCCAGGCCGCTGATCAATTGCACATCCGCCCAGCGCCAGGTCGCCTTGATGCGTGCGCCAAGGGTGCGGCGGTCGACGTTGGACGCCATGGGGCCCGCCATCATGCCGGTGCCCGAAGGGACACGCAGGCTGTAGTTGTCCATCACATGGTCGGCGTAGTTGTAGTAGACCTGGGCCTCGACCTTATCCAGCACCTCGCCGATATTGGATTTCTCGAAACGCAGCCCCAGGCTTTCGCGCAGGAACTGCGAGCCGTCCATGCCGCGACCGGCGTAGCGCGCTTCACCATCGCCACGCCCGGCGGTGAGTTCCAGCAGGGTGTCGGCGTCGGGCGTGAAGCCCACAGCCACGTCACCGTTCCACTTGTCATAGCGCGAGGCGACGGTGTCGTTGTTGCCGTCCTTGTAATCGTCGGCGTGGGCCTGGTTGCCGATCACGCGCACATAGCCCAATGGGCCGCCGGCAGCAGCATCGATGACCTTGTCGAAACGCCCGTTGGAACCGGCCAATACGCTGGCGTTGACCCGCGTGCCCAGCTCGCCGAACTGCTCGGGTTCACGGTCGAACAGGATGGTGCCCGCTGACGCGCCCGGGCCCCAGAGCACGGTTTGCGGGCCTTTGATCACGGTGAGCTTGTCGTAGGTTTCCGGCGAAATATACGAAGTTGGCGCATCCATGCGGCCCGGGCAGGCGCCGAGCATCATGCCGCCGTTGGTGAGGATATTCAGACGCGAGCCGAACATGCCGCGCAGCACCGGGTCGCCGTTGGTGCCGCCGTTGCGCACCAGGGCGAAGCCGGGGATGGTCTTGAGGTAGTCGCCGCCATCGCTGGCGGGCACCGGTTGGCGAGGGTCTTTGGGGTTGGTGACCACGGTCAGCGGTGAGCTGGGGGCGATCGCGGTGATGACGGTGGGGCTCAGCTCATGCTCGTCGGCGTGAGCGTGGGCAGCCAATAGTGCGCCGCATAAGGCGGTGAGCAGGGCAGTACTTCCCAAGCGGGTGTCAGCAGAAAACCTGGACATGACAAATTCCATCAATCAATCGTAAACAACACGGCCAGCAGCCTGCGGCTGTCTGTCTAAAGTCGGCCGGGGTGAAGTAACGCGGTGAAGGGCTTACGAAACGATGGGCGGCGCGCGGCTGCGGGCTCCGGGGAAGATGCTCTGCCGGGCATGGCCCAGGCGCGTGGCGGGGGTGAGGGCGTTGGCGGGCGGCGGGGTGCCGAGGGTTGCGTAGGAGACGCTGCCGGGCAGGGCCGGGCAACTGAACAGCAGGCTGCAATAGCCGCATTTTTCCCAGAGAACATGATGCTCGTCGGGGGCTTTGCTGTGCTGCGCAGGTTCACCATGGCAGTTGGGCATGTCCATGGTCATGGACATGCTGGCGTGATGATCCATCGGCATCGCTTGGGAAATCAGCGGACCGATAAAAATCATCAGCATGGCGAACAGGCTGATCCAACTGCCGCGCATCAGGCGGCGGTGGGGAGACAACCTGGCGCGAGGGGCGCCCATCGAGGTTGGCTTACTGGGCGTGCATGTGCTCGTGGCCGGCCATTGGCGGCGCTTTGTGCACCGACACTTGCACCTCGACCTTGCCGGCTTTTTCGAAGGTCAGGGTCAGCGGGAATTGCTTGCCGTCGGCCAGCAGGCTGCGGTCTTTGAGGCCAAGCAGCATGACGTGATAGGCCATCGGCGCGAAGGTCAGTTCACCCTTGGCCGGTACGGCGACGCTGGGCACTTGTTGCATCTTCATCAAATCGCCTTGCATCACGTGCTCATGCAGCTCGGCTTTTTCGGCAACGCTGGTTTCAACGCTGAGCAGGCGATCCGGGGCCGCCCCGGTGTTATGAATTACAAAGTAGGCGGCGACGGTAGGCGCATTCGGTGGCAACTCCTGAGACCAGGGGTCGCTCACCAGCAAATCGCCGGCCTTGTAGTCTTCGGCATTGGCAGCACTGAACACCGGCAGCAGCAACGCAGCCAGAAGCAGGGAAGATTTAAGCATGGCAGTTCTCCAGAACGGTTCTAAACGCAGTTCACTTGCGAAGAAGATCAGACCGTTGGAGAAGCGCGGGGGTTAAGGCTCGGCCATTGCTGGCGCGGGGTTGGATTGCGCAATAAGCGCGGCGGCAAGTTCTGCACCGCCTCGAAGCGCGTCACATACAACTGCGGCACATGCCCCGGCAACGCCACCAACGGCGCAGAACCCGAGCAACACCAGCAATGCTGCATGGCGGAGTGATCGTCCGGCGGTGCGGGAATTTCCAGCTTGCCCAGGGCAATCGCCTTGAGGCTCGCGCCATTGGACGAACAGAACCCGCCCCACATCAGACGCTTGACCGGGTCATCGGTCTGCTGCATTGCACTGGCCAACGGCATGGCAAACGCATTGAACAGCACTGCAAGGCAGGCGATCCAGGCAATTGCAAAGCGTTGACGGGCCATGGCGGATAATCCGTAGGGTTAAACGATCAGGCGGGTATTTAGCCTGATCGGGGGGGATAAGTAAAAAGGGCGGGTGTGGTTTGGTGTCGCAGTGTTGGGTTTGAGGATAGACGAGAACGGCCGCTTGCCAATTTTGCAGAAAGGACGCGGCGCACCAGGCGGGCTGATCGTTCCCACGCTCTGCGTGGGAATGCCGCGTTGGACGCTCTGCGTCCGCTTTTAAAGCCGTGACGCGGAGCATCACAGGATGCATTCCCACGCGGAGCGTGGGAACGATCAAGTCAGGTATAGGGCTTTTTCCAGCCAATGGTTGCGCAGTTGATTGAGCTAGCGCCTTGGCTGGCTGATCTACTACCGTCATTTGATAACGCAATTCCAAAGTGTGGGAGCGAGCAAGCCCGCTCCCACATTGGATAGGTGGTGTTTAGAAAAGAGTGATTGCTTGTAGCAACGCCGGCACTGCTGTGAACTCTCGATCTACGGCAGCCAACACCGGCCGCTTCAACACCAACACCGGCACCCCACGTTCACGCGCCACTTCCAGCTTCGGCTCGGTGGCGGTGCTGCCGCTGTTCTTGCTGATCAGCACATCAATCCGCCGTTCTTCGAATAACGTCCGTTCATCCTCGATCAAAAACGGCCCGCGTGCGCCGATCACCTCACAGCGCTCGTTGCCGGGATACACATCCAGCGCGCGCAAGGTCCAGAACTGATCGGCGGGGATTTCGTCGAGGTGCTGCAAGGGTTCGCGACCCAAGGTGAACAGCGGGCGTTTGAAGGGTTTGAGCGCTTCGACCAGTTCGGCCCAGTCGGCGACCTCTCGCCAATCTTCCCCCGGCTGCGGCTGCCAGGCTGGGCGTCGCAATGCCCAGCAAGGCACATCGCTCAATTGCGCCGCTTGGGCCGCGTTTTGGCTGATCTGCGCTGCATACGGATGGGTGGCGTCAATGATCAGGCTGATACGTTCGTCACGAATAAACTGCGCTAACCCTTCAGCGCCTCCGTAACCCCCGACACGAACCTTGCAGTTCAGGTCGGTTGGTACGCGGCCCACACCGGCCAGGCTGTAGACGTGTTCCGGCCCCAAGGTACGGGCGATGGCCAGCGCTTCCGTGACCCCGCCCAGTAATAGAATCCTTTTCATAGCGGCTTGATCACTTCCAGCAACGTGATCGGCAGCGCCTGGCGCCAGGTATCGAACTCGCCCAGGGGCTGCGCCTGGGCCACGTGGATGCGGGTCAGTTCACCGCCATGCTCGGCGCGCCAGTTCATCAAGGTCATTTCGCTTTGCAGGGTCACGGCATTGGCAACCAGGCGGCCACCGGGGCGCAGGTGTTGCCAGCAGGTGTCGAGCACGCCGTCGCGGGTGACGCCGCCGCCGATAAAGATGGCGTCCGGCGTTTCCAGGCCGCTTAACGCCTCCGGCGCCTTGCCGCGAATCAGTTGCAGGCCGGGCACGCCGAGGGCGTCGCGGTTGTGTTCGATCAGGCTTTGTCGGCCTGCGTCGGCTTCGATCGCGAAGGCGCGACAGCTGGGATGGGTGCGCATCCATTCAATACCGATGGAGCCACTGCCCGCGCCTACGTCCCATAACAGTTCGCCCGGCATGGGCGCGAGGCGGGCGAGGGTCATGGCGCGCACATCGCGTTTGGTCAGTTGGCCGTCGTGCTTGAAAGCTGCGTCGGGCAAGCCTGCAAGGCGCGACAGACGCGGTGCGTTCGCATCCGCCAGGCAGTCGATGGCGATCAGGTTCAAATCGGCAACCGCCGTGGGCTCCCACGCTTGCGCATGCCCGTCGATACGCCGCTCAGCCGGGCCGCCCAAGTGTTCAAACACAGTTATCCGACTGGGGCCAAAGCCGCGCTCGGCCAACAACGCCGCAATCAACGCGGGGCTGTTGCCGTCATTGCTCAACACCAATAAGCGCACGCCACTGGCCAGATGCGCATTAAGTGCCGCCACCGGACGGGCCACCACGGATAACGTCACCACCTCCTGCAACGGCCAGCCCAGGCGCGCCGCCGCCAGGGATACCGACGATGGCGCGGGCAAAATCAACAACTCTTCAGCTGGCACTTGCCGCGCCAGGCTGGCGCCGACGCCATAGAACATCGGATCGCCACTGGCCAGAACGCACACGGGCTCCCCGCGCCGCGACAACACTGGCTCCAGGGAAAACGGGCTCGGCCACACTTGGCGTTCGCCACGAATACACACCGGCAACAGGTCCAACTGGCGTTGGCCGCCTATAATCCGCGTGGCGCGCAACAGGGCATGCCGGGCATTTCTGCCCAGGCCTTTGAAGCCGTCTTCACCGATGCCTACAACCGTCAGCCAGGGCGACATATCAATTCCTTGAACGACATCCGACGGGCAGGCTTTTCATGCCGCCGGACAAAGCAGGCATAATACCGCGCCTTTACCCGTCAACCGGTAGCCCCGTGATCCCAACGCCCGCTGTGAATACCTTGCGCCCCTCGGCTTGTCCGGGGTTGCTGCGTATTGTCCAGGCGTTGGACGGTGGCATTTGCCGAGTCAAATTGGCGGGCGGCGCGATCACTGCCGCCCAGGCCCACGCCTTGGCGGACGCGGCCCAGGCGTATGCGGGCGGGGTGATTGAGGCGACCAACCGCGCCAACCTGCAGATCCGCGGCATCGGCGCCGAGCAGGAGGCGTTGATCGCCCGACTACTGGCGGCGGGCCTGGGCCCCAGCAACGCGGGCGGTGACGACGTGCGCAACCTGATGCTCAGCCCCAGCGCTGGCATTGACCCGCAGATGCTGTTCGACACCCGCCCGCTGGCCGCGCAGATCCTCGCCACCCTGGAGAACCATCCGCGTTTCCATGAACTGTCGGCCAAGTTCGCGGTGCAACTCGATGGCGGCGAAGACCTGGCGATGCTCGAGCATCACCACGACCTGTGGTTGTCGGCCTTCGTACGCCATGGCGAAACCCTGCTCGCGTTCGGCCTGGCCGGCTGTCCGGGCCTGGATGCGCCCCTGGCCGCCGTGCCTTTGAACCAGGGGCATGGGTTGGTCGTGGCCGTGCTGGAAGCGTTTCTGGACCTCGCCACCCCAGAACAAACGCGCATGCGCCATTTGTCTGTGGATAACGTGCTGAACCATTTGCGCTTGCCGTTGCTGCCAGCCGACGGCTTCATACGCCCGCCCAGCGACGCGTCGCTCCAGGTGGGCACTTATCCACAAGTGCAAAAGAATCAGTTCTACGTCGCCGCCCTCGCGCCATTGGGCCGCCTGAACCCGGCGATGCTCAAGGGCGCCGCACAACTGGCCAGTGACTATGGGGACGGCACCTTGCGCTTCACCCCTTGGCAAGGCGTGCTGGTGCCCAACGTCGAAAAGCCTCACGCCGTGACCGAGCGCCTGGCGCAACTGGGCTTTATCTGCTCGCTCGGCCACCCGCTGGCGCGCATGATTGCCTGCACCGGTTCCAGCGGCTGCGCAAAAGGCTTGGCCGACACCAAGGCCGACGCCGTGCAACTGGCCGCTCTGCAACCGGGCGTTGAGGTGCATCTGTCCGGCTGCCTGCGCTCCTGCGCTGCCGCGCACACCGCGCCAGTCACCTTGCTGGCGGTGAGCCCCGGCCACTACGACCTCTATTTTTGCGATGCAACCCAGCCTGGTTTTGGCCGGCTTCACGCGCGCACTCTTTCCATTGAAGCGGCGGGCGCCCTGTTGCGCGCTCGTCCACGGAGCAACACCGATGATTGATTACATCCGCGACGGTCAGGAGATCTATCGCAACTCCTTCGCCATTATTCGCGCGGAAGCCAAGTTGGACCGCATCCCGGCCGATTTGGAAAAACTCGCGGTGCGGGTGATCCATGCGTGCGGCATGGTCGAGGCCATCGACGGTCTGCAATTCTCCGAAGGTGCGGGCAAGGCCGGGCGCGATGCGCTGGCCGCTGGCGCGCCGATTCTGTGCGATGCGCGGATGGTCTCCGAAGGCGTGACCCGCGCGCGCCTGCCAGCCAATAACCCAGTGATCTGCACCCTGCGCGACGACAGCGTGCCGGAGCTGGCGCGGGAACTGGGCAATACCCGTTCCGCCGCCGCCCTTGAACTGTGGCGCCCGCATCTGGAAGGCAGTGTGGTGGTGATCGGCAACGCGCCGACCGCGTTGTTCTATCTGTTGGAAATGCTCGATGCCGGTGCGCCGAAGCCGGCGTTGATCCTGGGTTTTCCGGTGGGCTTTGTCGGCGCCGCCGAATCCAAGGCCATGCTCGCTGCTGATAGTCGTGGGGTGCCGTTCGTGATCATGCAAGGTCGCCTGGGCGGCAGCGCCATGGCTGCCGCCGCCGTCAATGCCCTGGCCACGGAGGTCGAATAATGCAGGTGC
The DNA here is from genome assembly GCF_052046095.1 of Pseudomonas sp. 22072. Taxonomy (NCBI): domain Bacteria; kingdom Pseudomonadati; phylum Pseudomonadota; class Gammaproteobacteria; order Pseudomonadales; family Pseudomonadaceae; genus Pseudomonas; species Pseudomonas sp. 22072. The sequence goes on from NZ_JBQEQE010000020.1 coordinate 83,348, forward strand.
GCGGACGTTTGATCGGCCTGGGCGTCGGCCCCGGTGATCCGGAACTGATTACCCTCAAAGCCCTGCGCCTGCTGCGTGAATCGCCGGTGGTGGCGTACTTCGTGGCCAAAGGCAAGAAGGGCAACGCCTTCGGCATTATCGAGGACCACCTGGTGCCGCAACAGACCCTGATGCCGCTGGTGTACCCGGTGACCACCGAAGTGCTGCCGGCGCCGCTGTCCTACGAGCAGGTGATCAGCGACTTCTACGACAATGCCAGCCTCGACGTGGCCGCTCACCTGGACGCGGGCCGCGACGTGGCGGTGATCTGCGAAGGTGACCCGTTTTTCTACGGCTCCTACATGTACCTGCATGACCGCCTGGCCGAGCGCTACGAGGCCCAGGTGATTCCAGGTGTGTGCTCGATGCTCGGTGGTGCCTCGGTACTCGGCGCGCCGTTGGTGTATCGCAATCAGAGCTTGTCGGTGCTCTCGGGCGTATTGCCCCATGAGGATCTCAAGCGCCGCCTGGCCGATGCCGATGCCGCAGTGATCATGAAGCTGGGGCGCAACTTCCCGAAAGTGCGCCAGGTGTTGGAAGAGCTGGGTCTGGCCGAGCGGGCGTTGTACGTGGAACGCGCGACCATGGCCAACCAGAAGATCGTGTCGCTGGATCAGGTGGAGCCGATGTCGTCGCCGTATTTCTCACTGATCATCGTGCCCGGTGAACGGTGGCAAGGTTGATGACCCCGGCGATTGTGATTCTGGGTCAAGGCAGCCTGGCGACTGCGCGCAAGCTCCAACAGGTTTACCCCGGCGCGTTGATCCACGGTTTGGCCACACGGGTTGAGGGGGCAGACCGTACCTACAGCGAATTCGGCGCGACCTTGCGTCAGCTCTATCAGCAGGGCACGCCACTAATTGCCCTGTGCGCCGCGGGCATTGTGATTCGCACCCTGGCACCGTTGCTGCTGGAAAAGGGTGAAGAACCCGCCGTGCTGGCCGTGGCTGAAGACGGCAGCGCTGTGGTGCCGTTGCTCGGTGGCCTGGGGGGCGTGAACCTCATGGCGCGCGATATTGCGGCAGCGCTCGGCGTGTCCGCCGCCATCACCACCAGCGGCGAGTTGCGTTTTGGCACCTGCCTGCTCAACCCGCCGGCGGGCTATCAACTGGCCGACATCGAGCTGGGCAAACGCTTTGTCTGCGACCTTCTGGCCGGCGAAAGCGTGCGCATTGAAGGCGCGGCGCCATGGCTGGAGGACGCTAACCTGCCTCAGGATCAACAGGCGCGCCTGGCGATTCATGTGGGCAGTGCCGAGCGCACACCGGCAGCCAACGAGTTGCTGATTTACCCGCAGAATGTCTACGCCACCTGCCGGCCGGGTGCGCAGTTGGCCGAGCGTGTGCGCTCGGCGTTGCAGGAGGCTGGCGTGGCCGTGCAATCCCTGGCCTGCCTGCTGGCCAGCGACCTGCAGATGGCTGACGCGTCCTTGCATGAAGCCGCGTCGGCCTTGGGTGTACCGCTGCGTTTTGCCGTACTGGAACCCGTTGCGGACATCAGTATCACCGTGGCCGAGCAGCCCTTGGATCTGTCACAGGTTGGGCGCCCCCGCGGGCGTCTGGCGGTGATTGGCCTGGGCCCCGGCGCTGCTGAATTGATGGTGCCGGCGGTGAAGGCGGAACTGGCGCGTTGCACCGATGTGCTGGGGTATGAAACCTACGTGCGCATGGCCGGGCCGTTCCGGGACGACCAAGTGCAACACTGCACTGACAACCGCGAAGAAATGCAGCGCGCCCGCCACGCCTTCGAGCTAGCCGCGCAAGGCCGCTCGGTGGTGGTGGTGTCCTCTGGTGACCCGGGTGTATTCGCCATGGCCGCAGCGGTGATCGAGGCGCTGCACGAGTCCAGCGAGCCGGCCTGGCATCAGGTCGACCTGGAAATCCTGCCGGGGGTTTCCGCTTCGCTGGCCACCGCTGCCCAGGCGGGCGCGCCGCTGGGGCATGACTTCTGTGTGATGTCGCTGTCGGATAATCTCAAGCCCTGGGCGATCATCGAAAAACGCCTGGACCTGGCTTCCCAGGCCGACCTGGCCTTGGCGTTCTACAACCCGATCTCCAGGTCGCGGCCTTGGCAACTGGGGCGCGCCCTGGAGATCGTCGCGCTGCATCGCACGCCGCAGACGCCGGTGGTGCTGGGCCGTGACATCGGTCGTCCAGGCCAGACGCTGCGCGTCACTACCTTGGGGCAACTGACGCCCGAGCAGGTGGACATGCGCACCATGGTGCTGATCGGTTCATCCACCACCTGTGTGTTCCCGCGCGCGGGTGGCGGCGAGTGGGTGTACACACCACGTTGGTATGGCGACAAACCCAGCTCCTGAAAACAGCCCCGTTGGCCGCCGGAAAGCTCCGGATAACCCAGGGATTCCCCTGGCGTTGTTCGGAGCTTTTTCTTTTTTATGCGATGAAAACCGCACGCCTGCCCGCCGCGCCTTGTCATTGCTGGACGCTGGTTTTGGGCGGGGCAGTCCAAGGGATGTTTATCGCATGGAAACCCCGCTGCTCCCTGGACTAGGGTGGAAGCAAGCCCCATGTGGGGTGCTTGTGGAGAACAGAAAATGGAGCGACGTCACAGAAGGATCAACAGTAAAAAAAGGCGCAAGTTGATTGCCGCCTACAAATTGCCGGGCGCACCTGCCAGGCAGGCCGCTTGCGCGCTGGATAGCGACGATGATTGCAATGCGGCCGTGGTCAACAACGGGGTGATTTCATTTGCCGAAGGCTTGTCGGCGTTGAACCGCGAATACGTACGCAAAAGCTATCTGCTGGCCAGCAGTTATGTGAGCGATGTGCTGAACGTCCAGCGGGGCAGCGAGGCGTGGTACGAGGAATTTATCAAGGTAATGGTCAGCCTGGGGTGGCTGCCGCTGCGCAGTCGCTTTGAACGGGTCTCGCGTGCGGGCAAGGGCCTGACGGTGCAACTGGCGGCGCTGAATATCATCGCCTCGATGCTGACGTCGACGGCGCTGTTCGGGCCACTGCTTAGCGCCTTGCCCAAGCTGGCCGCCGATGCGCTGGATGCATTGAAGCGTCAGCCAGCGTCTTTCGAGCTGTTCAAGCGCAATTGCGCGGTGCATGAGGGCGGCGATTTCGGCCTGGCCTCCTGCGCTGAAACAGACGGCGAGTTGATCATGGTGCTGGTGACCTACAGCACCCATGGTGTGGATAAACAGGTGGGCCTGCCCTTCCTGGAGTGGGATAGCTCCTCGTTCGAGGCCTTCAGCGGGCAGACTTGCCTGGTGCTCAATACCTCTATGGTCAACGAGAAAACCATCCAACTGATGCGCGAAAGCGCCGGTGACAAAGTGGAAATGGCTATCGCCAAATACCGGATCTAGGGCACCAGGTAGCCGCGTACCCCGGTAAAAATGATTTGCGCGGCCAGGGCGCAGACGAACAGGCCCATCAACCGGCTGACAATCTGCAAGCCCTGGTCGCCGAGAATGCGTTCGATACGGTTGGACAGGTACAGCACCACGCCTACCGTCAGGCTGGCCAGGGCAATACTGAGGATGGCGGTAAGCTTGTCGTCCCAGTGTGGTTGGCTGACGCCCATCACCAGCAAGGCGCCGATGGTGCCGGGGCCGACGGTGAGAGGGATGGTCAGCGGCACGATGGTCACGTCCTGCTGCACGTTGTCGGTCTGTACCGCCGACTTGCCCTGGGCCATGCCCAGGGCGGAGATAAACAACACGCTGCCGGCGCCGATACGGAACGCGTCGACGGTAATGCCGAACACACTGAAAATCACCCGGCCAAACAGGTAGAGCAGCACGCTCGATACCAGGGTGGCCAGTGCAACTTTCCACGCCAGGCGCCGACGCTCCTTGCTGGAGTAGCCACGGGTCAGGCTGATAAAGCAGGACAGCACAAAGAACGGGCTGTAGAGCACCAGCATCTTCAGGTAAACGCTGAATAACACATGGAGCATGAGGGCGGCTCGCGGGCGGGGAAAGTGTGGAGGAGTCTATCCGACACAGATCAAATGTGGGAGCTGGCTTGCCTGCGATAGCGGTGGGTGTGATCGTTCCCACGCTCTGCGTGGGAATACATCCAGTGACGCCCTGCGTCGCGTTCAAGCAGGACGCGGAGCGTCCCGGGCGGCATTCCCACGCGGAGCGTGGGAACGATCATCACGGGCTGTAGAGCACCAGTATCTTCAGGTAAACGCTGAATAACACATGGAGCATGGGGGCGGCTCGCGGGCGGGGAAAGTGTGGAGGAGTCTATCCGACACAGATCAAATGTGAGAGCTGGCTTGCCTGCGATAGTGGTGGGTGTGATCGTTCCCACGCTCTGCGTGGGAATGCATCCAGTGACGCTCTGCGTCGCGTTCAAGCAGGACGCGGAGCGTCCCGGGCGGCATTCCCACGCGGAGCGTGGGAACGATCATCAGGAAAGGGTGCTGTGCTCAGGGCGCTGTTGGCGCTGCGCGACCCAGTAGTCCACCAGCTCGCGCAACTGCGACAGTTCCACCGGCTTGGCCATATGCCCGTCCATGCCTGCCTGGCGTGCGCGTTCTTTGTGTTCCGACAGGATATGCGCGGTGAGCGCCACCACTGGCGTGCGCACGCGTTGGTGGCTGACTTCCCATGCCCGCAGTTGCTGTGTGGCGGAGAAGCCATCGAGAATCGGCATTTCGCAGTCCATCAATACCAGGTCATAGCGCTGGGCTTTCATCGCTTGCAGCGCTTCTTCGCCGTTGCTGGCGGTGTCCGGGTCGAGATTGAGCTTGCCGAGCATGCCACGAATCACTTTGGTGGAGATGCTGTTGTCTTCGGCTACCAGGATGCGGAAATCGCTGGGCACGGTCATGGCTGCCGGTGCGCTGGGGGCCGGGCGTGCCACGGGGGCGCCTTTGCTGCGCTGGGCCAGTTCATCGGCCAGGGTGGTCTTGAGGGTGTAGCCAGCCACCGGTTTGGCGAGGATGCGCTTGATCCCGCAGTTGCGCGCAATGATCTTGCTCGGTGCGTTACTGATTCCGGTGAGCATGATCAGCAGGATGTCGTGGTTCAGGCTCGGGTCTTCCTTGATTTTCGCCGCCAGTTGCATGCCGGTCATGCCGGGCATGTTCTGGTCCAGCAGTACCACGTCGAAATAATCACGCAGGTGCGCCTTGGTGCGCAGCAGCGCCAGGGCCTCCTTGCCCGAAGGCACGGCGCTGACGTTCAGGCCCCAGGCCGTGCATTGTTGCACCAGGACTTTGCGGCAGGTGTCGTTGTCGTCCACCACCAGCACACGGGCGTCCTTGAGCGGGCCGTCGAGGTCGCTGGTCGGGTGTTCCAGGCGTTCCGGGTCCAGCGGCAGGGTCAGCCACAGGGTACTGCCCTGGTGGCTCCCACTCTTGACGCCGAACTCGCCGTTCATCAACAAGATCAGCTGGCGTGCGATGACCAAGCCCAAGTGGCCGCTCAAGCGCGTCGCCGAAAGGAAGTTCTTGCTGTGCAGTTCGCTGTGCAACAGGGCGTCGCGTTCGGCAGCTTCCATGGGCACGCCGCTGTCTTGCACGGCAATGCGCAGGCGTGGCTTGGTGCTGCGCTCATCCAGGGCGACAACGATCAGCACTTCGCCTTCATCGGTTTTGTGCAGGGCGTTTTCCAGAAGGCTCAGTAAAGCCTGGCGCAGTCGCGTCGGGTCACCGCTGATCACTCGTGGTACCTGGGGTTGGATGAAGCTGATCAGCTCGACATTCTGTTGCTCGGCCTTGGCGCGGAAGATGCTCAGGCAGTCGTCGATCAATGCATTGAGATCGAACTGCACATCATCGAGTTCGATCTGCCCGGATTCGAGCTTGGAAATGTCGAGAATCTCGTTGATCAGGGTGAGCAACTCATTACCGGCGCTGTGGATGGTCTGCACATAGTCGCGTTGCTTCACCGACAACGGCGTGCCCAGCAGCAACTCGGTCATGCCCAGCACACCGTTCATGGGCGTGCGGATTTCGTGGCTGATCTTCGCCAGGAACTCGGCTTTGGCGGCGATTTCGGCATTGCTGGCCGCCAGGTCGCGGCTCAGGCTGAAACGGGTTTCGACAATGGCGCGCTGGCGCTCGCCGAGGGCCAGGCTCATCAGCAGGCCACTGAGGCAGATAAAGCTCAACAGGGTGACGATCAGCCCCTGTGGCGCCACCAGGGTAAGGCCGAGCAGTGCGGGCAGAATGATCAACGTGCCGATGTTGAATACCACCATGGCCGCCACGAACAAGCGCGCCGGGCGGTAGCCTTTTTGCCAGTGATAGGCCGAGACAAACAGCATGCTCAGGCCCGCCAGCGCGACCAGGGCATAGGTGATGATGTTCAGCGGCAAGGTGTTGACGAACAACAGGAGCAGGCCGCACAGGATGATCAGCAGGATGTCGGCCATCAACACTTTGTTCAGCGGGTGCGGGCCCAGGGGCATGAAGAAGCGGTAGGCGAACATCAGCCCACAGGGTGCGGTCAGCAGCAGGGCCAGGTAGGCACCGGGGGTCTGGATTGCGTGCCAGTTCGGCAGCCATGGCCCCACCAGGTTGAGCAACAGCGCCAGGCTGAGCATCAACAGGAACTCGCACGCGGCCAGCCACAGGCTGCTGCGCGAGCGGTGGTAGGCGAAGCGCGTGAGGTTGTGCAGGATCAGCATCGACAGCACGCCGAACAGCAGGCCGTAGATCAGCGTCTGGTTCTGGTTGGCGGCGGCCAGCACCGCTGGTTCCAGGGTGATGTAAGGGCGCAGCTCGTGTTCCGAGACCAGGCGCAGGTATACCTCCAGTGGCCGTTGGCTCTGAGGCATCGGCAGCATGAAGTCACTGCTGGGCAACGAGCGCTCAGCCTGGGGTTGGCGTGTGCCGGTGGTTTGTTGCTCCACCAGGGTGTCGCCGTCCAGCACATACAGGCTCAGGCTGGAGAGGTCCGGGGCGAACACCCGTAGCACTTGTTCGTGCTTGCCGGGCTGCAACCTGAAACGCACCCACAACGCACCGTCCGGCTGCGCGGCGGTGATCCGGTCCAGTTCGATGGGGCTGAATTGATTGGTATAGCGGGCGGAACGGATATCGCTCAGTTGCAGGTCGGCCTGTTCATCAAGCAATACTGCCCAGCCACTGCCTTGCGCAGCGGCCTGGGCCGGTAGCAAGCAGAGCAGGGTCAGCAGACTGATTGTGAAACCTATGGCGATCCTGAGCCAGCGCACGGCGAAATCCCTTCGGTAGGTGGATGCACGGGTTAACTATGCGCGGGGCAACAGGGTACGGCAAGGGCCAAAGGCCCTTACCTAACCGAACGGATAGCTACTGCAAGTGTAGCTGCTCAGTTGTTCTCACCGCGTTCGCGGGCAATGGCACGGTAGCCAATGTCGGTGCGGTAGAAGCAGCCCTTCCAGTCGATTTTCGCCGCCAGTTTGTATGCCTGTTGTTGCGCGGCATCGACACTGGCACCCATCGCGGTGGCGCACAACACGCGGCCACCGGCGGTTACAACTTTGCCGTCCTTGAGCGCGGTGCCTGCATGGAACACCTTGCCTTCCAGCGCAGCGGCGGCGTCGAGGCCTTCGATCACATCGCCCTTGGCGTAGTCGGCAGGGTAGCCACCGGCCGCCAGCACAATCCCAACGCTAGGTCGTGGGTCCCACTGCGCTTCGACCTTGTCCAGGGCCTGGGCGAGGGCGGCTTCCACCAGCAGCACCAGGCTCGATTGCAGGCGCAGCATCACCGGTTGGGTTTCCGGATCGCCGAAGCGGCAGTTGAACTCGATGACTTTGGGGTTACCGGCTTTGTCGATCATCAGGCCGGCATAGAGGAAACCGGTGTACACGTTGCCTTCATCCGCCATGCCGCGCACGGTTGGCCAGATCACCAGGTCCATGACGCGCTGGTGGACGTCGGCGGTGACAACGGGCGCCGGGGAGTAGGCACCCATGCCGCCGGTGTTCGGGCCACTGTCGCCGTTGCCGACGCGCTTGTGGTCCTGGCTGGTGGCCATCGGCAATACGTTCTTGCCGTCGACCATCACGATAAAACTGGCTTCCTCGCCGTCGAGGAACTCCTCGATGACTACGCGTGAACCGGCGTCACCAAAGGCATTGCCGGCGAGCATGTCGCGCACGGCGTCTTCGGCTTCCTGCAGGGTCATGGCGACGATCACGCCTTTGCCGGCAGCCAGGCCATCGGCCTTGATCACGATCGGTGCGCCTTTCTCACGCAGGTAAGCCAGGGCCGGTTCGATCTCGGTGAAGTTCTGGTAGTCGGCCGTCGGGATCTTGTGGCGAGCCAGGAAGTCCTTGGTAAAGGCTTTCGAGCCTTCCAGCTGGGCGGCGCCAGCGGTAGGGCCAAAGCAATCCAGGCCACGGCTGCGGAACAGATCGACGACGCCTGCTACCAGTGGCACTTCCGGGCCGACGATGGTCAGGGAAACATTCTTCTCGGCAAAATCTGCCAACTGCTCCAGGGCCAGCACGTCGATGGCGACGTTTTCACACTTGGCTTCGATGGCGGTGCCGGCGTTGCCAGGAGCAACGAAGACTTTCTGCACGCGTGGGTCCTGGGCTACTTTCCAGGCCAGGGCGTGTTCACGGCCACCGCTGCCAATGATCAAAACATTCATTTCAAAAACCTCGTTAGGATGATCGTTCCCACGCTCTGCGTGGGAATGCCTCTACGGACGCTCTGCGTCCGAGGGACGCGGAGCGTCCCTGGCTGCGTTCCCACGCGGAGCGTGGGAACGATCAATCAGTGGCGGAAGTGGCGCATGCCGGTGAAGACCATCGCAATGCCAGCTTCATCAGCAGCGGCGATGACTTCTGCATCACGCATCGAACCGCCTGGTTGGATCACGGCGGTCACGCCTGCTTTCGCGGCGTTGTCCAGGCCGTCACGGAACGGGAAGAACGCATCGGAAGCCATCACCGAGCCCACCACCTGCAAACCGGCATGTTCAGCCTTGATCGCGGCGATACGTGCCGAGTTCACGCGACTCATCTGGCCAGCGCCGACACCGATGGTCTGGCGGTTCTTGGCGTAGACGATGGCGTTGGACTTGACGTATTTGGCCACTTTCCAGGCGAAGATCAGGTCGTTGATCTCTTGCTCGGTCGGCGCGCGCTTGGTCACGACTTTCAGGTCATCGCTGCCGATCATGCCGATGTCGCGGCTCTGTACCAGCAGGCCGCCATTGACGCGCTTGTAGTCCCAGGCCGCGGCGCGGTCTGCCGACCACTCGCCACAGGCCAGCAGGCGCACGTTGGTTTTGGCGGCGACGATGGCGCGGGCTTCTTCGCTGACGCTTGGGGCGATGATCACTTCGACGAACTGACGCTCGACGATGGCCTTGGCGGTCTCGGCATCCAGTTCGCGGTTGAAGGCAATGATGCCGCCGAATGCGGATTCGGTGTCGGTGGCGTAGGCCAGTTCGTACGCCTGGCGGATACCGCCTTCAGCGTCCGGGCTGACTGCCACGCCGCACGGGTTGGCGTGCTTGACGATCACGCAGGCCGGCTTGACGAAGCTCTTTACGCATTCCAGCGCGGCGTCAGTGTCGGCCACGTTGTTGTAGGAGAGTTCTTTGCCTTGCAGTTGAGTGGCGGTGGCGATGCCCACTTCGGCCGGCTTGGCTTCCACGTAGAACGCCGCACTCTGGTGCGGGTTCTCGCCGTAGCGCATTTCCTGGGCCTTGATGAACTGGCTGTTGAAGGTGCGCGGGAACTGGCTGCGACCTTCTGTGCTCAGGGTGTCAGCCGCTTGGTTCACGGTGCCCATGTAGTTGGCGATCATGCCGTCATAGGCGGCGGTGTGTTCGAACGCCTTGAGCATCAGGTCGAAGCGCTGGGCGTAGGTCAGGCCACCGGCCTTGAGGTTTTCCAGGACGTTGGCGTAGTCGCTGGCATTGACCACGATGGCCACGTCCTTATGGTTCTTGGCCGCCGAGCGCACCATGGTCGGGCCGCCGATATCGATGTTTTCGATGGCGGTCGGCAGGTCGCAGCCTGGCTTGTTGATGGTGGCTTCGAACGGGTAGAGGTTAACGGCCACCAGGTCGATCGGCTTGATGCCGTGCTCGGTCATGATGGCGTCGTCGATGCCGCGACGGCCGAGGATGCCGCCGTGGATTTTCGGGTGCAGGGTCTTGACGCGACCGTCCATCATTTCTGCGAAACCGGTGTAGTCCGCGACTTCTACTGCGGCCACGCCGTTGTCCTGCAGCAGTTTGAAGGTCCCGCCCGTGGAGAGGATTTCCACACCCAGGGCTTCCAGCTCCCGGGCAAATTCAAGGATCCCGGTCTTGTCGGAAACACTGATCAAGGCACGGCGGATCGGCAGGCGGGTGGTCTGGTCGGTCATCTCAATTTCCATCAAAAGCAAAGGAAGTCAGCAAAAAAGGCGACCGGTTTTACGCGGGCGCCTTTCTGGTTTGATTGAATGCTTACAGCAAATCGTACTGCTTGAGCTTTTTGCGCAAGGTGCCACGGTTGAGGCCCAGCAGCTCACTGGCTTTGGTCTGGTTGCCCTTGACGTAGTTCATCACGCTTTCGAGCAAGGGCGCCTCGACTTCGGAGAGCACCAGGTTGTACACATCCGTGACGGAAGCGCCCTCAAGGTGGGCGAAATAATTGTGCAGCGCCTTCTCGACACTCCCGCGAAGGGTCTGGCCTTCTTCGCTGGGCGTGTTGAGGTGCTGTTTCAAATTGACGTTGTCGCTCACGGGTGTTGTTCCACTCACTAAAGTCTCGGTCATCATCGTCATGCGGCCACCCCTTCTCCATCCCCTGTTCCCAGGCTCTTGTCGCGTCCGGCGAAGAACTCACGAACGGTGGCGACCTGTGCCTGCGTTTCATCCAAACGATTGAACTGAGCGCGGAATTCCTTGGCGCCCGGCAAGGTGGCGAGATACCAGCCGACATGCTTGCGAGCAATGCGTACTCCCATCACGTCCCCATAAAAGGCGTGCAGGGCGGCCAGATGCTCTAGCAGAATACGTTCCACCTCGACCAACTCTGGTGCCGGCAAGACTTCACCGGTACGCAGGAAATGCTCGATTTCACGAAAAATCCACGGCCGCCCCTGGGCGGCCCGGCCAATCAACAAGCCATCGGCACCGGTCGAGTGCAGCACGCGCCGGGCTTTCTCGGCACTGTCGATGTCGCCATTGGCAAAGACGGGCATCGACACGGCCTGCTTGATCGCGGCAATGGTGTCGTACTCGGCTTCACCGGTATAAAGGTCGGCGCGGGTACGGCCATGCACCGCCAGCGCTGTAATGCCTGCCTGTTCAGCGATCTTCGCCACCGTCAGGCCATTCTTGTTGTCCCGGTCCCAACCGGTACGAATCTTCAGGGTCACCGGTACATCCACTGCGCCGACAACGGCCTGCAGGATCTCGGCGACCAACTGCTCATCTTTCAACAGTGCGGAACCGGCGGCCTTGTTGCAAACCTTCTTGGCCGGGCAGCCCATGTTGATGTCGATGATCTGTGCACCCAGCTCCACATTGGCCCGTGCGGCATCCGCCAGCATCTGCGCATCGCCCCCGGCGATCTGCACCGAGCGTGGCTCGGGATCACCTTCGTGGATCATGCGCATCCGCGACTTGCGGGTGTTCCACAGACTCATGTCGCTGGTAACCATTTCAGAGACTACTAGACCCGCGCCCAAACGCTTGCACAGCTGACGAAAGGGCTGGTCGGTGACACCCGCCATCGGGGCGAGGATCAAGCCGTTTTGCAATGTGTATGGGCCGATGCGTACCGCCGACATAGGACTTCCCTGTTGTGGGGCCGGATCATTAGAGTTCGAAAAAGGGTTGGCATGATACCCGCTCTCGATGACTGGTTAAAGGCTGAATTGGATAAAATCTGAACAGTTACTTTTTTATCGCCATCGGTTTGGTTGACGGCGGTCAAGTCAATAATCCGCCGTCAAACCTCGGTGGGCACGCCGTTTTACTCGGGCGAGTGGAAGCTCAGGCTGTAGTTCACGGCTCTATTGCCCGGATCAAGAATGTCCAGGGAGATGTGGATAGGCGTCTGCGAGGGCATTTCGCTGACGCCAGCCAACTCGCCGCTGAGGTATTCGGCGGGCTTGAAGCGACGACTGGCAATCAGGCTGCCGTTCAAGTCCGCAAAGCGCAACTCCAGCAGCGGGAAGGGCTGGGAGAAGGTCGCACGGTTATAGATGATGGCATCGACCACCAGCGCCCCGGCGAATTCGGGGTGGCTGCGCACCACCAGATTGCTGCTCTTTATGTGAGTAATGTCGACCCGCGATGGCACGGTGCACCCCAGTTTCGGGCATAACGCCTGGAACCAGGGACGGTAGGCGTCCTGGCGGGCCAGGTCGTCGAATTGGTAGGCGATGTACTGGCCGGCCAGACCGGCAGCGGCGAGTACCACCAACAATATCCAGACCAGACGGCGACCCCAGCTTGACGGACGCTTCTGCGCATACAGGTGCAGGGGGTCGTCTTCCAGGTCCTGGAGTAACTCGTCGTGTACACCAGCCTCCGTTCGCGCGCGCTTGCGGCGCGGCTGTGCGCGGTCTTCGGGTTCAGGTTCATCGTGCTCGTCGCGGGTGGGTATCAGCGGCGGGTCGAGGTCGTCATCCACGGTAGTGGCGTGCAGAGCTGGTGCGTCATCGAGTTCGTCGACGTGGGCCGACATGGACGGTTCGGTGCGCTGTTTGGACGCAGGTGCCTTAACCGGCTCGGGCTCTTCTTCTGGTGCCTGGGCGCGCTCTTGGGGTGGCTCACTGAACAGGCTGGCCGCCCACTTTTCTTCCTCGGCCTTGACCGTATCGCGGCTGGCGCTGAAGGACTCTTCCTTTTGCCGACGGTCGGCACCTGGCTGGCGACGTTCCGCACCCAAGGCCTGGGTATGTTGGATCTCGCGACGTTCCAGCTTGGCCAGTTCCTTGTCCAGGTTATCCAGGTCCAGCTCTTCGGCCGTCCACTGTTTCTGGCTGATGGCCCGTGGTGGCTCGGGAGGTGCTTCGCCAATCGGTTCGGGGGGTGTCGGCGCTTCAGGTTCCGGCGCAGACGCCTGGGCCCGTTGCTCCAGCAACTGGCGGGCGGCGTTGAACACTTGCAGGCACGAGCCGCAACGCACCACGCCGCGGGCCACGCTCAACTGAGCGTGGTTGACGCGAAAGCGCGATTGGCAATGTGGGCACTGGGTGACGAAACTGTCGGTCATGCGGCCATCCGATTCAGGCAAGCGCTCATTCTAGCGCCGACGACCGCTGATGCGTACCCAGCCATCACGGTTGGCGATCGGGTCCAGCTCGAAGTCTTTGGCGTAGGCCGCAGCCACGTCTTCACCTTGCTCGGCGAGGATGCCCGACAGCGCCAGGCGCCCGCCCGGCTTGACCAGGCTCGACAGTTGCGGCGCCAGCGACACCAGTGGCCCGGCGAGGATATTGGCCACCAGCACATCGGCCTGAACCTGGGGCAGGTCCTCAGGCAGGTAGAGTGGGAATTTGCCTTCGGCAATGTTGTTGCGCCCGGCGTTATCGCGGGAGGCTTCCAGGGCCTGCACGTCGATATCGGTGCCCACGGCCTCCTTGGCGCCCAGCAGCAGGGCGGCGATGGCCAGGATCCCCGAGCCGCAACCGAAGTCCAGCACGTTGCTATCGGTCAGGTCCTGGCCGTCCAGCCATTCCAGGCACAGGGCGGTGGTCGGGTGCGTGCCGGTACCGAACGCAAGACCCGGGTCCAGCAGCAGGTTGACGGCGTCTGGCTCGGGCGCGGCGTGCCAGCTTGGCACGATCCACAGGCGCTGGCCGAAACGCATGGGCTGGAAGTTGTCCATCCAGCTGCGTTCCCAGTCCTGGTCTTCGATGACTTCGCTGTGATGCTCGGGCAGCGGGCCGCCGGTGAGCAGTTCCATATGGGCCAGCACGGCGGCGGCGTCGGTGCCGTCCTCGAACAGGGCCAGCAAGTGGGTGTGGGACCACAGCGGCGTGGTGTTGAGTTCCGGCTCGAAAATCGGCTGGTCTTCGGCGTCCATGAAGGTCACCGACACGGCGCCCACTTCGAGGAACGCGTCTTCGTAGGTTTCGGCTTGTTCTGGGCTGATGGCGAGACGGACTTGCAGCCAAGGCATGGCGGGCACCTTTGAAAAAAATGAATGTGCGGCGGGCAGGCCGCGAAAGCGCGCAAGTTTACGCGAGAGCAAGCCAGAAGACGACTGCGCCGACGATCGCTCCCACGCTCGGCGTGGGAATGCCGCCTCGGACGCTCCGCGTCCCGTTGTTAAGGCGTGGTGCGGAGCGCCACAAGAGGCGTTCCCACGCGTGGGAACGATCAGGGGGCGGTGGCCCATAAACAACAAAACCGCCCGAAGGCGGTTTTGTTGGGTGGAGCACTTACTGGTTGGCCAGCTTGTGTTCCAGGTAGTGAATGTTCACACCACCTTCGCAGAAGCCTTCATCACGAACCAGATCCCGATGCAGCGGGATGTTGGTCTTGATGCCGTCGACCACGATTTCGTCCAGGGCGTTGCGCATACGGGCCATGGCCTCGTCGCGAGTGGCGCCCCAGGTGATCAGCTTGCCGATCAGCGAGTCGTAGTTGGACGGAACCTTGTAGCCGCTGTACAGGTGCGAATCCACACGTACGCCGTTGCCGCCGGGCGCGTGGAAATGCTTGACCAGGCCAGGGCTTGGGATAAAGGTTTTCGGGTCTTCGGCGTTGATGCGGCACTCCAGGGAGTGGCCGTGCATCTTCACGTCGTCCTGGGTGAAGGACAGCACGTTACCGGCTGCGATGCTCAGCATTTCCTTGACGATGTCGATACCGGTGACCATCTCCGATACCGGGTGCTCTACCTGCACACGAGTGTTCATCTCGATGAAGTAGAAGCGGCCGTTTTCGTAGAGGAACTCGAAGGTACCGGCGCCACGGTAGTTGATGTCGATGCACGCCTTGACGCAACGCGCCAGTACTTCCTGGCGGGCTTTCTCGTCCAGGCCCGGTGCCGGGGCTTCTTCCAGTACCTTCTGGTGGCGACGTTGCAGCGAGCAATCGCGATCACCCAGGTGGATGGCGTGGCCCTGGCCATCGGACAGTACCTGGACCTCCACGTGACGTGGGTTGGTCAGGTACTTCTCCAGGTAGACCATCGGGTTGCCGAACCAGGCGCCCGCTTCGGAGCGGGTCTGCTTGGCGGCTTCGATCAGGTCTTCTTCCTTGTGCACCACGCGCATGCCGCGACCACCACCGCCACCGGCGGCCTTGATGATCACCGGGTAGCCGACTTCGCGACCAATGCGCAGAGCGGTTTCCTCGTCTTCAGGCAGTGGGCCGTCGGAGCCTGGAACGGTGGGCACACCGGCCGCGATCATGGCGTCCTTGGCCGAGACCTTGTCGCCCATCAGGCGAATGGTTTCGGCTTTCGGGCCGATGAAGGCAAACCCGGATTTTTCCACTTGTTCGGCGAAGTCGGCGTTTTCCGCGAGGAAGCCGTAGCCCGGGTGGATGCCATCGGCGCCGGTCACTTCTGCCGCGGCGATGATATTCGAGACTTTCAGGTACGAGTTCGTGGCCAGTGGCGGGCCGATGCAGATGCTTTCGTCCGCCAGTTTCACGTGCATCAATTCGGTATCGGCCGTCGAGTAAACAGCGACGGTCTTGATGCCCTCTTCCTTACAGGCGCGCAGGATACGCAGCGCGATCTCGCCGCGGTTGGCGATCAGGACTTTTTGCAGTTTCTTCGCAGGTTTCAACATCGAAGGCGCTCCGCGGTTCAAACGATGGTGAACAGCGGCTGGTCGTACTCAACCGGCTGACCGTTTTCTACCAGGATGGATTCAATGACGCCGGCTTTTTCCGCGGTGATGTGGTTCATCATTTTCATCGCTTCAACGATGCAGATGGTGTCGCCCACTTTCACGGTCTTGCCCACTTCAACGAAGGCTGGCGAGGTCGGTGCCGGGGTGCGGTAGAAAGTACCGACCATTGGCGACTTGACCACGAAGCCGTTCAGCGCAGGAGCGGCTGGGGCGGCAGGTGCAGCGGCGGCGGCAGGTGCGGCAGCCGGAGCTGCAGCGGCTGGAGCCGGTGCTTGCATCTGTGGCGCGTAGAACTGTTGGGCCGGGGTCTTGCTGTGACGGCTGATCCGTACGGACTCTTCGCCTTCCTTGATTTCCAGCTCGTCGATACCGGATTCTTCCAGCAGTTCGATCAGTTTCTTAACTTTACGGATATCCATGAATCATCAACTCCCAAGGGTCGGTCAGGGGCGTTTAGCCTGTTCTTCAATGTGTTCCAGGGCGGCCTCCAGGGCCAGTCGGTAACCGCTGGCGCCAAGGCCGCAGATCACTCCTACCGCTACGTCGGAGAAGTAAGAGTGATGGCGGAAAGCTTCGCGTTTGTGCACGTTCGATAAATGCACTTCGATGAATGGGATGCTCACCGCCAGCAGCGCGTCACGTAATGCAACGCTTGTGTGCGTAAAAGCGGCGGGATTGATCAGAATAAAGTCCACGCCTTCGCCGCGCGCGGCATGGATGCGATCAATCAATTCATACTCGGCATTGCTTTGCAGGTAGAGCAAATGGTGGCCGGCTTCACGGGCCCGCTTTTCCAGTTCGAGGTTGATCTGGTCCAGGGTCACTGCCCCGTAGACGCCCGGTTCGCGGGTGCCAAGCAGGTTCAGGTTGGGTCCGTGAAGAACCAGTAAGGTCGCCATTGGCTGTTCCTTGTTATTGGTGTGGGTGCGTCAGAACCCGGCGACTATGCCGCAAAGCCTTTGTGACTGTCCAGTTCTATGCAGTAGGCGGCACGATTAGCGAGGATTGCGCAAAATTTGTGACTGGGAGACGGCATTTGGTCAGTGTGGGAGCTGATCGCACCCACGCTCCTCGTGGGCACGCATCCAGTGACGCTCTGCGTCACGGCTTTAAAGCGGGACGCGGAGCGTCTGGGGCGACATTCCCACGCGGAGCGTGGGAACGATCAGCCACATTGCGGTCTTCATAGAGGGCCGGATCGGGTTAGACGCGGAAGGCTTGCACGGCGGTAGTCAGTTGCCCACCCAGTACCAGCAGGTGCTCGCCCTGGCTACGGCCCTGGCCAATACGCAGCAAATTATCCTCACCCAATTGATGAATCCGCTCACTGTTGTCGCGTATCTCGCTCACGGCGCAACTCTGCTGCGCGGTCACATCGGCAATGCGTACGGCGGTATCCGAGATGGTCTGGATCGCCCCGACGATTTCATCCAGCGCGCCATCCGCCGCCTGGGCCTGCTGGGCGGTGGCTTCGGCGTGTTCGACCTGGGCGCGCATGCCTTCTACCGACTGGTGCGCGGCGCTTTGCAGGCCGGCGATCAGGCCCTGGATTTCGGCGGTGGCGCCGGCAGTACGCTGGGCCAGGGAGCGCACTTCGTCGGCTACCACGGCGAAACCACGTCCGGCTTCACCGGCGCGGGCGGCTTCGATAGCGGCGTTGAGCGCCAGCAGGTTGGTCTGGTCGGCAATCGAGCGAATCACCGTGAGCACGCCGCCGATGGTGGCGGACTCTTCGGCAAGTTTCTCGATCATCTGCGCGTTTTGCTGCACTTCGCCTACCAGCGCATGCAGCCCGGTGAGGCTCAGGCCGATAACGCGCTGGCCTTGCTCCACGGCTTGGCCTGCACTGCGACTGGCCCCGGCGGCCTGGCTGGCATCCCCGGCGACTTGCTGGATGGTGGCTTCCAGCTCGCCCAGGGAATCACGGATTTGCGCGGTGTCGCCGGCCTGGCGCTCGGCTCCGTCGTGCAGGCCGCTGCTCAGTTCGGCCAGGGCGCGGCTGCTGCCTGCCACTTCTTCGGCATTGCCACGGATGGTGCCGACCAGATCCACCAGGTAGGCGCGCAGGCGGTTAAGGGAGGCCTCGATATCGTGCAGTTCACGGTTGGTCTTGCCCAGGGCAATCGGTTGGCTGAAGTCGCCTTCGGCCCAGGTCGACAAGGCGGGTGCCAGGTTGGTCAGCACGCGCGCCAGGCGGCGTTGCAGGGTATCGATCAGCAATGCGATCAGCAGGATCAGACCAATCATCACCCCCTGCATCACACGCACTTCACCCTGAATCTTCGCGTGTTGCGCGCGCACCACGGGTTCCAGGCCGGCGATGGCCTGTTGTACGTTGGTGATTTTAAGGTGGGTGCTGGCGGCGAGATCGGCGCGTTGCTGGATCTGTTCACGGGTGCGTTGGAGTTCGGCGGGGTAGCGGGTCAACAGGCTGTTGAGTTCGCGCTTGAGGTCGACGCCGGTGTCCTGGGCTTCGGTTTTTTCGGTATTTTCCAGGCCCATCAACGCGGAAAAATCATCGGTGTTGGATTCAGCGCTGGCCTTTATTCCCAATAAGGGCAGCTGCGCAAGCAGGTCGGCCTGAGTGCGCAGGTTGGTCACTTCCCGCTCGACATCCGCGGCCAACTCGGCGCGCCCGCTGCTGACTAGCTTGTCGCGGGCCAGGGACAGTTTGCCCAGGTGCTGTGAGGCTGCGAGCAATGGCGACATATAATGCGCAGCCTCCGCGGAATTGACACCGCTGGCGTACTGGCTCAATTGTTCCAGGTTCGCGCCCAGTTCACGCTCGGCTTGCAGCAACAGGGCTTGCGGGTCGCCAGCCAATTTACCGGCGGCCAACAGGTCGGTCTTGCTGAAAGTCTCCAGGTCCATGAGGCTGGGGCGCAGGTTTTGCGCCAAGTCGGGCGGCAGTTCGCCCAGCTGAAGCTGCAGGCTTTCCAGGCTCTGGGTGGCACTGCTCAGCCGCAGGGCATCGCCGCTGGCCAAGTAGTCATCGATGTTACGGGCAGCCTGGTTTTGAAAGACCTGGGACAACCCGAGGTAGCGCTCCATCAACAAGTACGGACGCTCCAGCGCCCGTTGCGACCACCACAGTGTCGCCCCGAGGGCCAGGCACACAGCCACCAGCAGAAGGGTATTGAGATTGGTCAGCAGCTTCAGGCGCATGCGGGGTTTCAACCGACGGCAAGAGATAAGCGCCTGAATTTATTGCGTTTGTATTACAGCGTTATGACCGAATCGGTGGATTCTGGTGAAAAGATGGCACTTTGCTTTGATGTGCGAGCGGCTTGCACGCGATTACGTCCGGCGTCCTTGGCGCGGTACAGCGCTTCGTCAGCCTGGGCGGCCATCATCAAGCTGTCGGAACCGTCGCACAGCTCCACCAGGCCGGCGCTGAAGGTGCACCACAAATCCTGCGGTTGGGCGGGGTAGTGGATTTCTGCAAAGCGCCGACGAATGTCGTCCAGCACCTTGCAGGCCGATTCCAGGTCGGTGTCGGGCATCACGATGGCGAACTCTTCACCGCCGTAGCGGCCGATGTAATCGGTCTTGCGCAAACGCTGCTTGAGAAACAGTGCCAGGCTCTTGATCACCCGGTCGCCCATGGGGTGGCCGTGGCTGTCATTGACGCGCTTGAAGTGGTCGATATCGAGCATGGCAAAGCTCAACGGCTTGTTCTCGCGGCGTGCGCGGAAGCTGCAATCTTCGAGCAGTTGCAGGATATGCGTGTGGTTGTACAGCCCGGTCAGGCTGTCGCGCACCATCCGTGCCTTCAAGTTGCGCGCACGTGACGCACGGTTGCGCACAGTGGTGATCAGGTGACGCGGCTTGATCGGTTTGGTGAGGAAATCGTCACCGCCCTCGCTCATCGCATCCAGCTGTTTATCCAGGTCGTCCTCGGCCGACAGGTAAATGATCGGCACACTGACGTAGCGGTCGTTGTGGCGAATCACCTTGGCCAGTTCGGTGCCGGTACAGGCAGGCATGTACATGTCGAGGATGATCAGGTCGGGCTGGAAATCCGCCAGCTCGGCCATGGCCTGGATCGGTTCGGTCAATGTGCGGGTGACAATGCCGGCACTGTTGAGCAGGCGTTCGGTGTGCAGCGCCTGGGCCCGCGAGTCGTCGATGATCAGCACTTTGTACGGTTCGTACTGGGCCGCGCAGGTTAGCACTTCGATCTTTTCCAGCAGGCTTGAGGCCTCCAGGGTGCCGGTCAGGAACTCTTCGCCGCCGGCGCGTACGGCGGCCAGGCGTGTCGGGGTGTCGGTTTCGTGCAGGCTGAAAAACAACAGCGGCAGCTTTTGCTCCAGGCCCTCCTGGGCCTCTGCCGCGAGCTTCAGGCCCAGGCCGGTGCCGCAGAAGTCCACGTCCATCACGATCGCCGACGGCAAACGCTCGGCCATGGACGCGCGAAAGGCGGCGACGCTGTCCAGGGCGTGGGCGCCCATGCCGAAGAACTCCAACTGCTTGGCCAGGCGTTCGGCGCGGTCATGGTCGGCCAGCATCACATAGATCGGCTTGCGCATCGGCGGCAGGAAGGTTTGCTCAAGCTGATCGCCCTGGCGCAGGCCGGTGCGGGACAGGCGTTGCATCAAGCGGTTGAGCTCGGTGATCAGTTGGCTGCTCAGACGGCCACGGTTCTCGTCCACAGCCTGCAAGGATTGACTGATATGCCGTGCCAGTT
This sequence comes from Pseudomonas sp. 22072, assembly GCF_052046095.1. Taxonomy (NCBI): domain Bacteria; kingdom Pseudomonadati; phylum Pseudomonadota; class Gammaproteobacteria; order Pseudomonadales; family Pseudomonadaceae; genus Pseudomonas; species Pseudomonas sp. 22072. The sequence goes on from NZ_JBQEQE010000020.1 coordinate 103,824, forward strand.
GTGTGTGTTCGGGCTGTTCGAAGCGTTCGGCGAAGCGTTGCAGGCGCAGGTTGGCTTCGCTGAGTTCGGAAAAGTCGGCGTTCGACCACTCGCTGCGTTGCAGGCGCTGCCAGATCTCAAGAATTTGACGTGCCTGATGAATTACCCGCTGGGCAAAGTGCTGCTTGAGACGCTCGCGGCTGGGGTCTTCTGACTCGGTCATATCCTGACTACTGTGAGGGTGCATGCTGAGGTCGACTGATGGCTCTATGCTAGCACCTCTTTTCTGATAGATGAGTGTCATACGTCAATTAAGTCTGCGTGCCTGCCATTCAGTTATTGACCAATGGGTCGCGCAGCGTAAATCGCGTGCATCCTTTATAGTCCAAGCGCGCTGGTGCGCCAGTTTCGTGTAAAAGCCCCGCACCGATGGGCACGATGGGGTAGGGTTGTGGTCGGAATGTCTGAACGCACCCGGACAATTGACGTGCATGAACTCAAGTGATTGAAAGGATATCGCCATGCTGGACTGGAAAAACCGCGAAGGCAGTGCCAAAGGCCCCGCCCCTGAGCCCAAGTCGGCCAACCGCAGCTATTTTCGCAACCTGCTGATGAGCCGGGCGTTGCTCAGCATCATCGGCTTGTACCTGCTGGTCACCGGTGGCCTGGGTTGGTACTGGAGCCAAGAGCCGGCGCTGTTTCCGGTGCAGCAAAATGCCCAGCTTGCCGCCGAGAAGGAAGGCAAGCAGATGGTGGTGGGTTACACCACCGTCGAAACCCTCAAGACCGTGGTTGGCACCTTGCTGAACAAGCCAGGCGGCTACATCTCCAACGACCGTTTCCCGCCAGGCTTGTGGATGGACAACATGCCGAGCTGGGAATACGGCGTGCTGGTGCAGGTGCGTGACCTCACCCGTGCCCTGCGTAAAGACTTCGCCCGCTCCCAGTCGCAGTCGGCTGAAGACGCTGACTTGGCCAAGGCCGAGCCGCGCTTCAACTTCGACAACAAGAGTTGGGTGCTGCCATCCAGTGAGTCGGAATACCAGGAAGGCATCAATTCCCTGAGCCGCTACGAAGCGCGCCTGTCTGACCCGAACCAGCGCGGCGCGCTGTTTTATGCGCGTGCCGACAACCTCAACAACTGGCTGGGCGATGTGGCCACACGTTTGGGCTCGCTGTCCCAGCGTCTGTCCGCCAGCGTGGGCCGGGTCAAGTTGAACACTGCGCTGAAAACCGAGGCGCTGGCGCCGGGTGAAGTGCCGCAGGTCGATGAAGAAGTGGTGGAAACCCCATGGATGCAGATCGACAACGTGTTCTACGAAGCGCGCGGCCAGGCATGGGCGCTGTCCCATCTGCTGCGTGCCATCGAAGTCGATTTTGCCGACGTACTGGCCAAGAAAAATGCCACCGTCAGCGTGCGCCAGATCATTCGGGAGCTAGAGGCCTCGCAAGAACCGGTATGGAGTCCTATGATTCTTAACGGCAGTGGCTTCGGCGTACTGGCGAACCATTCGCTGGTGATGGCCAACTATATTTCCCGGGCAAACGCTGCAGTGATCGACTTGCGTCAGCTCCTCAACCAGGGTTGATGATGGACGCTACTCAAAAGGAGGCCGCACACCGAGCAGCCTCCGACGCTGAACTGATCTGCTGGGTCGACGAGCAGGACCACCTGCTCGGTCACCTGGTCAGGTCCGACCTGCGCCAGCGCGGCTTGATCGGCCGTTGCACGTTTATCTTCCTGTTCAATTCCAAAGGCGAGCTGTGTGTGCACCGGCGCACGCTGAGCAAAGCCCTGTACCCGGGGTTCTGGGATACGGCGGCGGGCGGGATGGTGGCGGCGGGAGAAAGCTATGCCCTGTCGGCACAGCGGGAATTGGCGGAAGAGCTGGGCGTGAGTGGCGTGGAGTTGGTCGAGCACGATCATTTTTACTTTGAAGATGGCGACAGCCGCCTGTGGTGTACGTCCTACTCTGCTGTATGGGACGGCCCACTGTGTTTGCAGCCTGAAGAGGTCATGGAAGCGCGTTTTCTATCCATTGAAACGGTGCTTGCAGAGGCCGAGCAAAAGTCTTATTGCCCGGACGCCCAAGAGGGCTTGCGGCGGTATCTCGCCTCACGTCGCTAAAGTTGTATAAATTGGCGCCATTTGGCTCTTAGCAACTTGGCTTTTTGCCGTTACACTGCGCGCCTTTTCACCCGAACCGCTATTGTTTCACCCTGTAGGAGCGAGCTTGCTCGCGAAAAACGCCAAGACACCGCGTGCTGGCTGAATGCCCGCGTTATCGTTGACGATCTTCGCGAGCAAGCTCGCTCCTACAATGGTGGTGGCCTTGACGGTTCGGTAGCGCTGCCCCTGCCTGAGTGGGGCTTCGCGGTCGGTCACCGCCTTGTGCGGCGCCGATCAGTCTTCATCCTCCCAAGAGGATTGCCGGTGGCCAAAAAAGCCGCATCCTTCGCCGCCCTTGGTGGCCTGGTATTTTCCACCGACGCAGGTCGACACTGCCCGGACTGTCGTCAGCCCGTGGATTCGTGCACCTGCAAACAGACCCTGATCCCCGAAGGCGACGGTATTGCCCGCGTGCGTCGCGAGAGCAAAGGCCGTGGCGGCAAGACGGTGACCACTATCACCGGCGTGCCCCTGGCTGAAGAAGCCCTGAAGGAATTGGCCACCTCGCTGAAAAAGCGCTGTGGCACCGGTGGCGCGTTGAAAGACGGGGTTATCGAGATTCAGGGCGATCACGTCGAGTTGCTGTTGGCCGAGCTGATCAAGCTCGGGTACAAGGCCAAGAAGTCCGGCGGCTGAAAGCCTCTTCCCAACCTGTGGCTAAACTCTGTCCTGCCAGTGGGGTCTACTTCCCTTGCAGGCAAATCGTCATTTTCATTCTTTAGACTGCGCCAGCCTCCGCGAGAGGTGGCGCCTTCGCCTTCATTAATAGGGGACTTCGATGTCCGTACGACGCACACGCAAAGACGATGGCAGCCAATGGACAGTTGCGGACAGCCGCAGTGTTTACGGGATTCGCCATTGGGGGGCCGGGTATTTCGCGATCAATGAAGCCGGTCGCGTAGAAGTCCGTCCGAACGGCCCGAACAGCACGCCCGTCGACCTGTACGAGCAAGTCGATGAGTTGCGCAAAAGCGGCCTGTCGTTGCCGCTGCTGGTGCGCTTCCCCGATATCCTGCAAGACCGCGTGCGCCAATTGACCGGTGCCTTCGACGCCAACATCGAGCGCCTGGAATACCAGAGCAAGTACACCGCGCTGTACCCGATCAAGGTGAACCAGCAGGAAGCGGTGATCGAGAACATCATTGCCACCCAGAACGTTTCCATCGGCCTGGAAGCCGGCTCCAAGCCTGAGCTGCTGGCCGTGCTGGCCCTGGCGCCGAAGGGCGGCACCATCGTCTGCAACGGTTACAAAGACCGTGAGTTCATCCGCCTGGCGCTGATGGGCCAGAAGCTCGGCCACAACGTGTTCATCGTGATTGAGAAAGAGTCCGAGGTGGGGCTGGTGATCGAAGAGGCGGCGAGCCTCAAGGTCAAGCCGCAGGTGGGCCTGCGTGTGCGCCTGTCGTCCCTGGCATCGAGCAAGTGGGCGGACACCGGTGGCGAGAAATCCAAATTCGGTCTGTCGGCAGCCCAGTTGCTGTCAGTGGTCGAGCGCTTCCGCGCAGCCGGCCTGGACCAGGGCATCCGCCTGCTGCACTTCCATATGGGCTCGCAGATTGCCAACCTGGCCGACTACCAGCACGGGTTCAAGGAAGCCATTCGTTACTACGGCGAACTGCGCAACCTCGGCCTGCCGGTGGACCACATCGACGTCGGCGGTGGCCTGGGCGTGGACTACGACGGCACGCACTCGCGCAACGCCAGTTCGATCAACTACGACATGGACGACTACGCCGGCGTGGTAGTGGGCATGCTCAAGGAATTCTGCGACGCGCAGAGCCTGCCGCACCCGAACATCTTCTCCGAAAGCGGCCGCTCCCTGACCGCTCACCACGCCATGCTGGTGGTGCAGGTGACGGACGTCGAGAAGCACAACGACGAAATCCCGACCATCGAAAACAAGGAAAGCCTGCCGGAAACCGTGCAATGGCTGGTGGACCTGCTGGGCCCGACCGACATCGAGATGGTCACCGAAACCTACTGGCGCGCCACCCACTACATGAGCGACGTGGCCACCCAGTACGCCGACGGCAAGCTGACCCTGGCCGAAAAAGCCCTGGCCGAACAGTGCTACTTCGCGGTGTGCCGTCGCCTGCACAACTCGTTGAAAGCCCGCCAGCGCTCGCACCGCCAGGTGTTGGACGAACTCAACGACAAGCTGGCCGACAAATACATCTGCAACTTCTCGGTATTCCAGAGCTTGCCGGATACGTGGGCCATCGGCCAGGTCTTGCCGATCCTGCCGCTGCACCGCCTCGACGAAGAGCCGCTGCGCCGCGCCGTGCTGCAAGACCTGACCTGCGACTCCGACGGCAAGATCAAGCAATACGTCGACGAGCAGAGCATCGAAACGAGCCTGCCTGTTCACGGCTTGAACGAAGGCGAGGACTACCTGCTGGGTATCTTCCTGGTCGGCGCCTATCAGGAAATCCTGGGCGACATGCACAACCTGTTCGGTGACACCGACTCGGTGAACATCTACCAGCGTGAAGACGGTTCGGTGTACAGCGCCGGGATCGAGACTCACGACACCATCGAAGACATGCTGCGCTATGTGCACTTGTCGCCGGAAGAGTTGATGACGCACTACCGCGACAAGTGCGCGAGCGCGAAGATCTCGGCGTCCGAGCGTACCCAGTTCCTGGATGCGTTGCGTCTTGGGTTGACTCGTTCTTCTTACTTGTCTTCTTGAGTCGTGCGGCCTCACCGGAACTGAGCGAGTGTTCGTTTAGTTCCTGTGAGGCCGGCCGCATTGGCACGACGTTGATCAAGTCACCTTACGAGCAAGCATTGCGTCACTGGGCATTTGCTCTCTGAGTGAACGTTGAGGGCTATCTGCGTTATTGTGCCCTGACTGTTGAGGCGCGACAGGAGCACCTCTTTTCCATCGATTGTCAGGTCCTTTGATTCGCCTTTGGTGATTCTGTGCTGTTCAGTCCCATGTATCACCACGAGTGTGTACTCACCGGCCATTTGATTCTCCACCCGCAGTGTCCCGGCCGGCTGCGCTGTTGAGTTCGATGGCGCCGTGCAGCCTGCGGTAGTCAGCGTGGCGATTACCCAAAGGGTGACGATGCCTGTTTGTCGTTTGATATTCATAGCGATTTTCCTTGGCGTAAGCAGGGGAGGTTGCCCACCGCTATTCAACGCTTGAAAAATCGGCTTGTAACCTGTCAGAAGTAACAGGTAGGGGCTCGTGTCAGCGGGTATCGCTCAGCCAGCGATTCTGCGTGCTCAGCCACCAGGCAATCGCCCCCAGGATCAAGCTGCGTACCGCCATGAATAGCAAAAAAGTTATCCACAGTCCGTGGTTGCCCAAGCCCTGCAAAGCCCAGGCAATCGGCAGTACCAGCATCACCGTCAGCAACATCCCATCGCGCATTTCCCGCGCCCGCGTTGCACCGATAAACAGCCCATCGAGCAAATAACTCCACACCGCAATCAACGGCAATACCGCGAGGTAGGGCAGGTAGATAGCGGCGGTTTCGCGCACGCTGGGGATATCGGTTTGCATGGCGATGAACAGATGGCCGCCGAAGGTGAACAGCAGGGCGAAACCCACGCTGGCGATCAGCGACCAACCACAGGCAACCACCAATGACTGCCGTAACGCTTGCCGGTCACGTGCGCCGATGGCGTGGCCGCACAGAGCCTCGACCGCGTGAGCCAGGCCATCCAGGGCATGTGCCGTCAGTAACAGCCCATTGAGCAGCAAGGCATTGGCTGCAACTGTGGCATCTCCCAGCCTTGCGCCTTGCACCGTGATCATGAAAAACACCGACTGCAACGCCAGGCTGCGGATAAAAATGTCGCGGTTGACCGCCAGCAACGGGCGCCAGCTTTGCCACAATTTCAAGGCGGCCCAAGCGATATGCCCAGGATAAGCGCGCAGGGCTTTTTGCGTAAGCGCCAGGCCGAGCAGGGCGCCGGTCCACTCTGCGATCACCGAGGCTCGGGCGGAGCCGACCACGCCCCAGTCCAGCCCGAGGACGAACCATAGGTTAAGCGCGATGTTGACCAGGTTGGTGGTCAGCAAAATCGCCAATGGCGCTCGTGCATTCTGGGTGCCGAGGAACCAGCCGACCAGTGCATAACTGGCGAGAGCGGCGGGCAGGCCGAACAGGCGGGTGTGGAAAAACTCGCGGGTAAGTTGGTTCAGTTCGGGCGAGGGCTGCATCCATTCCAGGGCCAGATGGCTCAGGGGAATGCCCACGGTACCCAGTAACATCGCCAGCCCCAGCGCCAACAGCAAGCCTTGCAACAGGATTTGCCGCAACGCTGCACCATCGTTACGCCCGGCGGCCTGGGCGGCGAACCCGGTGGAGCCCATGCGCAGGAAACCCATGGCCCAGGCGAGGAAGGTATACAGGCTGGCGCCGACAGCCACGGCACCCAGTTGGTGGGCGTGGGGCAGGTGGCCGATGACCATGCTGTCCACCAGAGCCACCAAGGGCACCGAGATATTCGACAGGATCATCGGCGCGGCCAGGGCCCAGACGCGGCGATGGGTGGGGCGGTGGCGCCAGTCGGTCAGCAGGGCGGTCATGAAGGCTCCTTGGTAGAGCGGCATTGTAACCGTCAACCCGCCACACAGCAGAACCAATGTGGGAGCTGGCTTGCCTGCGATAGCAGTGGGTCAGCCAGTGAA
>NZ_JBQEQE010000021.1:0-99819 GCF_052046095.1 Pseudomonas sp. 22072
GCGCCGCCACGCGCCATCCATGGCGCGGGGCGGCTAAACCGGCATCCCTGCCGGTTTACCCCCCAAATCACTGTCGAATTACGGCCAGCGTGGTTTAACGGGGCGCCTGAGATCAAAAGCAGATCAAGATCAAGAGCGACTCGCTTCGCATCGTGGTTACCGTCGACCGTTACAGCGCTGTGTAGATACTTATAGCTATCGCAGGCAAGCCAGCTCCCACATTTAGATCGCGGGGGCCACATTCAAGGCGCAGCCAACCACTGCCCCACAATCCCTGCATACGCCCCCGTCGCCACACTCAAATGCAACCACTGATCCACGTAACTCTTCCAGGCCACATCATCTCGCGGCAACAAAAACGCTTTTTCACTGTACTGCATCGGTTGCTCCGGGTTGACCGCGCACAACCCAGGCTTGAGCTTCTGCTGATAACGCGCCTCGCTGGCGTCGGTAATCATCACATCGGCTTTGCCCGCCAGCAGTTCATCAAAAATCGTCACGTTGTCATGCAGGCGAATCTGCGTCTGGCCCAGGTGCGCACGGGCAAACACTTCATTGGTGCCACCGGCGGGCTCGATCACTCGCACCTGGGGCTGGTTGATCTGTTCCACCGTCTGGTAGCGCTGCACATCGGCGCAGCGCACCAGTGGGATCTTGCCATCGACCCCGAGAGACTGGCTGAAGAAGGCTTTTTTCTGACGTTCCAACGACACGGAAATACCGCCCACCGCGATGTCGCAGCGTTGGGTCAGAAAGTCCGGCATCAGGGTTTTCCAGGTGGTGGGCACCCAGTTGATTTTGGCGTTGAGGCTCTTGGCCAGGGACTCGGCCATGGCAATGTCGATACCTTCATAGCCGCCGTCGCTGCGCAGCGAGGTGTAAGGCTTGTAGTCGCCGGTGGTACACACGGTGAGGGTGCCGCGCGCAATCACGTCGTCAAGGCGAGATGCAGCGGTGTTGGCCTGGGCGACATTGGCCAGGCTTGCCAGTACACAGAGGGCCAGAGGCGCTTTCATGGAGTCGAATCCTTGGGGCACGGTCGGGGGCTCATTATTTCCAGCACAGGGCAGGGTGGCAAGGCGCGGTGAATGTTTAGCCAAACTGCAACCAAACTCCATCAAGGCTGAATTTACTCGCGTATCCTCGCGTGTGACGCTCAAGTCTTTCTATCACTGTGGACCGCGCATGCACGCTTGCCCCGACACTCACACCGCGACATTGCCGTCTGCGCTTGCGTTCTGGGCCTTGTTCCATTGCCGACACGCGCGCCCGCCAGATACCTCTCTCCTACGTTGATCTACCCCAAGGATGACGCGCACCTGTGCGCATCTGCCCGGCGGCGCCTGCGCGCTTGCCTGACGCAAACGTATGAGAATTCCCATGAGTGTTTTTGCCAGCCTGCATGAAGCCCAGACCTTCCTTGAACAGAACCCCGACATTGAGATGTTCGAGCTGTTTATCCTCGATAACAACGGCGTACCGCGCGGCAAGCTGCTGCACCGCGACGAACTGCTGGCGGTGTACGAAAGTGGCCGGCCTCTGCCCAGTACCATCCTCGGCCTGACCATCAATGGCGATGACGTAGAAAACTCCGGGCTGGTCTGGGAGGTGGGGGATATTGACTGCCGCGCCTACCCGATCAGCGGCAGCTTGCAGCGCATGCCATGGCGCTTGATCCCCACCGCAGCGGTGCAGGTCAGCATGCACCCCACCGAAGGCCTGCCCGCCACCGTGGCCGACCCCAGGCACCTGCTGGCCAATGTTATCGAGGCGCTCAAGGCCGACGGTTATTACCCGGTGATGGCGGCGGAGCTGGAGTTCTACCTGCTCGACCAAAAGCCCGACAGCAACGGCCGCCCGCAACCGGCGCGGGATGTGGATGGCAATCGCCCGCGTTCGACGCAAGTCTACGGCCTGCGCGAACTGGAGCAGATCGAGCCGTTTCTTGCCGACCTCTACAGCGCCTGCAAACTGCAAGGGATTCCGGCGCGCACAGCTATCTCCGAGTACGCGCCGGGCCAAGTGGAAATCACCCTCGAACACCGCACCGACGCGCTGCAGGCGATGGACGAAGCCGTGCGCTACAAACGCCTGGTCAAGGGCGTGGCGCACAAACATGGAATGACCGCCTGTTTCATGGCCAAGCCGTTCGACGACCTGGCCGGCACCGGCATGCACATGCACGTCAGCCTGGCCGATGCCCAGGGCAATAACCTGTTTGCCAGTGAAGCGACCGACGGCACGCCACTGCTGCGCCAAGCCGTGGGCGGCATGCTCAGTACCTTGCTCGATTCACTGTTGATGTTCTGCCCCAACGCCAACTCTTATCGACGCTTCCAAACCAACAGCTATGCGCCGCTCGCTGCCACCTGGGGCGTGGACAACCGCACCGTCAGCCTGCGCGTGCCCGGTGGCCCGGCTCAATCGCGGCATATCGAACACCGCATCTGCGGTGCCGACGCCAACCCCTACCTGGCGGCTGCTGCGATCCTGGCCGGGATTCATCGAGGCATCCGCGAACAGCTCGACCCTGGCGCCCCGGTGCAAGGCAACGGCTACGCCCAGGCCAAGGAACTGCTGCCCACCGACTGGCTGACCACCTTGCGCGCGCTGGAAACCTCCCGCTGGGCACCGGATGCGTTCGGGCGCGAATTTCTAAGCGTTTACCTGGCGGTCAAACGTGCCGAATACCGCCAGTTCATGGGCGAGGTGGGGGAGCAGGATTGGCGGTGGTACTTGCATCAAGCGTGACCGGTTTTAGCGGGGTGGGCTTTCGACCTTTTTTTCACGTTGCGAAGGTTAAGCTGCGGATCAAGGTCGTTCACTACCGTTTCATTCACATGAGCCCGCGATGTCGCCACAACCTCCATCCTCCATCGAGACCGAATTCACCGAGCGCTATGACCGTGAGCATGCCAGGGGCTGTGGCGACCCGCGTCCGCCCAGGCTGTTGCAGCGCCTGTCGGCGTGGCGCGATGCGCGGTTGGTACGCCAGGCCCTGAAAGTGGCGGGCGAGCCAGGGCTTATCCTCGACCTGGCGTGCGGTTCCGGGCGCTTCTGGCCGGTGCTGGCCGAACACGTCAACCGTGTGATTCTGGCCTCGGACAACTCCCAGGCGATGCTCGATCACGCGCGCACCCATCACCCGGGCGCGTTGCTCAAGCGTGTCAAAACATTCCAGGGCTCGGCGTTTTCCATTGGCCTTTCGGCGAATGCGGTGGACTGCATTTTCTGTCTGGATTTGTTTCGCCATGTGCCCGGTAGCGATGCACGACTCATGTTGTTGCACGAGTTTCACCGCGTCAGTCGCGACACGGTGATTGTTGCCGTGAACGTGGGTACGCCGGTAGAGAGCGAGTTTCGCCAAGCCGGCTTCAAAATCCTCAGTTACCAAGAGTTCCTGCCGGGCTCGCGGCGATGGTGCGTCTACGTTTTGCGTAAGAGAGGATAACGCCCGTTTGTCGGACTATTCTTCATCTCCTGTCGGAGTTTTCATGATGGCGTGTGCACTGCGGATGCTCGCAAGCCCCTTTCGCGATATATACTGCGCGCCATTCTTCAAGGGAGAGCCGTGTGGCCATCGATATTCACTGGATCTGCGACAACGATAGCCTCGGCCAGCATTGCGCCGAATGGCAGCAGTTGCCATTCGTCGCCCTCGACACCGAATTCATGCGGGTCGACACCTTTTACCCTATTGCCGGGCTGATCCAGATCGGTGATGGCGTGCGCGCTTACCTGATCGACCCCCTGACTATCGACAATTGGCAACCCTTGGCCGCCTTGCTGGAGAACCCGGCGGTGATCAAGGTGGTGCACGCCTGCAGCGAAGACCTGGAAGTGCTGTTGCGCCTGACTGGCAGCTTGCCAGTGCCGTTGTTCGACACCCAATTGGCGGCGGCGTACCTCAACCTCGGTTTCTCCATGGGCTACTCGCGCCTGGTGCAGGCGGTGTTGGATATCGAGCTGCCCAAGGGCGAAACCCGCTCCGACTGGCTGCAGCGGCCATTGTCAGAGACGCAGGTCAGCTACGCCGCCGAAGACGCCGTGCACCTGGCCGAGGTTTACACCCGCCTGCGCCCGCAACTGTCGGACGACAAATACGCGTGGGTATTGGAAGACGGCGCCGAACTGGTGGCCAACCTGCGCCGTGAGATCGACCCCTACGAGCTGTACCGCGACGCCAAGCTGGCGTGGAAATTGTCCCGTGCCCAACTCGCAGTGCTGCGTGAGCTCTGCGCCTGGCGCGAGCAGCAGGCCCGTGCCCGCGACTTGCCGCGCAACCGCATCGTTCGCGAGCACTCGTTATGGCCCCTGGCCAAATCCCAGCCGGATAACCTCGCCGCCCTGGGCAAGATCGAAGACATGCACCCGCGTACGGTGCGCCAGGACGGCCAGTTCCTGCTGGACCTGATCAAACGCACTGCCAGCCTGCCCATGGACCAATGGCCGCCTGCCGTGGCAGAGCCGTTACCGGTGGACGCTGCAGCGTTGATCAAGCAACTGCGTGCCCTGGGCCAAACCTTCGCCGAGCGCCTGGACATGGCGCCGGAACTGATGCTGCGCAAGAAAACCCTCGAAGCCCTGGTTAAAAGTGGCTACCCCGATGGGCCTTACCAATTGCCAGACTCGCTGCGTGGCTGGCGCCGCGAGTTGATGGGCCAGGCGTTGCTCGACAGCCTGGCCAATGCCGGAGAACAGCCTTGAAACGTATTTGCTCCATCTACCGCAGCAAGAAAAAAGACGGCATGTACCTCTATGTGCTCAAAAGCGATGCCCTGGAGCGCGTGCCCGAGCCGTTGATGGAAGCCTTTGGCAAGGCGCATCACGCCTTTGACATGGTGCTGACGCCGGAGCGCAAGCTGTCGCGCGAAGACATCGCCGTGGTGCTGGAAAACCTCGACAAGCAGGGCTACCACCTGCAAATGCCGCCGGCCGAGGACGAGTACATCGAGCACTTGCCCGAAGAGCTGCTGCGCCGCAACGACCCGATGTGATCGACCAGTGCCCGCTTCAGGGCACAGCTTCAATGGAATCGTATTAGAGGACGGTGGCCGTAAGGATGCGGGCGGCCGTCTGCACTGTTTTTTCAAAGGTTTGAACCATGCGTGTTCTGATTGCTGAACAGGATCATCCGCTCTACGCCCAATTGCTCAGGGACGCCGCCCCAGACCTCGAAGTGCTGACCAGCGGCGACTCGGCCGAACTCTCGCGCCTGGCCGCCGACTGTCCGGTGTGGCTGGGCCAGCCCGATCTGTTGGCTACCCTGCTGCGCCAGGGCCATCATCCGCAATGGCTGCAATCGACCTGGGCGGGCATCACGCCCCTGCTGGCCGATGGCTTGCCACGCGACTACCGGCTGACCCGCGCGGTAGGCATTTTTGGCCAGGTCATGGCCGAGTTTGTCCTCACCTACATGCTGGGCCACGAGCGCGAAGTGCTGGCGCGGTTGGTCAGCCAGGTGGAGCGCAAATGGGATAACCGCATGGGCCAGAGCCTGGCGGGGCGTAAGGCGCTGATCGTCGGCACCGGTGACATCGGCCAGCGCGTGGCCGAGTTTCTGCTGCCGTTCGGCGTGCAGTTGTATGGCATCGCCAGCCAGGCCCGCGAGCAGGCACCGTTTATCGAAGTGGCGGGGCTCGACCAGTTGGGCCGGCTGGTGGGGGAGGTGGATTACGTGATCAACCTGCTGCCCAACACGCCTGATACCCATGACCTGTACGACGCGGCGCTGTTCAAGCAATTCCAGCCCACCGGGTTGTTTATCAACGTCGGACGCGGCGTGGCGGTGGTGGACGCCGATCTGGTCGAGGCGCTCAAAGAAGGGCACCTGGCCGGCGCGGTGATCGACGTGTGCCGCCAGGAGCCCTTGCCGCAACGCCACCCGTTCTGGACGGCGTGGGGTTTGCTGTTGACCGGGCACAGCTCGGCCCCGACCTCGCCGCCAATGATGGTGGAGTTGTTTGTGCAGAACCTGCGGGCGTATCAGGCCAAGCAAGCGCTACGCGGGGAAGTGGATTTCGAGCGCGGGTACTGAAGAGCTTGCCCGATGGCCTCATGTAGGAGCGAGCTTGCTCGCGTAAAACTCACAGGCGCCGCGCTTATTCAGAAAGTGCGCGTCATCGTTGACGTTCTTCGCGAGCAAGCTCGCTCCTACAGAGGATGAGAGGGCGATGCTTAGAGACTGAAGTTCCCCTCGGACACCAGCTCGCTCAACGGCTTGCGCGGGCTCGGCATTTCGCGCCCTTGCAGGTACTCCGGCAAACTCGACTTGTCACCCAGCTTGCCCACCGCCACGGCCGCATGCAGCGCATAACCCTGGGGAATCTTCAGCTCCTTGCGGGTCAGTTCCTGGTCGAAACCGGCCATGCCGTGGGTGTGCCAGCCACTGAGGCTGGCTTGCAGCGCCAGGTGGCCCCAGGCCGAGCCGGTGTCGAAGGTGTGCCACAGCGCCGGGGTTTCTTCGGTAGCACCCGGGGCGATGAAGTCGGTTTTCGACGCGATGATGATCAGGGCCGACGCATGCTGCGCCCAATTGCGGTTGAATTCATTCAGCAGGCCCAGGAAGCGCTCCCAGTCCGGCGTGTCACGGCGCGCATACAGAAACCGCCACGGCTGCGAGTTGTAGGCCGAAGGCGCCCAGCGTGCCGCTTCGAAGAAACTCAGCAGCGTCTCCTGCGGGATGCTCTCGCCGGTAAAGGCGCGGGGCGACCAGCGCTCGGTGAATTGGGTGTGGATCGGATAATCGGCAACACGGGGGTTATTGCTCATGGACAGACCCTGATGAAAAAAACGGGATTCAAAACTACTGCGCCCACCCAGGCCTGACAAGTCTTGCAACACCGTCAGTCGTAAGCGCTTGGCCCCAACGGGCTTGGGCACTAGACTGGCGGCCTTTTCACCTTCCGATACTGATGCAGAGCCATGGCCGCCAAAGTCGAACCTTTCTGGATACGCAAAACCCTTGAGCACCTCGACCAAGAGGAGTGGGAGTCATTGTGCGACGGCTGTGGCCTGTGCTGCCTGCAAAAGCTTGAGGATGAGGACGACAACAGCGTCTATTACACGCGTATCGCCTGCAAACTGCTCGACCTGAAAACCTGCCAGTGCACTGATTACCCCAACCGCCGCGCCTCGGTGCCTGATTGCATTCAGCTCACACCGGGCCAGGCCGATCAGTTCAAATGGTTGCCGCCGACCTGCGGTTATCGCCTGGTCAGCGAGCGCAAGGACTTGCCGCTGTGGCATCACCTGGTCTGCGGCGACCGTGACGCGGTGCACCATGAACGCATTTCCCAGTCCGGGCGCATGCTCAGCGAAGGCAGCGTGCCCGAGGACGACTGGGAGGATTACCTGATTTTCCGCGCAGGCTGAATGAGGAGTGTGTATGAAGGTGGCCGCCAAGTGGGCAGCGGGCCTGGTCGTGCTGGCGCTGAGCGGGCCGGGCTGGTGCGCGAAGAAAGTCGACCTGGATTACCACATCAAGCTGTTGCCCCAAAGCCAGCAGGCGGAGGTGCGCGTCAGCCTGTCCCAGGGCGCGGCGGTGCGCAGCCTGAACTTCGACCTGGGCCGCGACGGTGACTACAGCGACTTCAAGGCCGATGGCCAGTGGCAAGTCACGGGCAACCGTGGCCTGTGGCAACCCAGCCCTGACAAGGCCAGCCTGACCTACCGGGTGCGCCTGGCCCATGCGCGCAAGCCCGGCGTGTATGACACACGCATCACGCCCGGCTGGGCGTTACTGCGCGGCGAAGACCTGGTGCCGGCCGCACGTCTCGACCAGCAAGACGGCGTCGAACTGGTCTCACGCCTGATGTTTGAACTGCCGACGGGTTGGAAGAGCGTCGAAACCGCCTGGCCGCGCATCGGCCAGAACAAATTCCGCATCGACAACGTGTCCCGCCTGTTCGACCGCCCCACCGGCTGGATGCTGGCGGGCAACCTCGGCAGCCGCCGCCTGCGCCTGGGTGATACCGACGTCACCGTGGCCTCGCCCAAGGGCCAGGGGATGCGCCGCATGGACGTGCTGACGTTGCTGACGTTTGTCTGGCCCCAGGTGGAAGCCGCGTTCCCGCGCCATCCCGGCAAACTGTTGATTGTCGGTGCCAGTGACCCGATGCGGCGGGGCGCTTATTCGTTACGCGATTCGATCTACCTCAACAGCCGCACGCCGCTGGTGGGCGAAAATGGCAGCAGCCCGTTGCTGCGCGAAGTGGTGCAGGCCATCGGACGCTTCAATGACCACGACAGCAGCGACTGGATCAGCGAGGGCTTGGGCGAGTACTACGCGATTGAGCTGATGCGGCGTGCCGGTGGCATCACCGATGAACGCTATGCGGCGATCCAGGCGAGGCTGACCAAAGAAGGCAAAGACGTCACCACTCTCAAAGGCGAGCACGTCAACGGCGCGACGCTGGCGCGTTCGGTGGTGGTATTGCAGGAACTGGACCGTGAGATCCGCGTGAAGACCCACAACAAACGCTCCCTGGACGATCTGGCGCAGGCAGTGATGCGGGTGAACAGCATCAACACCAAAGAGTTCGTGCAGTTGGCCGAGAGTGTGATCGGTGAGTCGTCGGTGGTACTGGACAGCAAACTGCTGCGCTGATCCAAACCCCTGTGCAATTCAAAATGTGGGAGGGGGCTTGCCCCCGATGGCGGTGGGTCAGCAAAAAGTAGGCTGCTGACACTCNGGGGGCAAGCCCCCTCCCACATTTGAATCTCCAGCATGTCCAAGTCTCAGGTCAGGCTTTAGGTTTCACCGCCTTTTCAGCCGCCACTTCGGCCTTGGTCTTCAGGTTCTTCAACTCTTCACCGGCCCGTTCGATCTTGGTGCGCACGCTGTTCATTTCCTGGCGGCCCTGTTCCAGTTTGTCCTTGAGCGAACTGTGCCCTGTAAAGCCACGGGCCAGTGCCACGCCACCAATCGCCACCTGGATCAAGCCGAAAATCCCGCCGCGGCGCAGGCCTTTACCCACCATCATTACCCCGCCGGCCACCGAGCCGATGCGCTCCCAGCCATGCACGTTCTGGGTGGGTTGAGGCTTCAAGGGGGCGGCTTCGATGATAGGTCGCAAGGTTTTGCTGTCGCTCATGATCAGTCTCCAACAAGGGCAAGTGTTACTAGCTGACTGCGCGCATGTGCCGGATGTTCCCGCAATGTCAGTACTTGGGGCCCGAACGGGTGTTGTTGCCCTTGGCCAGGCGGTCATAGAGCACCACGTTGACCGTGGCCGCCAGGTTCATGCAGCCGGTGGTGGGGATGTACACCACGTCCTCGCACCAGTCGCGGATCTCTTTGTCCAGGGAGCCGTCTTCGGGGCCGAAGATATACAGCGCGCGGTCGGGGTGGGTGTATTCAGGCAACGGGCGGGCGCCGTCGACCAATTCCACGGCGACCGGGATGCAGCCTAAGGGCAGGATCTTTTTCAGGTCGTCGATGCCGATCAGCGGGATATCGTGGTGCACCTTCTTGGTGTCGGTGATGAAATCCCGGGCGCGCTCGTAACGCACGCCGGTGTAGAACACCGAGGCCACGCCGTAACAGCCGGCGGCACGCATCACCGAGCCGACGTTTTCGGGAGATTTGGGGTTGTACAGACCGATGCAGCTGTAGCGTTTATTGCCCACGGGGAAGGGTGCCTTGAGAAAAACGGCGATTATACGGCCTGGGGGGATGCAGTGCTTGGACGATCGTCATCGCGGGCAAGCCCGGCTCCCACCGGGAAATACATTCCTACTGTGGGAGCTGGCTTGCCTGCGATGAGGCCGGAACAGGCAAAGAAGAACGTTAGTCTTCCTTCTTCATCAACCCCGCCAACGCCGCAAACGGGTTGTGCGTTGCCTTGGCAATGCTCGGGCTGCTGGTGGAGCCTTCGCCGAAGTATTGCTGGTCGGTGTAGCGCGAGTGTTCGTTGTCGTGGCAGTACAGGCACAGCAACTCCCAGTTGGAGCCGTCCTGGGGGTTGTCATCATGGTTGTGGTTGCGGTGGTGGACGGTCAGTTCACTCAAGCGCTTGCCGGAAAACTCACGGGCGCAGCGGCCACACACGTGGGGGTACATCTTCAAGGCTTTATCGCGGTAGCCCATTTCGCGGTCGCGCTGGGCATCGGCGAGGATGCGGTCCAGCTTGGCGGTGTGGGAGGGTGGGTTATTCGAGCTCATCATGGCTCCTGGCTATTATTGGGTGGTTCACGGACAAGGTTGATTCTAGCCGCTCCCACAGGGGATTGGCGCTATTGAATCAACCGTGATCAGCCCTTGAGCTTCTCTGCAATCCAGATGGTATGCCGCGTGCCCTTGTTGCCATGGGCAAACACTTGCACTTCCTCGGCCTTGAAACCGGCCTTGCGCAGTTTGTCACTGAACAGCTTGTCGGCGCTGGCCGACCACACCGCCAGCACACCCTTGGGCCGCAGGGCCTTGGCGCACGCGGCCAGGCCACTGGCCGAGTACAGCCAACTGTTAGCTTTTTGCGTGAGCCCCTCGGGGCCGTTGTCGACGTCGAGCATGATCGCATCAAAGCCTTGGGGCTCGGCCTGCAGTACCTTGGCCACGTCTTCCAGGCGGACCACGGTGCGCGGGTCCAGCAGCGGGCGTCCGGATTTCTCCCCCAGTGGCCCACGGTTCCATTCCACGACGCCGGGCACCAGTTCGGCCACCACCACTTCGGCGCTCTTGCCCAAATGCTTGAGCGCCGCGGCCAAGGTAAAGCCCATGCCCAGGCCGCCGATCAGCACCCGTGATCCTGGGCGTCCGGCCACTTTGCGGCAGGGAATCTCCGCCAAGGCATCTTCGGAGCCGTGCATGCGCGTGTTCATCAACTGGCCACCGTCACCGCCCTGGATCTTGATGACGAAGTCCTCGCCGTATTCGAACAGGCACAAGGCACCGCCGTTGTCGGGGATTGGGGTGGTGTCCAGCAGAACAAAACGTTTCATGGAAATCTCATTGGGAAGGGCATTCTTGCGCGGTTGGGAGTAGCCTTAGGGCATTCCGGTCAGGCCATGGAGCCATCGATGAAGTGCAGCATTCTAACGGTCATTGTGTTGAGCGCGCTCGCATTGGGTACCGCGCAGGCTCAGGAGTTACAAACCGTACCGGTCGCGCCCACGCCAACCCCAGGCGCGCCGGGCACGCCAACACCCACGTTGTACCCGCAAGTCACGCCGCCCGTTGCGCCCAAGACCCATAATGGCTCGCCGCCGCTGGCGCCCATCGTGCTGCCGGCGCCGCCCAAGGACCAGACGGTCCCTGGCCTGCAGCAGAACGACAGCAAGCCGAAAACGCCGGGCGGTTAGACCAGACCGAGGGCCTTGAACACAAAGGCATATTCGAGGGCGACGTCACGTAAGCCCTGATAGCGCCCGCTCATGCCGCCATGGCCGGCACCCAGCTCGGTCTTGAGCAGCAGCAGGTTGTCGTCCGTCTTGATATCCCGCAGCTTGGCCACCCACTTGGCGGCTTCCCAGTACTGCACGCGGCTGTCGTTATAGCCGGCGATCACCAGCGTGGCCGGGTAAGCCTGGGCGCGGACGTTCTCGTACGGCGCGTAAGCCTTGATGCGCGCATACACCTCGGGTTCCTCGGGGTTGCCCCACTCGTCGTACTCGGTGATGGTCAGCGGCAGTTCCGGGTCGAGCATGGTATTGAGCACATCGACGAACGGCACTTCGGCAATCGCCGCCTGGAACAATTCCGGACGCTGGTTGAGCACCGCGCCGATCAACAGGCCGCCGGCACTTCCGCCACTGATCGCCAGTTGCTGGGAGGTGGTCAGGCCCTCGGCAATCAAATGTTCGGCGCAGGCGATAAAGTCGCTGAAGGTGTTCTGCTTGTGTTCCTGCTTGCCGTTGCGATACCAGGCTTCCCCCAGCTCACCGCCGCCGCGCACATGGGCGATGGCAAACGCCACGCCACGGTCGAGCAAGCTCAGGCGCGCATGGGAGAACCACGGGTCCAGGCTTGAGCCGTAGGCACCGTAGCCATACAGGTACAGCGGCGTCGGCTTGCCGAGCTGGTCACGCTTGACCACCAGGCTGATGGGTACCTGAGTGCCGTCGGCGGAAGTGGCCCACAGGCGTTGGCTGACGTAATCGTCGGCGTTGAAGACGCCCAGCACCGGGGTTTCCTTGAGCACGACCTGCGCGCCTGTCGCCAGCTCGAGCTGACGCACTTGGGCCGGGCGATTCAAGGCCTCATAGCGCAGGCGGATCTTGTCGCTGGGGAACTCCAGGCTGTTCTGCACGTAGAGGCTGTAGGCGGCGTCAGGCAATTGCACCCGATAGGCCGGCACATCCTCAGGGTGCACTTCGATGACTGGCAGGCCACCGATGCGCAGGCTCAAGGTCATGGCGTTGGCGTTCAGGCTCACGCCGTCGAGCATGACCTCGTCGCTGTGGGGGATCAGGTTCTGCCAGTCCGCTTCGGTGGGCGGCGTGCCGGTGTCGGCGGCCACGTACAGCGCATGGTTGATGCCATCGCGGTTGCTGCGGATAAACCAGGTCCACTGGCCATTGTGCTTGCCGTGGTCGACGTCGTATTCGTGGTCTTCGACCCGTGGCGCCAGGCAGGTGAAGGCCAGGTGCGGTTGCTCGGCGTCCAGCGCCCAGACTTCGCTGGTGGTCTTGCTGCCCAGGGCCAGCAACAGTTGGCGTTCGGAGCTTGAGCGGTAGCAATGCAGGAAGAAACGGCCGTCGGGCTCGTGGAAGACTTCCTGCGCGGCGGTGCCGTCCAGGCGATAGCGATACAGCTTGTGCGGGCGATGGGTGTCGTCCAGTTCGCCGAAAAACAGCGTCAGGCTGTCATTGGCCCAGGTCATGCTGCCATCGCAGTTGTCGAACGCCAGTTCGCTGACCTTGTCGGTCGCCAATTCCTTCACGAACAGGGTGTAAATCTCTTCGCCGCTGGTATCGAGGCTGTAGGCCAGGCGTTGGTGATCGGGGCTGATGCTGAACGCGCCCAGGGAGAAAAAGCCGCCATTGGCCAGCACGTTTGGGTCCAGCAACAGCTCTTCGCTGCTGGTGTCCACCTGGTTGCTGTCATCGGCCGGGCGGCGGCAGCGGTAGTGGCGGGCGTATTCGTCGCCGGCGGTGGTGCGGGTGTAATACAGATACGGGCCCCAAGGGGAGGGCAGGGACAGGTCGGTTTCCAGAATGCGGCCCTTGATCTCTTCGAACAGGGTCTCGCGCAACGCTTGCTGATCGGCCAGTTGGGCTTCCTGCCAGGCGTTTTCGGCCTTGAGGTAGTCGAGCACCTCAGGGTTGTCGCGTTCTTGCAGCCAAGCGTACGGGTCTGGGCCTGGGGCCTTGCGGGCAATCGGTGCGGTGGAAATAGGCATGGATAATTCCCTATCTGGCAGACGGTGGCAGGCATTGCAGCCGCGACACGCAAAAGCCGTTATCATAGCCGCCTGTTTGCCAACCTTGCCATGGACACCATGACCGAGAACGACTATCTGACCGCTTGGGGCCTTTACGCCTTCGCCGCTTTGGGCTGCCTGTTGGTGTGGTGGCGCATGACCCGCTGGATCTGGCGCTGGCTGCGCGAGCCCCTGCAATTGCTGATGGCGGTGTTGCTGCTCAGCCCGACCATTGTCGACCCGGTCAAGACCCAGTTTGCGCCGGCCGTGGCCATTACCGCCCTGGACCTGGTGCTCAAGGTCGGCAACAACGCCTGGCGCGCCATTTCCGACCTGTTCATGTACACGATGATCGCGTTTGCCCTGTACATCGTGTTTGTGCTGATTCGCTGGCCCATCGAGCGCGCCGCCAACGCTCGCCGTGAGCGCAAGGCTGCTGCGGATGCGGCCTTGGCCGTCGAGCCGGAAGACGACGAACCGTTCCGTCGTCCGGCGCCTGCCGGTGGTATGCGGGTCGAACCGCGCCTTTAACGTTGTTTGCCCTGCAGCGAGAGCCCTGGCATGTGTGAATTATTGGGCATGAGTGCCAACGTCCCCACCGATATCGTGTTCAGCTTTACCGGGCTGATGCAGCGCGGTGGGCGCACTGGCCCGCACCGCGACGGCTGGGGCATTGCCTTCTATGAAGGCCGTGGCCTGCGCCTGTTCCAGGACCCGGCTGCCAGTAGCGAGTCGGAAGTCGCATTGCTGGTTCAGCGTTATCCCATCAAGAGCGAAGTGGTGATCGGCCATATCCGCCAGGCCAATGTGGGCAAGGTCAGCCTGGCCAATACCCATCCGTTTGTGCGCGAGCTGTGGGGGCGTAACTGGTGTTTTGCCCACAACGGCCAACTGGCGGACTTCAATCCCCGCGCCACCTTTTACCGCCCGGTGGGCGATACCGACAGCGAAGCGGCGTTCTGCGACTTGCTCAACCGTGTGCGCGAAGCCTTCCCCGAGCCGGTGGACATCGAACAGGTGCTGCCCGACCTGATCGCCGCCTGCGCCGAATACCGCAGCAAGGGCGTATTCAACTGCCTGCTCAGCGACGGCGACTGGCTGTTCTGCTATTGCTCGACCAAGCTGGCACAGATCACCCGGCGGGCGCCTTTTGGCCCGGCGCGCTTGAAAGATGTCGACGTGATCGTCGATTTTCAGGCCGAAACCACCCCCAATGATGTGGTAACGGTGATCGCCACCGAGCCGTTGACCGACAACGAAAACTGGACCCGCTACGAACCGGGCCAATGGAGCCTGTGGCGACGCGGTGAATGTGTCAGCCAGGGCGTTACCGAGTAAGGAATCGAGCATGTTGCTGAGCTATCTGCGGTTGGTGCTGTTTGCCGTTGGCTTGTTGGTCGGCGTGCAGGTGCCGGGGTTTATCAATGACTACGCCAAGCGCGTCGAAGCCCACCTGATCGAGGCCCAGACCGGCTTGCGCGGTTTCGAGTCCACGGCGCAGCAGTTCTTCAACGGCGATATGCAAGCCTTGGTGGCGCATTACCGCGCCAGCGATGACCCGGTATTCCAGAGCGACGCCAGCAGCCTGGGCGCTATGCTCGATCGTCAGCTCGAGTTGGACAAGCAATACCAGGCCATGCAGGGCCCGTGGTACATCCGTGCCCTGCAAGTGGCGGTGGCTGCCGACCCGGATATCCGTTCGGAGACCTGGAATGGCTACAGCTACCAGATTCTGCTGACGCCTGAAGCCATGGGCTGGGGCCTGGGCGGGGCGATGCTGTTGTCGTTCGGCATCGAGTGCCTGTACCGCTTGATCGACTGGGTGGTGTTAGGCGGCCGACGCCTGCGCCAGAGCCGGCCCATCGAAGAGCGGGACCTCAAGGGCCTCTAACGACCCACTGATCGTTCCCACGCTCCGCGTGCGAATGCTTTTTCTGACGCTCCGCGTCGCGCTTGGAGGCGCAGAGCGCCCTAGGCTGCGTCCCCACGCAGAGCGTGGGAACGATTAATCGGGTTTATGCAGTTGCATGCGTTCTGCACCGACTTGCTCGGCATAGCGGGCGACGACTTTCTGGCACAACCCCACAATTTCCTCCACCAACTCCACCCCCACGCGCCACGACACCACTACTTGCAAGTTCGGCAGGCGCTGGGCCATGGGCAGCATCACCAATTCCCCTCGCTCCAGCTCTTCGCTCACCAGCACCGGCGGCAGTGCGCCGATGCCGAAGCCATCGCGCAGCAACCGGGTAATCGCCGACACCGAGTTCACGCAGTTCATGCGCGGTGCGGCCACGCCATTGGCCTGCATCAAACTCAACACGTCCTGATGCGGGTGAGAGTTTTTCGAGTAGGTGATGATGCGCTCCTGGGCCAGTTCGGCGAGGGAGGCGTAGTCGCGGTTGTAGATCGACTGGCTGGCCACGATCCAGGCCATGGGGTGGCTGGCCAGTTCCAGGCTGCGCACGGTTTCCAGGCGCAGCAGGTCGGTTTGCAGGATCAGGTCAAGAAAGCCTTTTTGTAGCTGATCGCTGAGGTTCAGCGCGGTA
Source organism: Pseudomonas sp. 22072 (assembly GCF_052046095.1). Taxonomy (NCBI): domain Bacteria; kingdom Pseudomonadati; phylum Pseudomonadota; class Gammaproteobacteria; order Pseudomonadales; family Pseudomonadaceae; genus Pseudomonas; species Pseudomonas sp. 22072. The sequence continues at coordinate 15,911 of NZ_JBQEQE010000021.1, forward strand.
TCGGCGATCAGCTCGATCTCCACCAGCGGGAACAGTTTCATCAGTTCAGCGACCAGCGGGCTGAGCCAGGTGTGGATCACCGTGTCCATCGCGCCGATCCGAATGCGCCCGACCTTGCTGCTGGTGGTCTCCAGAGACTGCTTCAAACCCTGCATGGTCACCATCATTTGCTCGGCATAGTCGAGCACTTTCAAGCCTTCCGGGGTCAGGCTCACGCCTCGCGAGTCACGCAGGAACAGCTTCACGCCCAGCTCGCTTTCAAGCACGGCAATGCGGCTGGAAATCGAGGCCTGGGTGGTGAACAGCTTCTCGGCCGTGAGCCGGAAGCTCTTGAGCCTGGCCACCCAGACGAAGGTTTCGAGGAACTTCAAATTCATGGGATCAACTTTTTCTTATGCATGGATCGGTTTTTATTAGTTGGACGTCGCAGCGGGCAAGCGCCAAAAATCGAGCTATTCCACGATAAGCGTCGTCGGGGTGTCAGGACAAGTTGCGAGTTCTGCGTAAAAAATCCCACACTACAAGAAAACAAAGCCTAGAGGAGCGACCACCGTGAGCCGCCTGCTACTGAACTGCGACATCGGCGAAAGCTTTGGTAACTGGACCATGGGTCTGGACGCCGAAGTCATGCCGTTCATTGATTGCGCCAACGTGGCCTGCGGCTTCCATGCCGGCGACCCGAGCATCATGCGCAAGACCGTCAGTCTGGCGTTCAAGCACGGCGTACAAGTGGGCGCCCACCCGGCCTACCAGGACCTGCAAGGCTTCGGCCGGCGCTCCATGAACTACACGCCGCAGGAAATCCAGGACCTGTTGCACTATCAGATCGGCGCGCTGGACGGCATCTGCCGCGCTCAGGGCGGGCGCGTCAGCTATGTGAAACCCCATGGTGCGATGTACAACGACATGATGGCCAACCCCGCGCAGTTGCGTGCGGTGATCCAGGCCGTGGCCGCCTACGGCGACCTGCCGCTGATGCTGCTGGCCACCCGGGATAACCGCGCTGCCCAAGCGTTGGGTGATGAATACGGGGTGACGCTGTGGTTCGAAGCCTTTGCCGACCGTGCCTATGACAGCAAGGGCCATCTGGTTTCCCGCCAGTTGCCCGGCGCGGTGCACCACGACAGCGAAACCATTGTGCAGCAGGCCCTGACCCTTTCCCGTGGCGAATCGCTGATTGCCAGCGACGGCAGTTCATTGGTACTCCAGGCCAATACCCTGTGTGTGCATGGCGACAACGCCAGCTCGGTGGCTGCCGTGCAGCGTATCCGTGAAGCGTTGAAAACAGCATGAGCCCACGCATCGAAGTGGTGGCGATCGACTGCCTGATGGTGCGTCTGTTTGACGTGATCGCCGAAGCCAACATGCCGTGGATGCTCGCGGCTACCGAGCGCCTGCGCAATGGCTTTGGCTTGGCATTGGTGGACCTGGTGCCGTCCTACACCACCTTGATGGTGCATTACGATCTCACTGCGCTAACCCCGGCCCAGGCCCGGGCGCTGATTGACCAGGCCCTCGCCGATCTGCAACCCCAGGCCCAGGGCAGCGGCCAGTGCCATGTGTTGCCAGTGTGGTACGACCTGAGTGTCGGCCCGGAACTGACCTTGCTGTCCCAGCGCAGCGGGCTGGCCGTGGAGGAGGTGATCCGCCGCCACAGCGCCCACGAGTATCAGGTGTTCGCCCTGGGCTTTGCCCCTGGGTTTGCCTTTATGGGGCTGGTGGACGAAGTGCTCGCCACCCCACGCCTCAACACGCCGCGCAAACGCGTGGCCGCTGGCAGTGTCGGTATCGCCGAACGGCAGACCGCCGCTTACCCGGTGGTGTCCCCAGGCGGCTGGAACCTGATCGGCCGCACACCGGCCAAACTGTTCGACCGTGAGCGCGACGGCTACAGCCTTATGCAGCCCGGCGACACGGTGCGCTTCGAAGCGGTCAGCCACGCGCAATTCATCCACTTGGGTGGCGACGACACGCCGCTGGAGGCGCAGGCATGAGCCGCTTGATCATCGAGGCCAGCACGCCGCTGTGCCTGTTGCAAGACGGCGGGCGATTCGGCGTGCGTCATCTGGGCGTGACCCAGGGCGGCGCGCTGGATTGGGTGTCGATGTCCTGGGCCAACTGGCTTTTGGGCAATGCCCTGGATGCGCCGGTGGTGGAGATCACCCTTGGGGGCTTTACCGTAGAGGCTGAGGATTATTGCCTGCTGGCCTTGGCCGGTGCGGACCTGGGCGCCTATGTCGATGAGCGGGCGATAAGCCCCGGTCGCAGTTTTATCCTGCAAAAGGGCCAGCGACTGCGCTTCACCCAGCCGTGCAATGGGGCACGCGCTTATCTGGCCGCGCCCGGTGGCTTTGATGCGCAGACTGTACTGGGCAGTTGTGCCACGGTCGTGCGCGAGGCATTGGGCGGGGTGGACGGTTTCGGCAAAGCCTTGGCCGAAGGCGGGCGGTTGGCTTATTCCGGTACGGGCGGTGCAATGAAGGTGCTGGCCAACCCGGATGTGCAATCCGCTGCATCACTGGACGTGATCATCGGCGCGCAGATAGGCCAGTTCAGCGGGCAGAGCCTGTTTGATGCCTTCAACGCCGAATGGTCTCTGGACAGCCGTGCCGACCGTATGGGCGTGCGTTTGCTCGGCACGCCATTGCAGTATCAGGGGCCGTCGTTGATTTCCGAAGGGATACCGTTGGGCGCGATCCAGGTGCCCCCGGATGGGCAGCCGATTGTGTTGCTCAATGACCGGCAGACGATCGGTGGTTATCCGCGGTTGGGCGCGTTGACGCCTTTATCCTTGGCGCGGCTGGCGCAGTGTTTGCCGGGGGAGAAGGTGCGGTTGGCACCGGTGGTGCAGGAGGCTGCGCATCGGCAGCACATAGAGTATTTACGCAGGTTTTCAGCGTAAGTGGGTTTTAAAGATGAGTCCTACGACATTGCAGAATTTTGTCGTCTTTGCCCCAGCGCACAGCCATGCAAGCCTTGATTGGCTTATTCACTATCAGGCTTTGCTATGCGCTATTTGAAGATATATGCCCAGGATGTACTCGATAACGATATTCCGGATGTGGTCTATCTGGAGTTTTATGACACCGCCCAAACCCCCGCGCTTGTGCATCGGGCAACGGCATTTGATATTACTGACGATGGCCAGTTTGACTGGATTATTGCGGATGATCTCAATCAAGACGGCATTGTCGACAAGGTTGACCAGGAGATGGCACTGGAGTTTTCCCAGCTGTTTCTGGCTTTCCAGTGGTTCAGTCTTGATGAGCCCTTTGACAAATACCTGAAGGTGTTTGCCGGCGACTTCGATGACAACGGGATTCCTGATACGGTACGGCTGCACTTCCACCAGGGCGAGGGAGACCCTCGAGATGAAACCATCGTCTATTCGGCGGCGGTATACAGCGACGGGAATGGTCAAGGGGCCAGTGTTTCGATCAATCAGGATGTGAACAACGACGGGAAAGTAGACCGCCAGGATTCTGAACTGATCAAACAGTTCGCTGCGCTCTTTCTCAGGTTTTCCTGGGTCGACAACGAGCACTGCTGAGTGCCGTGCCTGTAGCCGATAGCATCGGCTACAGGCCAGGGTTCACTTGGATAGAAAACGCATGCCCTCTTCAAGCCCGCGCAGCGTCAGCGGATACATTTGATCCTCCACCAACTCCCGCACAATCCCCGTCGACGCCGTATAGCCCCAGGTATCTTTCGGGTAAGGGTTAATCCAGATCAGCTTCTTGTACTTGGCCATGAAACGCTGCATCCACACATACCCGGGCTCCTCGTTCCAATGCTCGACGCTGCCACCGGCCTGGGTGATTTCATAGGGCGCCATGGCTGCATCGCCGATAAAAATCACTTTGTAGTCGGCGCCGTATTTGTGCAGCAGGTCTTGGGTGGAGGTGCGTTCGGAAGTACGGCGCTGGTTGTTCTTCCACACCGATTCGTACACGAAGTTGTGGAAGTAAAAATATTCCAGGTGCTTGAACTCGGTCTTGCACGCGGAGAACAGCTCCTCGCAGATCTTCACGTGGGCATCCATCGAGCCGCCGATGTCGAACAGCAGCAACAGCTTGATAGTGTTACGCCGTTCGGGGCGCATCTGGATATTCAGCAAGCCGGCATCGCGGGCGGTGTGGTCAATGGTGCCGTCGATATCCAGCTCTTCGGCCGCGCCCTGGCGCGCAAACTTGCGCAGGCGGCGCAGGGCGATCTTGATGTTGCGCGTGCCCAGTTCCACCTGGTCGTCGAGGTTCTTGTACTCGCGCTGGTCCCAGACTTTCACCGCCTTGCCCTGACGCTTGCCGGCGTCACCGACGCGAATGCCTTCGGGGTTGTAGCCGCCAGAACCAAAGGGGCTGGTGCCGCCGGTGCCGATCCACTTGTTGCCACCGGCGTGGCGTTCTTTCTGTTCTTCCAAGCGTTTCTTGAACTCCTCGATCAGCTTGTCGAGGCCACCCAGGGACTGGATCTGCGCGCGTTCCTCATCGCTCAAGGAACGTTCGAATTCCTTGCGTAGCCATTCTTCGGGGATCAGCGCCTGCAGGTGGTCGTCGAGCTTTTCCAGGCCGTTGAAATAGGCGCCGAAGGCCCGGTCGAACTTGTCGAAATGCCGCTCGTCCTTGACCAGGATCGCCCGGGCCAGGTAGTAGAACTCGTCCATGTCGGCGAAGGTCACGCGCTGTTTGAGCGCGTTGATCAGGTCGAGCAGCTCGCGCACCGACACCGGTACCTTGGCGGCACGCATTTCGTTGAACAGGTTGAGCAGCATCAGCGATTACCGCGACGGCTCATGAACGCCAGACGCTCCAGCAACTGCACGTCTTGCTCGTTCTTCACCAGGGCGCCAGCCAGGGGAGGGATGGCCTTGGTCGGGTCGCGCTCGCGTAGCACTGCTTCGCCAATATTGTCGGCCATCAGCAGCTTGAGCCAGTCGACCAGCTCGGAGGTGGAAGGTTTTTTCTTCAGGCCCGGCACCTTGCGCACATCGAAGAACACGTCCAGCGCTTCGCTGACCAGGTCTTTCTTGATGTCCGGGTAGTGCACATCCACGATCTTTTGCAGGGTGGTACGGTCGGGGAAGGCGATGTAGTGGAAGAAGCAGCGGCGCAGGAACGCGTCCGGCAGCTCTTTTTCGTTGTTGGAGGTAATGATGATGATCGGGCGCTTCTTGGCTTTGATGGTCTCGTCGATTTCGTAGACGTAGAACTCCATCTTGTCGAGTTCTTGCAGCAGGTCGTTGGGGAACTCGATGTCGGCCTTGTCGATTTCATCGATCAGCAGGATCACCCGCTCTTCTGATTCAAAGGCTTCCCACAGCTTGCCCTTCTTCAGGTAGTTGCGCACGTCGTGCACCTTGTCCACGCCCAGTTGCGAGTCGCGCAGGCGGCTGACCGCGTCGTACTCGTACAGGCCCTGGTGCGCCTTGGTGGTGGACTTGATGTGCCAGGTGATCAACCTGGCACCGAAGGATTCGGCCAGTTGCTCGGCAAGCATGGTCTTGCCGGTGCCCGGTTCGCCCTTGACCAGCAGCGGCCGCTCCAGGGTGATGGCGGCGTTGACGGCCAGTTTCAGGTCATCGGTAGCCACATAGGCCTGGGTGCCTTCGAACTTCATCGGTCATTCCTCGAATTCATCAATGGCCTGACTATACCGCGCAGCCCCGGCGACTGTGAACGCAGACGGGGCATTCAGTCTCTGAATGGCGGGTCACATCAGCCCTGGCCCATGCAGGAAGTGTGGGAGCTGGCTTGCCTGCGATGACGGTGTATCAGTGACAGATGAGTTGGCTGACNCACCGCCATCGCAGGCAAGCCAGCTCCCACAAGGTTAATCAGCGCTGGGCTTGGGCTGTTCGTAACGAGCATTGAACGCCTGGATGAACCCATTGCGCAGAATCGCGATCACCGCAGAAAACGCACTGACATTTTGCTGATGCACGCTACCGCTCAGCTCTACACGGGTGGCGAACTGGTTTTTACGCTGGTTTTTCAGCACGGTTTCGCTGGCGCCCACCACGGCTTCCCAGATCGAACGGAAGATATTCTTGTCCTGGTTTTCAACGTCTTGTTGCCAGTCGAACACCTCCACATCGCGCAGCAGCGGCTTGATGTAGCCGGTGAGCCGGCCATTTTCAGCCTGGGCTTCGATCACCACATCGCCCGTGCCAGCCTTGAAGTCGAACTTGCCATAGGCAGAGGCGAAGTCATTCATGCGTTTTAGTTGCAGGTCGCGGGCGCGGAAGCGGAACTCGAACTCTTCGAAATCGCTCAGCGGGTCAAAGGTGGCGTTGGCTTCTAGAGGCGCCTGGCCTTGCAGCAGTGCCTTGCCTTCAAAGCGTGCATCGCGCTTGCCTTTGACATCCACCACATTGGTCAGGTTATAAAAGCTGGCGTTGACCGCAGTGGCGTTGATATTCACCTGGGGCTTGGAGCTGAAGTTATGGAAGGCGATCTCGCCGTCTTCGATGCGCACTTCATTGAGGGTAATCGGCAGCAGCTTGCGCAGTTGTTCCTGCCAGTCGGTGCCCTTACCGGTCTGGGACGCCTGTTTGTTGGCCCCGCCGTCGACGAAGTTGATCTGCGGGCGCACAAAATGCCCCTCGGCCACGACGGCATGGTCGTACCACAGCGAATGCCAGCTCACTGCGAACTCGATCAGCGGCGCCTTGACGAACGGCACCGGGACCTTGCCGTCCACCTTGACGATTTGCAGGCCGTTGATCCGGTATGCGCCGCGCCATAGCGCCAGGTCCACATCGGCAATCTCGCCGCGGTAATCGCCCATATTGGCGAGTTTGTCGTTCAGGTAGTTGCGTACCAGGTAGGGCAGCGCGATGTGCACGGCAATCAGGACCAGCACCAGAGCGGCGATTGTCCCTAACGGCCAACTGTAGCGACGTTTCATTGGGCAGTTCTCCTAGCTTGTAGGGGATTGACTGTTCTGATCGTCGCAACGTTCCTCCTTCTGGACGCTTGGGAGCACGAGGCATACCCTTGGGGCCTTTCCCAAAGTCTCGACAACAGGAATCGCCATGAGCCGCATCTTCGCAGACAACGCGCACTCCATCGGTAATACGCCTCTGGTTCAGATCAACCGCATCGCACCGCGTGGCGTGACGATCCTGGCCAAGATCGAAGGGCGCAACCCGAGTTATTCGGTCAAGTGTCGCATTGGCGCCAGCATGGTCTGGGATGCGGAAAGCAGCGGCAAGCTCAAGCCGGGCATGACCATTGTCGAGCCGACTTCGGGCAACACCGGTATCGGCCTGGCGTTTGTCGCCGCCGCCCGTGGCTATAAATTGCTGCTGACCATGCCGTCGTCCATGAGCCTTGAGCGCCGTAAAGTGCTCAAGGCTCTGGGCGCCGAACTGGTGCTGACCGAGCCGGCCAAGGGCATGAAGGGCGCCATCGACAAGGCTGCCGAGATCGTCGCCAGCGACCCGGCCACCTACTTTATGCCGGCCCAGTTCGATAACCCGGCAAACCCTGCGATCCACGAGAAAACCACCGGCCCGGAAATCTGGAACGACACCGATGGCGCCGTGGACGTGCTGGTGGCAGGCGTGGGGACCGGCGGCACGATCACCGGAGTATCACGCTATATCAAGAACACGGCGGGCAAGCCGATTCTGTCGGTGGCCGTGGAACCCATGGTTTCCCCGGTGATCACCCAGGCCTTGGCGGGTGAAGAGATCAAACCCAGCCCCCACAAGATCCAGGGTATCGGCGCCGGTTTTGTGCCGAAAAACCTCGACCTGTCGATGGTCGACCGCGTGGAGCTGGCGACCGACGAAGAGTCCAAGGCCATGGCCCGACGCTTGATGCTGGAAGAAGGCATCTTGTGCGGGATCTCCTGTGGCGCCGCCATGGCCGTGGCCGTGCGCCTGGCCGAGAAGCCGGAGATGCAGGGCAAGACTATTGTGGTGATCTTGCCGGACTCCGGTGAGCGCTACCTGTCGAGCATGTTGTTCAGCGATTTGTTTACCGAGCAGGAAAACCAGGCCTGATCTTAAGGGCAACCCTGTGGCGAGGGAGCTTGCTCCCGCTGGGTTGCGCAGCGGCCCCATTATTCNATTCTGGGAGCGCTTCGCACTCCAGCGGGAGCAAGCTCCCTCGCCACAAGGTTGATGTATGTCACCCGGTCGGTCTGGGCCTTCTGCATAATGGCTCAAGTGTTTATCATGGCCGGCTGTTACGTCTGGTTTCCCATTGACGGAAATTTGCTGGCCAGGCGCTTATTTCCAGGAGTTGCTGCATGACCTTTTCTTTGGCCGCCAAACTGTCGGTGTTGCTGCTGTTCATCGGCAGCACGCTGTATGTGCACCTGCGTGGCAAGGCCCGTTTGCCGATGTTGCGTCAGTTCGTCAACCATTCGGCGCTGTTCGCCCCATATAACGCCCTGATGTACCTGTTTTCCGCGGTGCCGTCCAAGCCCTACCTGGACCGCAGCAAGTTCCCGGAACTGGATGTGCTCAAGGACAACTGGGAAGTGATCCGCGAAGAGGCCATGCACCTGTTCGACGAGGGCTACATCCGCGCCGCCGAAAAGAACAACGACGCCGGTTTCGGTTCGTTCTTCAAGAAGGGCTGGAAGCGTTTCTACCTCAAGTGGTACGACAAGCCGCTGCCATCGGCCGAGGCGCTGTGCCCCAAGACCGTGGCGTTGGTGAGCAGCATCCCTAACGTCAAGGGCGCGATGTTTGCGCTGTTGCCGGGCGGCAGTCACCTCAACCCGCACCGCGACCCGTTTGCCGGTTCCCTGCGTTATCACCTGGGGCTGTCCACGCCGAACTCCGACGACTGCCGTATCTTCGTCGACGGCCAGGTCTACGCCTGGCGCGACGGTGAAGACGTGATGTTCGATGAAACCTACGTGCACTGGGTGAAAAACGAAACCGAACAGACCCGTGTGATCCTGTTCTGCGACATCGAGCGGCCACTGAGCAACCGCGTGATGACCCGCATCAACCGCTGGGTCAGCAAGCAACTGGGCCGCGCAACCGCACCGCAGAACCTCGATGACGAGCGCGTGGGCGGCATCAACCAGGCGTACGCCTGGAGCAAGACCTTCAGCGACAAGTTCAGCGGCCAGGTCAAACAGTGGAAGCGCAAGCATCCCAAAGCCTACCGCATTGCGCGGCCGGTGCTGGCGGTGGTGGTGCTGGTGCTGCTCTGGAAGTGGTTGTTCGGCTAAACCGCACACCGTAAAAAGGCGCTGTATCGAAAGATACAGCGCCTTTTTCATGCCTGGAATGTGATCAAGACTGTGGGAGCTGGCTTGCCTGCGATGGCGGAGTATCAGCNATAAAAATGTTGGCTGACCCACCGCTTTCGCAGGCAAGCCAGCTCCCACCTTTGATCTGCGTTGCTCTTAAGAGGCGATCAACTGGCGCAGCACGTAGTGCAGAATCCCACCGGCCTTGAAGTACTCCACTTCATTCAAGGTATCAATCCGGCACAGCACCTCAACCTTCTCGCTGCTGCCATCCTCCCGCGTGATCACCAGCGTCAGGTTCATTCGCGGCTCGATCTCGGCAGCTGTCAGTCCGAGGATATCGATCTTCTCCTTGCCGGTGAGCTTGAGTGTCTTGCGGTTCTGATCCAGCTTGAACTGCAACGGCAACACGCCCATGCCTACCAGGTTGGAGCGGTGGATACGCTCGAAACTCTCGGCGATCACCGCCTTGACCCCTAGCAGGTTAGTGCCCTTGGCCGCCCAGTCGCGGCTGGAGCCGGTACCGTATTCCTGGCCGGCGATCACCACCAGCGGTGTGCCCGAGGCCTGGTACTGCATGGCGGCATCATAGATCGCCATTTTCTCGCCCGTAGGGACATACAGCGTGTTACCGCCTTCTTCGCCGCCGAGCATTTCATTGCGGATACGGATATTGGCGAAGGTGCCGCGCATCATCACTTCATGGTTGCCCCGGCGTGAGCCGTAGGAGTTGAAGTCACGCGGCTCCACGCCCTGTTCGCGCAGGTAGCGTCCGGCCGGGCTGTCGGCCTTGATATTGCCGGCAGGGGAGATGTGGTCGGTGGTTACCGAATCCCCCAGCAGGGCCAGCACGTTGGCGCCCTTGACGTCCTCGATCACCGGCAGCGGGCCAGCAATGTCGTCGAAGAACGGCGGGTGCTGGATGTAGGTGGAATCCTGCTGCCATACGTAGGTGGCTGCCTGCGGTACTTCAATGGCTTGCCATTGCTCGTCGCCGGCAAACACTTCGGCATATTCCTTGTGGAACATGCTGGTGCTGACTTGGGCCACCGCTTCGGCGATTTCCTGGCTGCTGGGCCAGATGTCCTTGAGGTACACCGGATTACCCTGCTGGTCATTGCCCAGCGGCTCGCTGCTGATGTCGATGCGCACGGTGCCGGCCAGCGCGTAGGCGACGACCAGGGGGGGCGAGGCCAGCCAATTGGTTTTCACCAGTGGGTGCACGCGGCCTTCGAAGTTACGGTTGCCGGACAGCACCGAGGCCACGGTGAGGTCGGCCTTCTGGATGGTTTTTTCGATCGGCTCGGGCAGGGGCCCGGAGTTGCCGATACAGGTGGTGCAGCCGTAGCCCACCAGGTCGAAGCCAAGCTTGTCCAGGTACTGGGTGAGGCCCGCAGCCTTGTAGTAGTCGGTGACCACTTTGGAGCCCGGCGCCAGGGAGCTTTTCACCCAGGGCTTGCGGGTCAGGCCTTTTTCCACGGCTTTTTTCGCCACCAGCCCGGCCGCCATCATCACGCTGGGGTTGGAGGTGTTGGTGCAGGAGGTAATCGCGGCGATCACCACCGCGCCGTTTTTCAGGCGATAGGTGTTGCCTTCGTATTCATAATCCGCCTCGCCGACCAGATCGGCATTGCCCACGGCAACGCCGCCTCCGCCCTCGCTTTCCAGGCGGCCTTCTTCTTTGCTGGTGGGCTTGAATTGCAGGTCGAGAAAATCGCTGAACGCTTGGCCTACGTTCGGCAGGGCGACGCGGTCCTGGGGGCGTTTAGGCCCGGCAAGGCTGGCCTCGACAGTGCCCATGTCTAGGGCCAGGGTATCGGTGAACACCGGCTCCTGGCCTGCGTTGCGCCACAGGCCTTGGGCCTTGGTATAGGCTTCCACCAGCTTGACCGTCTCAGCCGGGCGGCCGGACAGGCGCAGGTAGTCCAGGGTCACTTCATCCACCGGGAAAAAACCACAGGTCGCGCCGTATTCCGGGGCCATGTTGGCGATCGTGGCACGGTCGGCCAGGGGCAAATCGGCCAGCCCGTCGCCGTAGAACTCGACGAACTTGCCCACCACGCCTTTCTTGCGCAGCATTTGCGTGACGGTCAGCACCAGGTCGGTGGCGGTGATGCCTTCCTTGAGCTTGCCGGTGAGCTTGAAGCCGATCACTTCCGGGATCAGCATCGACACCGGCTGGCCGAGCATCGCCGCCTCGGCTTCGATCCCGCCCACGCCCCAGCCCAATACGCCGAGGCCGTTGATCATGGTGGTGTGGGAGTCGGTGCCTACCAGGGTGTCGGGGAAGGCGTAGGTGCGGCCGTCTTCTTCTTTGGTCCACACGGTGCGGCCCAGGTATTCGAGGTTGACCTGGTGGCAGATGCCGGTACCCGGCGGTACCACGCTGAAGTTGTCGAAAGCGCTCTGGCCCCAGCGCAGGAAGGCGTAGCGTTCGCCGTTGCGCTGCATCTCGATATCGACGTTCTGTTCAAAGGCGCTGGTGCTGCCGAACTTGTCGACCATCACCGAGTGGTCAATCACCAGGTCGACCGGTGACAGCGGGTTGATGCGCTGCGGGTCACCGCCGGCCTTGGCCACGGCGGCGCGCATGGCGGCCAGGTCGACCACCGCGGGTACCCCGGTAAAGTCCTGCATCAGCACGCGAGCGGGGCGGTACTGGATCTCGCGGTCGGACTGGCGTTCTTTGAGCCAGGCGGCGATGGCCTTGAGGTCGGTGCCGGTGACGGTCTTGGCGTCTTCCCAGCGCAGCAGGTTTTCCAGCAGCACCTTGAGGGACATCGGCAGCTTGTCCAGGTCACCCAGGCTCTTGGCGGCTTCGGGCAGGCTGAAGTAGTGGTAGGTTTTGCTGTCTATTTGCAGTGTCTTAAGGGTTCTCAGGCTATCAAGGGATGACATTACATGACTCCTTATGGTCCGCACGGCTACGGACCTGACGGGACGAACAGAGCTATCACGTTAGCGCTGTTTTCATTAGCAGGCTAATAACTGGACTCTATCGCTGAGTCCAAGGTTCCGAACTCGGCTATCATGCGCGCGTTTTCATGACAGGTATTGCGATAGCGCAACGCCGGTTGATTCACCAGGAGATTCAATGAACACCCTTTTTATGCACTGCCGCTCGGGTTTTGAAGGCGAAGTCTGTTCCGAGATCGCGGAGCACGCCGCGCGCCTGAACGTTTCCGGCTACGCCAAGGCCAAGACCGGCAGCGCCTGCGCCGAATTTGTCTGCACCGAAGAAGACGGCGCCCAGCGCCTGATGCACGGCCAGCGCTTTGCCGAGCTGATCTTCCCCAGGCAGTGGGCGCGCGGGGTGTTTATCGACCTGCCGGAAACCGACCGCATCAGCGTGATCCTCGCCCACCTGCGCGAGTTTCCGCTGTGCGGTAGCTTGTGGCTGGAGATGGTCGACACCAATGACGGCAAGGAACTGTCGAACTTCTGCAAGAAATTCGAAGTGCACCTGCGCAAAGCCCTGCTTAACGCCGGCAAGCTGGTGGACGACCCGAGCAAGCCGCGCCTGCTGCTGACCTTCAAGAGCGGCCGCGAAGTGTTCATGGGCCTGGCCGAGTCGAACAACTCGGCGATGTGGCCCATGGGCATCCCGCGCCTCAAGTTTCCGCGTGATGCGCCCAGCCGCTCGACCCTCAAGCTGGAAGAGGCCTGGCACCACTTCATCCCCCGTGACCAGTGGGACGAACGCCTGCACGGCGACATGACCGGCGTCGACCTCGGCGCAGCACCGGGCGGCTGGACCTGGCAACTGGTCAACCGTGGCATGCTGGTGACCGCCATCGACAACGGCCCCATGGCCGAAAGCCTGATGGACACCGGCCTGGTGCAACACCTGATGGCCGACGGCTTCACCTTCGTGCCCAAGCAGCCGGTGGACTGGATGGTCTGCGATATCGTCGAGAAACCTGCGCGCAACGCGGCACTCTTGGAAACCTGGATTGGCGAAGGGCATTGCCGCGAGGCGGTGGTGAACCTGAAGTTGCCGATGAAGCAGCGTTACGCCGAGGTGAAGCGTCTGCTGGAGCGCATCGAAGAGGGCTTCAAGGCGCGCGGCATTCGTGTGGAGATCGGCTGCAAGCAGCTCTACCACGACCGCGAAGAGGTGACCTGTCACCTGCGCCGCCTGGTAGACGTAAAGAAATCCAAAGGCCGCTGATATTAAATGTGGGAGCTGGCTTGCCTGCGAAAGCGGTATTACAGTCGAAGTTTATGTTGAATGTGCCCCCGTCATCGCGGGCAAGCCCGCTCCCACATTGTTGAGCGGTGCCAGTTTTAGGAGTGAAGTATGAGTCTTGAACAGCCTGTCGACGGCACCCTCGACGCCACCGGCCTCAACTGCCCGGAACCCGTGATGATGCTGCACCAGCACATCCGCGACCTGCCGGCGGGCGGCCTGCTCAAGGTCATCGCGACCGACCCGTCGACCCGTCGCGATATCCCCAAGTTCTGCGTGTTTCTCGACCATGAACTGGTGGATCAGCGGGAAGATGCTGGCACCTACCTGTACTGGATCCGCAAGAAAGCCGATTAAGCCTGCGCCTTTTCGGCCCGAATGCGTCGGCGTGCACTGCGCGCCAGGCGCACCACCAACATCCCCGCCGCACAGCTCAAGCCCACGATCAGCCCTTGCCATAAACCGCTCGGGCCGCTGGGCTCGCCGAGCCAGTTTGTCAGGCCCAGGGCGTAACCTACCGGCAGGCCCACGCCCCAATAGGCGAACAAGGTCAGCACCATGGTCACCCGGGTGTCCTGGTAGCCGCGCAATGCGCCGGCGGCGGTGACCTGGATCGAGTCAGAGAACTGGAACAGCGCCGAGAACACGATCAGCATCGACGCCAGGTGGATCACTACCGGGTCGGGGGTGTAGATCGCTGCAATCTGCTCGCGAAACAACAGCATCAAGCTGCAGGAAAAGCAGGCATACGCCAGTGCGGTGCCCATGCCGACGCCGGCGGCGAAGCGTGCTTCCCGAGGTTCGCCGCGCCCCAGCGCCTGGCCGACGCGCACGGTGACGGCCATGCTCAGGGAATAGGGGATCATGAACACCAGGGAGCTGACGTTCAGCGCGATCTGGTGACCGGAGACCACCGTGGCGCCCAGGCTGCCGATCAACAAGGCGATCACCGCAAAAATACTCGATTCGGCAAAGATCGCCACGCCTATCGGCAGGCCAATGCCCAACACGCGCTTGATCACCGCCCACTGCGGCCAGTCGAAGCGCTTGAATAATTCGCTGCTTTGATAGGCCGCGCCCCAGCGCGTCCAGATGGCCAGGCCGATCATCATCACCCACATCGCAATCGCGGTAGCCCAGCCACAACCCACGCCGCCCATGGCCGGTACGCCCAAGTGGCCGTAGATGAAGATGTAGTTCAGCGGAATATTCAGCGCCAAGCCGCACAAGCCCATGACCATGCTCGGCCGTGTGCGGCCCAGGCCGTCACTGAAACAGCGAAACACGTAGTACAACGCCACCGCCGGCATACCGGCGGCGATGCCGTGCAGGTAGCCCATGGACGGCTCGATCAAGTCGGGTTCGACCTTCATCGCATGCAGGATCGGCTCGGCGCATAGCAACAACAGCGCCCCTGCGATGCCAACCACGACGGCCAGCCACAATGACTGACGCACCAAGGGCCCGATCTCGCTGAACTGGCCCGCACCGTAGCGCTGGGCGACTTTCGGCGTGGTGGCAAGCAGAGTGCCGGTCATCAACAGGTACACCGGGATCCAGATCGAATTACCCAGGCCCACCGCCGCCAGGTCCTGCGGGCTCACGCGCCCGGCCATCACCGCGTCGACGAAGCTCATCGCGGTGGTGGCCAGTTGGCCGATCATGATCGGCAAGGCCAGCGTCAGCAGGCCGCGCACTTCCCGGCTGATGCGGGCGGGGCGGGAGAGGGTAGCGGTGGCAGTGTTCACGTACAGGTGTCCAATAGAAAGGCAGTCGCAAGGACGGCGGATTCTACGCGTTGACGCAGCGGTCAGGAAAAAACCTGTGTTAGGGATTTGTAAGCGATGCGCCCAGGCCAGCGCTGACCCCTGTGGGAGCTGGCTTGCCTGCGATGCGGGCACCTCGGTCCATCAGGCAAACCGGGTCGATGCAATCGCAGGCAAGCCAGCTCCTACACAGGATCTTCTGTACACTGCCAATCCGCCAAAGGAGCCTGCCATGCTGATTGTTGCCGACGAAAATATCCCGCTGCTCGATGCATTCTTCGAAGGGTTTGGCGAGATTCGCCGCGTGCCCGGCCGTTCCATCGACCGCGCCACCGTCGAGCAGGCCGATGTACTGCTGGTGCGCTCGGTGACCAACGTCAACCGTGCCTTGCTTGAGGGCAGTAACGTGCGCTTTGTCGGCACCTGCACCATCGGCACCGACCACCTGGACCTCGACTACTTCAGGCAAGCGGGTATCCAGTGGTCCAGCGCGCCCGGCTGCAATGCGCGTGGGGTGGTGGACTACGTGCTTGGCAGCTTGCAGACCCTGGCTGAAATCGAAGGCGCTGACCTCAAGCAGCGTACCTACGGCATCGTCGGCGCGGGTGAAGTCGGCGGGCGCTTGGTCAAGGTGCTCAAGGGCCTGGGCTGGAATGTGTTGGTGTGCGATCCGCCGCGCCAGATTACCGAAGACGGCGACTACGTCAGCCTGCAGCAGATCATCGAACAGTGCGACGTAATCAGCTTGCATACGCCGCTGATCAAGTCCGGCAACGGTTCTACCTGGCACCTGCTTGATCGCCAGCGCCTGGAACAGCTCAAGCCGGGCACCTGGCTCATCAACGCCAGCCGGGGCGCGGTGGTGGACAACGCGGCCCTGCGCGAGGTGTTGCTGGCGCGCGAAGACCTGCAAGCGGTGCTGGACGTGTGGGAAGGCGAGCCCGAGGTGGACGTCGACCTGGCTGACCTGTGCGTGCTGGCCACGCCGCATATTGCCGGCTACAGCCTCGATGGCAAGCAGCGTGGCACCGCGCAGATTTACCAGGCGCTGTGCGCGCACCTGGGCCAGGAACCGAGTATTCGACTGAGTGATTTGCTACCGGCCCCCTGGCTGGCCGAGATGCACCTGCATCCTGAGACTGACCCGGCCTGGGCGCTGGCGACCTTGTGCCGCAGTGTGTACGACCCACGCCGTGACGACGCGGATTTCCGCCGCAGCCTGGTGGGCACCGTGCAGGAACAGCGCCAAGCCTTCGACCTGCTGCGCAAGCACTATCCGGAGCGTCGCGAGATCGATGGCTTGAAGGTGCGCATCAAGGGGGAGTCGGCGGTGCTGTCACAGATCGTGACTGCTCTGGGTGCCGAACACCTATAACTGTAGGAGCGAGCTTGCTCGCGAAAAACGTCAACGATAGCGCAGCGTTTCTGATTTAACGCGGCGCCCTCAGGTTTTTCGCGAGCAAGCTCGCTCCTACAGGGGGCACAAAAAACCCGGCCACTTGGGCCGGGTTTGAAAGAGCGTGGGCGCTTCAGCCTTGCTGGGCAGGCTTGACCAGTCGCTGTTCCAGCTCGCTGCAGGCTTGCTGGATCATTTCTTCGGTAATCTGCACTTCCCGGCCCTTGGCATCGATATACGAGCAAGGCAGCTGCTGCGGCTGGCGGATCACTTCAATCTTGGCGTCGCTGCTATTTTGCAAGGTCATGGCCTGTCTCCTCATCAGGTTGTGTACCTACTTTAATTCCCCCACATGAACGCGCTGTTACAACTCCTTACACGCTCGTCGGTTCGAACACCCAGTCCACCAGAAACCGGTACATATTTCCAGATGAGTCTTAGACCGATAGCCTCTAGCGGCCTGCATCGGTGGGCATAATTAACCTGACTCATTGTTATTTGTGCAAGTTCCCCCAATGTTGATGTATAGACTCTCCATTGGTGATCCTTCCATGTTCTCAATCCGTCAACGCCGTGCGATTCGCCTGGCCAGCCGCTTTATCGCGCCCTACCGCTGGCAGGCGCTTGGCGCACTGTTGGCGCTGATCGTCACCGCTGGCATCACCTTGTCCATGGGGCAGGGCATACGCCTGTTGGTGGACCAGGGCTTCATGACCCAGTCGCCGCATCTGCTCAACCAGTCTATAGGCCTGTTCATGCTGCTGGTGCTCGGCCTTGCCGTGGGCACCTTCACGCGGTTTTACCTGGTGTCGTGGATTGGCGAGCGGGTGGTGGCCGATATTCGTCGGCAGGTGTTCAACCACCTGATCTACCTGCACCCCGGCTTCTACGAGAACAACCGCAGCTCGGAAATCCAGTCGCGGCTGACCACCGACACCACCTTACTGCAATCGGTGATCGGCTCATCACTGTCGCTGTTTTTGCGCAACGCCCTGATGGTGATCGGCGGCATCGTGTTGCTGTTTATCACTAACCCCAAGCTCACCAGCATCGTGGTGGTGGCGTTGCCGCTGGTGCTGGCGCCGATTCTGATCTTCGGGCGCCGTGTGCGCAGCCTGTCGCGTTTGAGCCAGGACCGTATCGCGGACGTCGGCAGCTATGTCGCCGAGACGCTGGGCCAGATCAAGACCGTGCAGGCCTATAACCATCAGGTGCAGGACGAACAACGCTTTGCCGTCACCGTCGAGGACGCCTTTGTCACGGCACGTAAACGCATCTTGCAGCGTTCCTGGCTGATCACCCTGGTGATCATGCTGGTGCTCGGCGCGGTAGGCGTGATGCTGTGGGTGGGCGGCATGGACGTGATCAGCGGACGCATTTCCGGCGGTGAGCTGGCGGCGTTCGTGTTCTATAGCCTGATTGTCGGCAGCGCCGTCGGCACCCTTAGCGAAGTGCTTGGCGAGTTGCAGCGTGCCGCCGGGGCAGCCGAGCGTATCGGTGAGCTGTTGCAGTCAGGCAACGAGATCCAGGCGCCGGCCACTGGCGGCGTACGTTTGCCGGAACGGGTCAGTGGCCGCATGGAGCTGCAGGACCTACGCTTTTCCTATCCTTCGCGACCGGACAGCTACGCCATCGACGGCTTGAACCTGACCATCAACCCGGGCGAAACCCTGGCGTTGGTAGGGCCGTCCGGTGCGGGCAAGTCGACGATTTTCGATCTGCTGCTGCGCTTCTACGACCCCCAGCAAGGCCGAATCCTGCTCGAAGGCCAGCCGCTGACCGAGCTAGACCCCCTGGACCTGCGGCGCCACTTCGCTCTGGTGTCCCAGAGCCCGGCGTTGTTCTTCGGCAGCGTCGAGGACAACATCCGCTACGGCAACCCGTCCGCCACCACCGCCCAGGTGGAAGCCGCCGCGCGTATTGCCCACGCCCACGACTTCATCCTGCAAATGCCCGACGGCTACCAAACCCACCTCGGCGAAAGTGGCCAGGGCCTCTCCGGCGGTCAGCGCCAACGCCTGGCCATCGCGCGCGCCTTGCTGGTCGACGCGCCGATCCTGCTGCTGGACGAAGCCACCAGCGCCCTCGACGCCCAGAGTGAACACCTTATCCAGCAAGCGCTGCCGCAGCTGATGCAGGGGCGCACCACGCTGGTGATCGCCCACCGTTTGGCCACGGTGAAGAATGCCGACCGCATTGCGGTGATGGACCAGGGCAAGCTGGTGGCGGTGGGCACGCATCAGCAGTTGATTGCGAGCAATCCGCTGTATGCGCGGTTGGCGGCGTTGCAGTTCAGTGATGGAGATGAACAGGTGAATCAGCGCCCATAAAAAATGCCCGCATCTTTCGATGCGGGCAATGAAACCTCTGTAGGAGCGAGCTTGCTCGCGAAAAACTCACAGGCGCCGCGTTTATCCAGGAAGCACGCGTTAGCGTTGACGTTCTTCGCGAGCAAGCTCGCTCCTACTGGTCGTCGAAGTACCGCTCATGCCAATCCACCAACGGCTGCGGTGAGTTGAGCTTCTGCCCGTAGATCACCGAATAAGACAGCACGTTCTGCACATACTGGCGGGTTTCGTCGAAGGGGATGCTTTCCACCCACACGTCGAAACTCAGGTGGTCTGCGCCGCGCAGCCATTGGCGCACGCGGCCTGGGCCGGCGTTGTAGGCAGCGGAGGCGAGCACGCGGTTGCCGTTGAACTGGCTGTGCACCTGGCTCAGGTAAGCAGCGCCGAGCTGGATGTTTTTATCCGGGTCCAGCACCTGGGCCGGGGAGGCCAGGGGGATGCTGAACTTGCGTGCGGTTTCCTTGGCGGTGCCGGGCATCAGTTGCATCAGGCCGCTGGCGCCGACGCCGGAGCGGGCATCGTCCATGAACGCGCTTTCCTGGCGGGTGATGGCAAAGATCCAGCTGGAGTGCAGGCCGCGTACCTTGGCTTCGCGCACCAGGGTGTCGCGGTGGGCCATCGGGAAGCGGATGTCCAGGTCGTCCCAGTACTGCGCCTGGCTGATGGTGCGGATGGCCGGAAAGTACCACTTCATGTCGTAGGCCAACTTGGCCTGGGCGACCATCTCGTCACGGTTGAAATGACGGCTGACGTGGTACCACTCACGGCGACCGTCGACGATCTGGCCACGGGCGTAGAATTCCAGGGCACGCCGCACCCCAGGAGTATTGCGCACCTTGTTGACCAGCGCCTGGCTCATCACCAGCGGCTTGTTGTTCAACTGGTAAGGGGCTTTGGAGCGGTCAGCAGCGAGGAAACCGTAGAAGTCCCGCTCCTTGGCCACGTTTTTGTACAGCACCAAAGCCTGCGGGTTTTTCGGCTCGGCCAGCTCCAGGCTGCGTGCCTGCCAGTAGCGCCAACGGTTGGTGGTGGCCAGGTCCTGTGGGAGTTTGCGGGTCAACTGGTAGGCGTCTTCCCAGCGCGCCAGGCGCAACAGCAGGCGCAGACGCCACTCTGAAACCGTATTGTCGCGCAACTCGGGGTCGTACTTGGTCATGACCTCCAGCGCACGCGGGTCGAAGCGCTTGGCCAGGGTCAAGCCGATCTCGCGGGCAATCGACACCTTTTCGTCACGGGAGAAGTGCATGCTGCTGGCGTAGCCATCGAGCAGCGACATGGCTTTGTCCGGATCCTGGCGCGCCAGGCGACGCAGGCCCAGGCCCACGGCGTCAGACATGGCCTCGGTGGCCGGCTGGAAGCGTGACGGGTCGCTGAGCATGTCTGGCTTCTGTGCCACATCCACCATCAGGCGGCCCTGGGCGCCAAGAGTCGGCAGGGTTTTGACCAGGCTGTTGGCCAGCGCGTAGTTACGCGCTTCGGCGGCGAGCTTGGCGCGGTCCCAGATCTTCTGCTCGGTGAGTTGGCCGGCAGCGGCCCATTGGCCAAACGTGACGTCACAGGCGGCTGGCTGGGATTTGCCGGTCATCCACAGTTTTTCGGCGGTCTTGTAGCCTTCGGCCTTCAGGTTGTGGCTGAGCTGGTATTGGCCATGCAGGCAGTCCAGCTCGACGAAATTGAGCTTGGTGTCGTAGTACTTTTCAAAAGTCTGCCAATCGCCGCGTTCGGCCAGCCAGCGCAGCCAACGCAGTTTCATCCAGTTGGCCTGGGGCAGGTCGCCGTGTTTGGCGAGGAATTGTTCGATTTCCTCGTTACTTGCGGTTTTCAGGCGCGCGGTCAGTTCGTCATAGGCCAGATAGGGCGTGAGCGGGTAGTCGGCCAGGGCCTGGCTGTATTGCATGTAAGGGCCGGTGTCGCCCTTGGCCAGGGCGCGTTTGGCTTGATCGTAATACTGGCGTTGAGTGGTGAGATCCACCGCCTGGGCGGATTGAACGGCAGTGGCGGAAAGGAGCAGACAAGACAAAAAGTTGAAAAGGCGACTGCGCATGAGACGTCCGTGCAGAGAAATCACGACTAGCACCGGCACCGCCGACACTGATTGCCCCTAGCTTAGCCTTTTGCCAGCGGCCCGCGAAAGCTTTGCCGGCTGGTTCGTTCAAGTTCGCCGGAAATGTCCTACAGAACGTGTCTATACAGAAAATCCCGACCGCATCCCACCTTCAACTCAGGTAGAATGCGCGCCCAGTTTTTGGAGAAGCGTATGACCCTGCTCAAATTCAGCGATGTGTCCCTTGCTTTCGGCGCCATGCCGTTGTTGGACAAGGTGTCCTGGCAGATCGCCCGTGGTGAGCGGGTGTGCATCATCGGCCGCAACGGCACCGGCAAGTCCAGCATGATGAAGCTGGTAAAAGGCGACCAGAAGCCCGATGACGGCTCTGTCTGGCGTGCCCCGGGCCTCAAGATCGGCGAATTGCCGCAAGAATTGCCCGTGGCCGACGGACGGACAGTGTTCGACGTGGTAGCCGAAGGCCTGGACGGCGTAGGCGAGTTGCTCGCGCAATACCATCACCTGGCACAGAACTGCGTCACCGAAGAAGACCTGGACAAACTGATGCACGTCCAGCAAGACCTCGAAGCCCGTGATGGCTGGCGCTTGCAGCAACTGGTGGACAGCACCCTGAGCCGTCTGCAACTGCCGGCCGACAAGACCCTCGCCGAATTGTCCGGTGGCTGGCGTCGTCGCGTGCTGCTGGCCCAGGCGCTGGTGTCCGAGCCGGACCTGCTGCTGCTCGACGAACCGACCAACCACCTGGACATCGGCGCCATCGCCTGGCTTGAAGAGGCCATCAAGGACTTCCAGGGCGCCGTGCTGTTTATCACGCACGACCGTGCATTCCTGCAGAGCCTGGCTACGCGCATCCTCGAGCTGGACCGTGGCGGCCTGATCGACTGGAACGGCGACTACGCCAGCTTCCTGGTGCACAAGGAAGCCGCCCTGGCGGCCGAAGAAACCGCCAACGCGCTGTTCGACAAGAAGCTGGCCCAGGAAGAAGTCTGGATCCGCCAGGGCATCAAGGCCCGTCGCACCCGTAACGAAGGCCGCGTGCGTGCCTTGAAAGCCTTGCGCGTCGAGCGCAGTGAGCGCCGCGAGCGTACCGGCAAGGCCAATATCCAGCTCGATACTGCCGACAAGTCGGGCAAGCAAGTGATGGTGCTGGAGAACGTCAGCTTCCATCACCCGGACGGCCCGTTCCTGATCAAGGACTTCTCCATGGTCCTGCAGCGTGGCGATCGTATCGGCCTGCTGGGCGCCAACGGTACCGGCAAGACCACCTTGCTCAAGCTGATGCTCAGCGGTCTGCAACCGACCAGCGGCAAGGTAGAGGAGGGCACTCGCATCGACGTGGCCTACTTTGACCAGTTGCGCCACCAGTTGGACCTGGAAAAGACCGTGATCGACAACGTCGCCGAAGGTCGCGACTTTATCGACATCGACGGCCAGAGCCGCCACGTACTCAGCTACCTGGGCGACTTCCTGTTCAGCCCGCAACGTGCGCGCACGCCGGTCAAGGCTCTGTCTGGTGGTGAGCGCGCGCGCCTGCTGCTGGCCAAGCTGTTCAGCAAGCCGGCCAACCTGCTGGTGCTCGACGAACCGACCAACGACCTCGACGTGGAAACCCTGGAACTGTTGGAAGAGGTCTTGCTGACCTTCAACGGCACCGTGCTGATGGTCAGCCACGACCGGGAATTCCTCGACAACGTGGTCACCAGCACCCTGGTTTTCGAAGGCGAAGGCAAGGTGCGCGAATACGTGGGCGGTTATCAGGACTGGCTGCGTCAGGGCGGCTCGCCGCGCCTGCTGGGCGTGACCGAGAGCAAGTCGGGCAAGGCCGACCTGAACACGGCGGTGGTGGCTCCGGTCGCTGCCGAAACGCCTGCACCGGCTGCTGAAGGTGCGCCTGCCAAGAAAAAGCTCAGCTACAAGTTGCAGCGTGAACTGGAAGCCTTGCCAGGCGATATCGATGCCAAGGAACAGCAGATCGCTGCGGTCGAAGCGGAAATGGCTGACGCCGGCTTCTACTTGCGCCCTGCGGCAGAAACCGCCAAGGTCATCGCCTCTCTGGAGACGCTGAACCAGGAGCTGGAAGCGTTGGTTGAGCGTTGGGCCGAGCTGGATGCCTGACTGATCGACCCGCAATAAAAAAGCCCGGCGCTCTTCTATGAGCGCCGGGCTTTTTAATATGAAATGCGATTCAACTGTGGGAGCTGGCTTGCCTGCGATAGCAGTCTGTCNTGATACACCGCTATCGCAGGCAAGCCAGCTCCCACATTAGACCTTCATCGGTCTTACGAACTCTTTACCAGTTTGACGGCCAGTACATCGCACGGTGCGCCGTGCAATACATCATTGGCGGTCGAGCCCAGCAGCAGTGCCAAACCGTGTCGCCCATGACTACCCACTACGATCAGGTCACAACCCTGTTCTTTGGCCAAGTGGTGGATTTCCTGGCGCGGTTGGCCGTAGGTAAGATGGGAATTTTCCTTGCTGACCTTGGGATACTTGAGAATCAAGCGGTCAAGGCGCTCCTTGGCCTGGTCGAACTGTTGCTGCTGCAGTTGGGAAAGGTCCATTGGCACGTCACCACCAAAGGCCATAGCCATGGGCTCGACGATGTGTACCAACGACAGTTTGGCGCCATTGGCAATCGCGGATTCCTGTGCGCGCTTGATCACTGGATCGCACTCTTCGGTCAGGTCGACAGCGACCAGAATATGTTCGTAGGGCATGAGGCGTTCCTCCAGGGGGCTGCAATAAGTTCAGTATGGCTGCTTTCAAGCGGATGGGGTTGCCGCAGATCAAATCCGCTCATCTAGAAATTCGGGAGTACACATATGACGGTCTGGATAGTGGTGTCAATCCTTGCGGTGGTTTTAAGCCCCCTGGTATGGCTGCGCCCTTCGCGCCAGCAGAGTGGGCGCATGGCCCTGCGCATGGAGGCACGCCGCATCGGGCTGGCCATGCAGTTGGCGCCCCAGGAGTGGCCGCACTGGCTCAAACAGGAGCCGCCGAGCCCGTGCGCGCAGTATTGCCGGCCACGACGCGGCAACGCGCCCGCAACCTGGAGCTACTGGCAGCTGGAGCCCGGGCTGTGGGTCAATCAGTGGCGTGAACCCTGTGTGGATGAGAAGTTGTTGCCGCATTTTGCAACGCTGCCGGCAAACGTCTACAAGGTCGAGGCCGACAAACAAATGATTGCCCTGTATTGGGGCGAAAAGGGCGACGCGAGCGTCCTGAAAGATATTGATACGCTGCTCAAGGCCCTGGCCTGACCCACACCTGTAGGAGCGAGCTTGCTCGCGAAAATCGCCAACGATAACGCGGATAACCAGGCTATACGCGGCGCTCTCCAGGTTTTCGCGAGCAAGCTCGCTCCTACAGAAAAGCCGGCCAATAAAAAGCCCGACATCATCATCGGGCTGGAGCTGGCCAGGCAGGCCGGTAAATCTGTAGGTTGCCGCTAGCCTAGCCGTGTATTGCGTTCTGTACAGCTTTTTCCCACACCTTTTCTATTATTGATCCTGTGAATATTTGAATATTGGCGGGTGGCCAGCCGGTGGGCCGGGTTCTGAAATGACCGGAAAGTCGCGTTTTTCCTAGCCTTTGGAGCGATTGACAATTGCTCGGAATTGGATGAAGGTGGCGTACCCAAATCAAACGGGCGTATGAATTGAGCGTTTGCCTGTCAGACGACTCATACAAAACCCGACTATCGCACTGGCGGGTGTGCCTGGCGGATTGGCGTGAGCATTGATTCAACTGTCAATGTCAAACCAGAGACCAGCGTCCAGTGTGTACTGTTCAGCTTCCATATCGTGGAGATCAGTTGATGATTTACGAAGGTAAAGCCATCACGGTTAAGGCTCTTGAAAGTGGCATCGTCGAACTCAAATTCGACCTCAAGGGTGAGTCCGTCAACAAGTTCAACCGTCTAACCCTGAACGAACTGCGTCAGGCCGTAGACACCATCAAAGCAGATGCTTCGGTCAAGGGCGTGATCGTCTCCAGCGGCAAGGACGTGTTTATCGTCGGCGCTGACATCACCGAATTCGTCGACAACTTCAAGCTGCCCGATGCCGAGCTGGTGGCTGGCAACCTCGAAGCCAACAAGATCTTCAGCGATTTCGAAGACCTCAACGTGCCGACCGTTGCTGCCATCAATGGCATCGCGTTGGGCGGCGGCCTGGAAATGTGCCTGGCGGCAGACTTCCGCGTCATGTCTGCGACGGCCAAGATCGGCCTGCCGGAAGTCAAGCTGGGCATCTACCCAGGCTTTGGCGGTACCGTGCGCCTGCCGCGCCTGATCGGTGCCGACAACGCGATCGAATGGATCGCCGCCGGCAAGGAAAACAAAGCTGAAGATGCACTGAAAGTCGGTGCTGTCGACGCTGTCGTTGCCCCGGACAAATTGGCCGAAGCCGCGCTGAACCTGATCAAGGGCGCCATCAGCGGCGAATTTGACTACAAGGCCAAGCGTCAGCCGAAGCTGGAAAAACTCAAGCTCAACGCCATCGAACAGATGATGTCGTTCGAAACCGCCAAAGGTTTCGTGGCCGGCCAGGCCGGCCCGAACTACCCGGCGCCGGTGGAAGCGATCAAGACCATCCAGAAGGCCGCGAACTTCGGTCGCGACAAAGCCCTGGAAGTGGAAGCGGCAGGCTTCGTCAAACTGGCGAAAACCTCGGCGGCCCAGAGCCTGATCGGCCTGTTCCTGAACGATCAGGAACTGAAGAAAAAGGCCAAGGCCTACGACGAAATCGCCAAGGACGTGAAACAGGCCGCCGTACTCGGCGCCGGTATCATGGGCGGCGGTATCGCCTATCAGTCGGCGTCCAAAGGCACGCCGATCCTGATGAAAGACATCAACGAACACGGTATCGAGCAGGGCCTGGCCGAAGCCGCCAAGCTGCTGGTGGGCCGCGTTGATAAAGGTCGCATGACCGCTGCAAAAATGGCTGAAGTGCTTAACGGCATTCGTCCTACGCTGTCCTACGGCGATTTCGGCCACGTCGACCTGGTGGTCGAAGCGGTTGTCGAAAACCCGAAGGTCAAGCAAGCCGTACTGGCTGAAGTGGAAGCCCAGGTCAAAGATGACACCATCCTGGCCTCCAACACCTCGACCATTTCCATCTCGCTGCTGGCCAAGGCCCTCAAGCGTCCGGAAAACTTCGTCGGCATGCACTTCTTCAACCCGGTGCACATGATGCCGCTGGTAGAAGTGATCCGTGGCGAGAAGTCCAGCGAGCTGGCCGTGGCCACCACCGTTGCCTACGCCAAGAAAATGGGCAAGAACCCGATCGTCGTCAACGATTGCCCGGGCTTTTTGGTCAACCGCGTGCTGTTCCCGTACTTTGGCGGTTTCGCCAAGCTGGTCAGCGCCGGTGTAGATTTTGTGCGCATCGACAAGGTCATGGAAAAATTCGGCTGGCCCATGGGCCCGGCGTACCTGATGGACGTGGTCGGCATCGACACCGGCCACCACGGTCGCGACGTCATGGCTGAAGGCTTCCCGGACCGCATGAAAGACGACCGTCGTTCGGCTGTCGATGCACTCTACGAAGCCAAGCGCCTGGGCCAGAAGAACGGCAAGGGCTTCTACGCCTACGAGACCGACAAGAAGGGCAAGCAGAAGAAAGTGGCCGACCCGTCGGTGCACGAAGTACTCGCTCCGGTCATCTACGAACAGCGTGAGGTGTCCGACGAGGACATCATCAACTGGATGATGATCGCCCTGTGCCTGGAAACCGTGCGTTGCCTGGAAGACGGCATCGTCGAAACCGCCGCCGAAGCCGATATGGGCCTGGTGTACGGCATTGGTTTCCCTCCATTCCGTGGTGGTGCGCTGCGTTACATCGACTCCATCGGTGTGGCCCAGTTCGTTGCCCTGGCTGATCAGTACGCTGATCTGGGCCCGCTGTACCACCCGACCGCGAAGCTGCGTGAAATGGCCAAGAATGGCCAGAGCTTCTTCGGTTAAGTGCCCAGACGACTAGAGCGAGAATATTTATGAGCTTGAATCCAAGAGACGTCGTGATCGTCGACTTCGGTCGTACGCCGATGGGCCGCTCCAAGGGCGGCATGCACCGCAACACCCGCGCCGAAGACATGTCGGCGCACCTGATCAGCAAAGTGCTGGAGCGCAACACCAAGGTCGACCCGAACGAAGTCGAGGACGTGATCTGGGGCTGCGTCAACCAGACCCTGGAGCAGGGCTGGAACATCGCGCGCATGGCGTCGTTGATGACCCAGATCCCGCACACCGCGGCCGGCCAGACCGTCAGCCGTCTGTGTGGTTCGTCGATGAGCGCGCTGCACACCGCTGCGCAAGCGATCATGACCGGCAACGGCGATGTGTTCGTGGTCGGCGGCGTGGAGCACATGGGCCACGTCAGCATGATGCACGGCGTCGATCCTAACCCGCACATGTCCCTCTACGCGGCGAAAGCCTCGGGCATGATGGGCCTTACCGCGGAAATGCTCGGCAAAATGCACGGCATCACCCGTGAAGCCCAGGACGCCTTCGGCCTGCGCTCCCACCAGCTCGCCCACAAGGCGACTGTGGAAGGCAAGTTCAAGGATGAAATCATCCCGATGAACGGCTACGACGAGAATGGCTTCCTGAAACTGTTCGACTACGACGAAACCATTCGTCCGGACACTACCCTGGAAAGCCTGGCGGCCCTCAAGCCAGCCTTCAATCCAAAGGGCGGCACCGTGACAGCCGGTACTTCCTCGCAAATCACCGATGGTGCTTCGTGCATGATCGTGATGTCGGCACAGCGTGCCCAGGACCTGGGTATCCAGCCGCTGGCCGTGATTCGTTCGATGGCGGTGGCGGGTGTGGATCCGGCGATCATGGGCTATGGTCCAGTACCGGCCACACAAAAAGCCTTGAAGCGCGCAGGCCTTTCCATCTCCGATATCGACTTCTTCGAGCTCAACGAAGCTTTCGCCGCACAGGCCCTGCCAGTGCTGAAAGATTTGAAAGTACTCGACAAGATGAACGAGAAGGTTAACCTGCACGGCGGTGCGATTGCCCTGGGCCACCCATTCGGTTGCTCCGGTGCACGTATCTCTGGCACTTTGCTTAACGTGATGAAGCAAAATGGCGGCAACCTTGGGGTTGCAACCATGTGCATTGGTCTCGGCCAAGGCATCTCTACCGTCTTCGAACGCGTCTAAACGTTCGGTTGACGGAAGCCGGGGCCCAGTGCCCCGGTTTTTGTTTTTTGGAACTTTTAAATATTTTTTTTCAACAAATTTTGCATGAGGGCCAGAGCATGAAAGTCGAACCAGGGCTCTACCAGCATTACAAGGGGCCGCAGTACCGTGTTTTCAGCGTGGCGCGCCACTCTGAAACCGAAGAAGAAGTGGTGTTTTACCAAGCGCTGTATGGCGAATACGGCTTTTGGGTGCGCCCTTTGAGCATGTTCCTGGAGACCGTCGAAGTTGACGGCGAGCAGGTCCCGCGCTTTGCTTTGGTCACGGCCGAACCCAGTCTTTTTACAGGGCAATAACGGCAGGTCGCGCAGAATGCTGCGCTTGACCTCATCCGGTTGCCACTATATATAGCGTTGCCGCGTCAGGCGCCAACTGCCTTTCACTTCTCGAATTCAGGAATTTTCCGATCCATGGGCAAATCGCTGGTCATTGTGGAATCCCCGGCTAAGGCCAAGACCATCAACAAGTACTTGGGCAACGAGTACGTGGTGAAGTCGAGTATCGGCCATATCCGAGACCTGCCCACCAGCGGTTCGGCTAGCGCCAGCAAGGAGCCTGCCGCCAAGCGCGGCAAGGCCGCCGCGGGCGAAGGTCCGGTACTCACGCCTAAAGAAAAAGCGCGCAAGCAACTGGTTTCGCGCATGGGTGTGGACCCGGACCATGGCTGGAAGGCCAAGTACGAAATCCTTCCGGGCAAGGAAAAGGTCATCGAAGAGCTGCGCCGGCTCGCCAAAGATGCTGACACCATCTATCTCGCGACGGACTTGGACCGCGAAGGGGAAGCCATTGCCTGGCACCTGCGCGAAGCCATCGGCGGTGATGACAGCCGCTACAAGCGCGTGGTGTTCAACGAAATCACCAAGAAAGCCATTCAGGAAGCCTTCTCCAAGCCGGGCGAGCTGGACATCGACCGTGTCAACGCCCAGCAGGCCCGTCGCTTCCTCGACCGCGTCGTCGGCTACATGGTCTCGCCACTGCTGTGGGCGAAGATCGCTCGTGGTCTGTCCGCCGGCCGTGTGCAATCGGTTGCGGTGAAGCTGGTGGTGGAACGTGAGCGCGAGATCCGTGCGTTCATTCCTGAAGAATACTGGGAAGTCCACGCCGACCTCGGCACTGCCAAGGGCGCCAATGTGCGCTTTGAAGTGGCCCGTGAGAAAGGCGAGGCCTTCAAACCGCTGAACGAAGCCCAGGCCATGGCCGCGCTGGAGAAGCTCAAGGCTTCCAGCTACAGCATCGTCAAGCGTGAAGACAAACCGACCAGCAGCAAGCCGTCGGCGCCGTTCATCACCTCCACCCTGCAACAGGCCGCGAGCAACCGCCTGGGCTTCGGGGTGAAGAAGACCATGATGATGGCCCAGCGTCTGTATGAGGCTGGCTACATCACCTATATGCGTACGGACTCCACCAACCTCTCGCAAGACGCGGTGGCGATGGCGCGTACCTATATTGAAAGCGAATTCGGCAAGACCTACCTGCCGGAGAAGCCGAACGTCTACAGCAGCAAGGAAGGCGCACAAGAGGCTCACGAAGCGATTCGTCCTTCTGACGCCAACACCACGCCTGCCAAGCTGAGCGGCATGGAGCGCGACGCTGAGCGCCTCTACGAGCTGATCTGGCGCCAGTTCCTGGCCTGCCAGATGCTGCCGGCGCAATACCTGTCTACTACCGTCAGCGTGGGCGCGGGCGATTTCGAGTTGCGTGCCAAGGGCCGTATCCTCAAGTTCGACGGCTACACCCGTGTGATGCCGCAGATCGCCAAGCCTGGCGATGATGATGTGCTGCCGGACATGGCCCAGGGCGACACGCTGAAGCTGATCAAGCTCGACCCGTCCCAGCACTTCACCAAGCCACCGGCGCGTTATTCCGAAGCCAGCCTGGTGAAAGAGATGGAGAAGCGCGGTATCGGTCGTCCGTCGACCTACGCGGCGATCATTTCCACCATCCAGGACCGTGGCTACGTTGCGTTGCACAACCGTCGTTTCTATTCGGAAAAGATGGGTGACATCGTGACCGAGCGTCTGTCGGAGAGCTTCTCCAACCTGATGGACTACGGCTTCACTGCCGGCATGGAAGAGAACCTCGATGACGTGGCCCAGGGCGAACGCGACTGGAAAAACGTGCTGGACGAGTTCTACGGCGACTTCAAGAAAAAGCTCGAAGTGGCTGAGAACCCCGAGAACGGGATGCGCGCCAACCAGCCGGTGATGACGGATATTCCGTGCACTACCTGCGGTCGACCGATGCAGATTCGTACCGCCTCCACCGGCGTGTTCCTCGGTTGCTCGGGCTACAGCCTGCCGCCCAAAGAGCGCTGCAAGGCGACCGTCAACCTGGTACCGGGCGATGAAATCGCGGCTGACGACGAGGGTGAGTCCGAGTCGCTGGTGCTGCGTGGCAAGCACCGTTGCCCAATCTGCAGCACGGCGATGGACGCCTACCTGCTGGACGAGAAGCACAAGCTGCATATTTGTGGTAACAACCCGGATTGCAACGGCTACGAGATCGAAGAGGGCACCTATCGCATCAAGGGCTATGAAGGCCCGAGCCTGGAATGCGACAAGTGCGGCAGCGAGATGCAGCTCAAGACTGGCCGTTTCGGCAAGTTCTTCGGGTGCACCAACCCAACCTGCAAGAACACCCGCAAACTGCTGAAAAGCGGTGATGCGGCGCCGCCGAAGATGGACCCGGTGAAAATGCCCGAGCTCAAGTGCGAGAAGGTCAACGACACCTACATCCTGCGTGACGGCGCTTCGGGGCTGTTCCTGGCTGCGAGCCAGTTCCCGAAAAACCGCGAGACCCGTGCGCCACTGGTGATGGAGATCGTGCCGCACAAGGACGAGATCGATCCGAAGTACCACTTCCTGTGTGAAGCGCCGAAGAAGGACCCGGATGGTCGTCCAGCCGTGATCCGCTACAGCCGCAAGACCAAGGAGCAGTACGTGCAGACCGAAGTGGACGGCAAGCCTACTGGCTGGAAAGCGTTCTACGACGGCGGCAAGTGGAAGGTCGAGGACAAGCGCCAGGGCGCTTGATCCGCTAGTCTGTTAACGCCAAAAGCCGTCTGTATAGACGGCTTTTGCTTACTGTAGGATTGAGTTTGTTGTGGCGAGCAAGCTTGCTTGCGCTGGGGTGCGAAGCGCCCCCAATAGCTGGCGACTGCTACGCAGTCGAGCGGGAGCAAGCTCCCTCGCCACAGCAAGCTCGCTCCTACGCAGTCAGCATCACGCCTATTCGTTGTGGAGATTGCCGTCATGGCCAACGAACTCTATACCCGTACCAATCAGAAAATTTACTTCGCGGGTTTATCCCTGGAGGCCCTTGGCCGTGCCGAGGAAGGGAAAGAGATGAACGCCATCGCGCTGGTACAGGCGGGGCGCGAAGCGGCGTTGTTCCACCTGTACGGTGCCTTGCTGGGGCTGTGCCATGAAATCGCCGGGTTCTACCGCCTACCCCAGGCCGGTGTGCCGCGTGCAGAAATGATCATGAATCGTGAAGTGCTGGACGCCATGGCGATCCCCGAGTTGGCCGAACTGGTGGAAATGGCCCAGAGCCCCGACAGTTGGGTGGCGCGGCTGCTCAAAGCACATGCGGATATGTTTCAGCCGCCGCGTATTCCCCATGTGCCCAAGGGGGATGTCACCCAGCCGCTGATCGTCGCCGTGGCCTTGGAACAGGATGAGCCCAAGCCTTTGAGCCGCGAAGAGTTGGAAGGCTGGCGCCAGGAGTTGAAGAAGATGGCGCTGCGCTTTCGTGAAGGGCTCAACGAGTGTTGAAGGAGTAAATGAGGGGGCTGGCTGCGCAGCGACGCTGAACCTGTGGCGATGGAGCTTGCTCCCGCGACGGCCGGACGGCCGACGCTTATCTACCTGACGCCCTAGGATCCAAATGTGGGAGCTGGCTTGCCTGCGATGACGGCCTGCCAGCCGACACCTATCTACCTGATTCCCTGCGATCAAACTGTGGGAGCTGGCTTGCCTGCGATGGCGGCCTGACAGGCGACCCTGTTATACCGAGTACATATCCATTCCTGCGGTAACGGCCACTTAGGGTTCCGCCGGCGGGTCACTTTCGAAAAGCGCGAAAGTAACCAAAGCGCTCTTGCCCCACCACTCGGCACCTCGCCTAGGCTCGGCCAGCGTGGTTTAACGGGGCGCCTAAGATCAAAAGCCAGATCAAGATCACAAGCAGATCAAGATCACAAGCAGATCAAGATCAGGACCGGCTCGCTTCGCATCGTGGTTACCGTTGGCTGCTACAGCTTGCAAAGTTCTGTGATGCCCATGCTGCGATAGAGGCGAGTCAGAAAAGCCC
This sequence comes from Pseudomonas sp. 22072, assembly GCF_052046095.1. Classification (NCBI taxonomy): domain Bacteria; kingdom Pseudomonadati; phylum Pseudomonadota; class Gammaproteobacteria; order Pseudomonadales; family Pseudomonadaceae; genus Pseudomonas; species Pseudomonas sp. 22072. Next base: position 48,414 of record NZ_JBQEQE010000021.1, read on the forward strand.
TGTGATAACTGACCCACCGCCATCGCAGGCAAGCCAGCTCCCACACAGAGAAGCGTGTTCCCTAGGGCACCATTCATCAAGCCGTCAACAAACCTGTCCATATCCCCTGCGAGGCTGGGTGGATGACTGATATAATCCAGGCCTTTCGTGGAGAACAGACTTTTATGCCAACGTCCTTTCTGGAAATTGTTGAACTGCCTGACGGCCGAATCGAACTGCGCCGGGCGGAGGACGAGGGTTCTCTGGTTATTCTGGATTTCTCCGAAGACGCCAAAGTCTTCCTGCAAGGCCAGCACGTCGAAGTGGCTAAAGCCATGTTGAGCGTGGGTGTGCAGATGGCAGGTCGCCTTGCCGAAGGCGAGCCGGAGAAAGAAGAAGGGCCGCGCGTTCTTCACTGAGTCCTTCGTGAAGGCTGCTTCTGTGGCGCGCCCATCATTACCCCAATCGAATATTCAAACTCTGTGCATCACCCGTGCGCGCAGCGCTGATAAGTTGCTGCTTGGCGCTGGCATTCAGTGGGTTCAACCAGCTCACCACCGTATGGCTACGGCCCAGGCGCAAGGCTTCGCAGGTTAGTTGCTGGGCGCTTTGTGCGCCGCGTGGTTGCAGCAACAGGATGCGCTCGCGGTTGAGCCCGGCGTCCCGCAGCCAGGCCTGGGTGAGGCTGGCGGGCGGGGCGATCAATGTCAGCCAGCGGGCGTCCTGATCTTCGCTCAATTCGCGCAGGATAGGTGCCAGCAGGTTCAGGCAGCTCTCAGCCGCACCGCGCAACGACAATTCACTGAACGCCTCAGGTTCGCCGCCCCAGGGGGCTTCGACCGTTTCCTTGAGGATTGGCGCAAGGGGCTGGGCCATGAAGGCCTCGAACAGCGACAGTTGTGTGTGTTGTGGGGTGTGCACGAGCTGCATGATGCCTCCTTTAACGGCGAATGACGCCGACACTCAAGCCTTCGATCACCAGGTCCTGGTCTTTCAGGTTGACTTCGATCGGGGCAAACTCAGGGTTTTCGGCCAGGAGCCAGACCTTGCTGCCTTCGCGCTTGAAGCGTTTGACCGTGACCTCGTCGCCGATACGGGCAACGACGATCTGGCCATTGCGGGCTTCGCGGGTGGTATGCACGGCCAGCAGGTCGCCGTCGAAGATGCCCACGTCCTTCATGCTCATGCCGTGCACACGCAACAGGTAGTCGGCACGCGGATGGAAGAAGGTCGGGTTGATGTTGCAGGATTCCTCGACGTGCTGCTGCGCCAGGATCGGCGCACCTGCGGCGACGCGACCGATGATCGGCAATGTCGACTCGTCTGCCTTGGCTTCGAAGCCAGGGATGCGAATACCCCGCGAAGCACCCGGGGTCATCTCGATCGCACCTTTGCGAGCGAGGGCCTTGAGGTGTTCCTCGGCGGCGTTCGGGGACTTGAACCCCAATTCCAGGGCAATCTCCGCACGAGTAGGCGGGTAACCATTGTCATCAAGGCAGCGCTTGATAAAAGCCAGAATCTCAGCTTGGCGTGGCGTCAGTTTTAGCATGTTGATCGCTCTGTCTTTTTATACAGTGACTGGGATTATATACAGTGAACTGCGCTTGGCAATCATCCTTTTTGGCGGCTCCGCTGGACGGTCATCCGTCAGCCGTCCTACAGAGCAGAAGCGGCGCTGCCTACAGAGCTGCGAGGATATGATTAAATAGCGGTGAAACAGATGACCGACCAGCCGCAAAGCGGACCCGCAGGCTTGACAAGACACACTCTGAAACGTATGTTTCAAACAAGTGTTTGTCAGGCGGAGTAGCCATGGCCCAGTCGGAAACCGTTGAACGCATTCTCGATGCTGCCGAGCAATTGTTCGCGGAAAAAGGATTTGCTGAAACTTCATTGCGTCTGATCACCAGCAAGGCTGGGGTCAACCTGGCCGCCGTGAATTACCACTTCGGCTCGAAAAAGGCCCTGATCCAGGCGGTGTTCTCACGCTTTCTGGGCCCGTTCTGCGCCAGCCTCGACCGTGAGCTGGAACGCCGCCAGGCCAAGGCCGATCACAAGCCCAGCCTGGAAGAGCTGCTGGAAATCCTCGTGGAGCAAGCGTTGGTCGTGCAGCCCCGTAGCGGCAACGATTTATCGATCTTCATGCGCCTGCTTGGCCTGGCGTTCAGCCAGAGCCAGGGCCACTTGCGCCGTTATCTGGAAGACATGTACGGCAAGGTGTTCCGCCGCTATATGCTGCTGGTCAACGAAGCGGCGCCGCGTATTCCGCCTATCGAACTGTTCTGGCGTGTGCATTTCATGCTCGGTGCCGCAGCTTTCAGCATGTCGGGTATCAAGGCGTTGCGGGCAATTGCCGAGACCGATTTCGGTGTGAACACGTCCATCGAGCAAGTCATGCGCCTGATGGTGCCGTTCCTTGCCGCTGGCATGCGCGCCGAAACCGGCGTCACCGACCCGGCCATGGCCACCGCCCAGTTGCGCCCGCGCAGCAAAACCGTACCGGTCGCCGCCAAGGTTTGATCGCTGCGGGTGGGCGCGGCCGCTTGCATCCGCTAAGCTAGCCGCCATGCCGATTTCAGCTATTTATTCGCAACCCGTCGTCCTTGCCGTGTCTGGCAGGGACCACGGGTTGTGTGCGTTATTTAAGGAAGGTTTATGACTGCTGCCCTGCAAGGTTCTTTGATGGTCGACGTCGCCGGTACCTGGCTCACGGCCGAGGATCGTCATCTGTTGCGCCAACCGGAAGTGGGCGGCCTGATCATTTTTGCGCGCAATATCGAGCACCCACGCCAGGTTCGCGAATTGAGCGCAGCCATTCGCGCAGTGCGCCCGGACCTGCTGCTGGCTGTGGACCAGGAAGGCGGCCGCGTACAGCGTCTGCGTCAAGGCTTCGTGCGCCTGCCGGCCATGCGTGCGCTGGCGGATAACCCAAACGCTGAATACCTGGCTGAGCAGTGCGGCTGGATCATGGCCACCGAGGTGCTGGCGGTGGGCCTGGACCTGAGTTTTGCCCCCGTGCTGGACCTCGACTACCAACGCAGCGCCGTGGTCGGTACCCGTGCTTTCGAAGGCGACCCCGAGCGCGCTGCCGTGCTCGCGGGTGCCTTTATCCGTGGCATGAACAGCGCCGGCATGGCCGCCACCGGCAAGCACTTCCCTGGCCATGGTTGGGCCGAGGCCGATTCCCACGTCGCCATTCCCAATGACGAGCGCAGCCTGGAGCAGATTCGCGCCAACGACCTGGTGCCTTTCGCACGCCTGAGCAAGCAATTAGCCGCCGTGATGCCGGCGCACGTCATCTACCCGCAGGTCGATGCCCAGCCTGCTGGTTTTTCGCGTCGCTGGTTGCAGGACATCCTGCGCGGTGAGTTGCAGTTTGACGGGGTGATCTTCAGCGATGACCTGTCCATGGCCGGCGCCCATGTGGTCGGCGATGCGGCCAGTCGGATCGAAGCGGCGCTGACCGCTGGTTGTGACATGGGCTTGGTGTGCAATGACCGTGCGGCGGCCGAGCTGGCGCTCAGTGCAGCACAGCGGATGAAGGTCACGCCATCGGCGCGGATTGCGCGTATGCGTGGGCAGGCGGTTGCGTCGACTGATTACAAACAGGATCCGCGTTGGCTGACAGCGCTTACTGCGTTGCGTGATGCGCAGTTGATCGACTGAAAACCGAAGCGCGGCCATCGCAGGCAAGCCAGCTCCCACATTTTGATTTGTGAATACATTCAGGTGTGGGAGCTGGCTTGCTCGCGAAGGCGGCCTAACAGTCAGCGCTTCTCTTGCTTATTGGGCAACGGCGCAAACAACGCTTCAATCTCGTCATTGCCCAACTGCCAATCCCCCGTCGTTCGCCCATCCAGCACGCCCGCAGCCAGATCGGACTTCTCCTTCTGCAAATGCTGGATTTTCTCCTCCACCGTGCCCCGGGCAATCATCTTGTACACGAACACCGGCTTTTCCTGCCCGATGCGGTATGCACGGTCGGTGGCCTGGTTTTCCGTGGCCGGGTTCCACCAGGGGTCATAGTGGATAACCGTGTCGGCTTCGGTCAGGTTCAAGCCGACGCCGCCGGCCTTCAGGCTGATTAAAAAGATCTGCAACTTACCGCTCTGGAAATCCTTCACCGGTGTACGTCGATCCCGGGTCTGGCCGTTCAGCAGGGCGTAGGCAATGCCGCGCTTTTTCAGTTCGGCCTCGATCAGGCTCAGCATCGAGGTGAACTGTGAGAACAGCAGGATCCGGCGGCCTTCGGCAAACAGCTCGTCGAGCATGTCCATCAGGCTGTCGAGCTTGCCCGAGCTGCTACCGCGGGCGGGCAGGTTGGCGTCGTTGACCAGGCGCAAGTCGCAGCACACCTGGCGCAGTTTGAGCAGGGCTTCGAGGATGATGATCTGGCTGCGGGCCACGCCCTTGCGGGTGATCTCGTCGCGGACCTTTTTATCCATGGCCAGGCGCATGGTTTCGTACACGTCGCGCTGGGCCTCGTTGAGGTCGACCCAGTGGATGATTTCGGTCTTGGGTGGCAGTTCGGTTGCCACTTGTTCCTTGGTGCGGCGTAGCAGGAAGGGTTTGATCCGACCGTTGAGGTGCTGCAATCGCACCTCGCTGGCACGTTTTTCAATCGGCACGCGGTAATCACGGTTGAAGCTCTTCACGTCGCCCAGCCAGCCCGGCAGCAGGAAGTGGAACAGCGACCACAGTTCGCCCAAGTGGTTTTCCAAAGGCGTGCCGCTCAGGCACAGGCGCTGGCGGGCATTCAGCTCGCGTGCGGCCTGGGCCGCCTTGCTGGACGGGTTCTTGATGTACTGCGCTTCATCCAGGATCAAGACGTGCAAGGGCAGGGCGGCGAGCTGTTCAATGTCCTTGGGCAGCAGGGCGTAGGTGGTCAGCAACAGGTCGTAGTCATTCAGGTTGGCGAAATGTTTCTTACGTCCTGCGCCATAAAGTGCTTGCACTCTCAACTGCGGGGTGAAGTGCGCCGCCTCATCAAGCCAATTCGGAATCAGGCTGGTAGGCATCACGACCATGCACGGCCGATCAAGGCGCCCTGCGTTTTTTTCGGTGAGGATGTGCGCCAGGGTCTGCAAGGTTTTGCCCAGGCCCATGTCATCCGCGAGTATCCCACCCACCTCCAGTTGGCGCAGCGACTGCATCCAGCTCAGACCTTCCAGCTGGTAGGGGCGCAAGGTCGCATTCAGACCTTCGGGCGCCACGCAGGTGAAATCCTTGATATCGCGCAGACGCTGGGCGAAGTTGCGGATCTTCTCGCCGCCTTCCCATTGCAGAGGCAGGTCTTCCAGCGGGTTGAGGCGTATGGCGTCGGCCTTGGCCAAGCGCAGCGCGGTGGTGCCGGCTTCCTGCAGGTAGAACTCGCCGAGGGTCGCCAGTACCGGCTTCAAGCGGCCGTAGGGCAGCGCCACTTGCAGCGGGCCGTGGCCGTTGGGCAGGCCGGGGATGTTCACCAGGATCAGCTCTTCATCGCGGCGCCGCGCGAGTTTCTCCGGGTTGAGGATCTCGGTATGAGAGCGCATCAGGTTCAGCAGGATCGGCAGCAGGCTCAAGCGTTCGCCGTTGACGATGATGCCCAGCTCCAGGTCGAACCAATCGCGTTCCGGCCCTTCATCGACCGTGGCATACCAGTCATCGACGGGGCTGAGGTCAAAGCCGAAGTCTTCATCGATCTGCAGCTCCCAACCCTCGGCACGCAAAGTGGGCGACACATTGAGGGTGAAGTTCAGCCAGGCACTGTCATTGACCATCTCGAACAGCTCGCCGGCGCTTTCCGGCAGGGCCTTGCTCTGGCGCGTGGCGATCTTGAAGCCAAGCAGGCGCAGGTGTTCGCGATAGGCCTGTTCTTGCTCTGGTTGGCGCTTGATTCGCAAGCTCTGCGTCTCCTGGCGCACAATGATGTCGGCATTTTTTTGCCCGCTGACATAGTTGCCCAGGTAGTTGAACGACAGCGCCGCACGGTGCTGGATATAGCGCTGCATCTTGCCGTTGCGCGGCTCGAACGCGCTGAATTCCACGCTGGCCAGCCACAGGCGTGGCACCGGTTGCACGTCGTCCATCACCACCTGCGGCAGGACAACGCGGTTATCGAGCACGGCCTGGAGTTTTTCCAGCAGTTGCGCATCCTGGGCCGCTGCCGGGTAGGCCAGGGTTTCCTGGACCTTGAGCAGCACCGCCGCGATGTGTTTGCAGTTGGTGTGCACCGGGCACGTGCAGCGGCTGTCCACCAGGATCAGCAGGCCCTTGGCCGATTCGCGCAGTGAGATGGTCTGGCGGTAAACGTTGCCACCCGAGCCTTCGCAACTGGCGGTGATGGTGCTGTCGCCGCACTCGACGATGCGCACGCGGTTCTCCAGGGCGTAGCGCCGCCCGCGCTCGAGGCTTTGCTCTTTGAAGCGATTGGCCCACGAAGGGGCCAGGGGTTTGGTCAACGACGACGTCAGGGGCATGGCGCGCAATCAGTCCTGAAGGTCGGGCGGTGGTGCGCTGGGTGGCTTGGCGGTCAGCGAGGTGATCTTGATCAGCAGCGCCAGGTGGCCGCCGTCCAGGTAGTTGAGCTGGTTGTTCTTGGTGCGCACGTCTTTCTGGCTCAAGTGTTCGCTGGCGATCACGCTGCCGTTGCCATCGAACTGGTTGATCCAGAAGTCCGCGTCGATATCGGTAAAGCGCCCCAGTTGCAGGCTCAACACCCCTTCGATAGGGAACTGGCCGAATTGCTCCTGGCCGTCGGTGATCGCCACCTTCACCGCTTGCTCGCCAAGGTTCTGTTCCCAGGCCTTGTGGGCCAATACCGTGTAGTTGGCGTCGGCGCGCAGCTTGTCGACGATATTGCCCAGGCGCGGCGGGCTCATCCGCTCACCCAGGCGCGGCGCTCCGGCATCCCAGTTTTCCGGCGCGGCGCGGCTACTGATCACCGGCTCTGCATTCTGGCGCACCAGGATCATTTCCACCTGATACAGGCTGTCGGCAAAGGCCGAAGGTGCGAGTACCACCAACAACAGGCTCAAAATACGGAACACGCGCATGGGGGCGTCCTTAAACGGATTTCGGAATGAGGCGTTCAAACAGCGCCTCCAAGGTGTTGAAGCGTTCTTCGGCACGTTCCATCGGCACCATGAACTTGAACAGCGTAGCCCCTTCGAACTTGTAGCGGTTGGGCTGGCCCTGGATCAGCTTGATCAGCACCAACGGGTCGACCGGCGTCTGCGCTTCGAATTCGATACGTCCGCCTTGCGGCCCTGCGTCGACTTTCTTGATACCCAACTGCTCGGCCTGCAACTTGAGCAGGGTCAGGCGCACCAGGTTCTTGGTCGGTTCCGGCAGCAGGCCAAAACGGTCGATCATCTCTACCTGCAAGTCCTTGAGGCCTTCTTCGTCGGCCGCCGAGGCAATGCGCTTGTACAGGATCAACCGTGCATGCACATCCGGCAGGTAGTCTTCGGGAATCAGCGCCGGCAAGCGCAGGTTGATTTCCGGGCCGCCGCCCAAGGGTTGGTCGAGGTTCGGTTGTTCGCCTTTGCGAATGGCTTTTACCGCGCGTTCGAGCATCTCCATATACAGCGTGAAACCCACCGCCTGGATCTGCCCGCTCTGGCCGTCGCCGAGCAATTCACCGGCACCCCGGATTTCCAGGTCATTGGTAGCCAATACAAAGCCAGCCCCGAGGTCCTGGGTATTGGCGATCGCTTCCAGGCGTTTTTCCGCATCGGAAGTGATCTGCTGGCGCGGCGGTGTGAGCAGGTAGGCATAGGCCTGGTGGTGACTGCGCCCGACGCGACCGCGCAATTGGTGCAGCTGCGCCAGGCCGAACTTGTCGGCACGCTCGATGATGATCGTGTTGGCGCTCGGCACGTCGATGCCGGTCTCAATGATGGTCGAGGCGATCAGCACGTTGAAGCGCTTGTGGTAGAAGTCGCTCATCACCTGTTCGAGTTCGCGCTCGCGCATCTGCCCGTGGCCGATGGCGATACGGGCCTCAGGTACCAGTTCGGCGAGGTCGGCGGCGCATTTCTCGATGGTTTTCACATCGTTGTGCAGGTAATACACCTGGCCGCCGCGCAGCAGTTCGCGCAGCAGGGCTTCCTTGACCGTGCTCTTGTTCTGCTCCATCACGAAGGTGCGCACCGACAGGCGACGCGCCGGTGGCGTGGCGATGATCGACAGGTCGCGCATGCCCGACACCGCCATGTTCAGCGTGCGCGGAATTGGCGTGGCGGTGAGGGTGAGGATATCGACTTCACTGCGCAGGGCCTTGAGCTGTTCTTTCTGGCGCACACCAAAGCGGTGTTCTTCGTCGATGATCACCAGGCCCAGGTTCTTGATCTTCACATCGTCCGACAGCAGCTTGTGAGTACCGATGACGATGTCGATTTTGCCCTCGGCCAGATCGGCGACGGCGGCATTCACTTCCTTGGCGGACTTGAAGCGGCTCATCACCTCCACGGTCACCGGCCAGTCGGCAAAGCGGTCGCGGAAGCTGTTGTAGTGCTGCTGGGCAAGCAGGGTGGTTGGCACCAGGATCGCCACCTGGCGACCGCCGTGTACCGCAATAAAGGCTGCACGCATGGCCACTTCGGTCTTGCCGAAGCCCACGTCGCCGCACACCAGGCGATCCATCGGCTTGGGCGCGAGCATGTCGGCGCGCACCGCTTCGATGGTGGTTTGCTGGTCCGGGGTTTCTTCGAAGGCGAAGCCGGCGCTGAAAGTGGCGTAGTCGGCTTTCGGGTCGGCGAAGGCATAACCTTCGCGGGCAGCACGGCGGGCATAGATGTCGAGCAGTTCGGCGGCCACGTCGCGCACCTGTTCGGCGGCCTTGCGCTTGGCTTTCTGCCAGGTCTCGGAGCCCAGGCGGTGCAACGGCGCCAAGGCGTCGTCGCTGCCGGTGTAGCGGGCGATCAGGTGCAGGTTGGCCACCGGCACGTAGAGCTTGGCGCCCTCGGCGTATTCCATGGTGAGGAATTCGGCGGCCTGGTTGTCGATCTCCAGAGTCTGCAAGCCCAGGTAGCGGCCTACACCGTGGTCGATATGCACCACCGGCGCGCCTTCGCGCAGCTCGGTGAGGTTCTTGATCACCGCTTCGTTGTTGGCATCGGCGCGTTTTTCCCGGCGCCTGCGCTGCATCACGCGCTGGCCGAACAGCGGGCTTTCGGCGATCAAGGCCAGCGCCGGGTCATCCAGCTGCAGCCCTTCGTCCAGCGGCGCGATGGTGATTGCCAGGCGCTCTTTGCTGGCGACAAAATCCGGCCAGCTGTCGACGGTTTTCGGCCGCAGCTTCAGGCGTTCCAACAGCTCCAGCAGCACTTCGCGACGCCCGGCGGATTCGGCGGTAAACAGCACGCGGCCCGGGAAGTCACTGAGGAAGTTAGACAGCGCCTCCAGCGGTTGCGTGGCTTTGGCCTGGATCGCCAGATCGGGTAACGCGCTCGCCGGGAAACGCTCGCGGCCGCTGCCGGCGTCCACGTCCTGCTGGCTGGCGACCACACGCGGCCAGTTTTTCAGGCGCGCGAAGCAGTCTTCAACTGGCAGGAACAGTTCAGCGGGCGGCAGTAAAGGCCGTGATGGATCGACGCGGCGTTCTTCGTAGCGGTTGCGCACATCGTTCCAGAAGTTTTCCGCCGCCTGTTCGATACCCGGCAGCGAGAACACCTGGGTGTCCTGCGGCAGGTAGTCGAAGAGGGTGGAGGTTTCGTCGAAGAACAACGGCAGGTAGTACTCGATACCGGCAGGTGTAATCCCGCTGCTCAAGTCCTGGAAGATCGGGCAGCGACGGAAGTCCACATCGAAGCGCTCACGAAAGCGCGCCTTGAAGCGTGTTACCGCGTCTTTTTGCAACGGGAATTCCCGCGCCGGCAGCAGCTTGATCGAGTCGACCTTGTCGATGGAACGCTGGTTCTCCGGGTCGAAGGTGCGCAGCGTCTCGATCTCGTCATCGAACAGGTCGATGCGGTACGGCAACTTGCTGCCCATCGGGAACAGGTCGATCAAAGCGCCGCGCACCGCGAACTCACCGTGCTCGTACACCGTGTCGACGCAGCGGTAGCCGCTGGCTTCCAGGCGCGTGCGCATCTGCTCGACGTCGAGCTTCTGGCCCACGTCCAGCACCAGGCTGCTGCCGAGCAGGAACTTGGTCGGTGCCAGGCGGTGCAGGGCGGTGGTGATCGGCACCACCAGCACGCCGTGGGCCAGTTCGGGCAAGCGGTACAGGCTGGCGATGCGCTGGGAGATGATGTCCTGGTGCGGCGAGAACAGGTCGTAGGGCAGGGTTTCCCAGTCGGGAAAATGCAGCACCGGCAAATCCGGGGCGAAGAAGCTCAGCTCCTGCTCCAACCGTTCGGCACTTTGGCTGTCGGCGGTGAGCAGCAGGGTAAAGCGCTTGGCTGCGCTGGCAGCCTCGGCAATGGCCAGGCTCAGGGCGGCACCGGGCAGGTTGCCCCAGTGCTGTTTACCTGCCGCGGCAGGGAGTAGCGGTAGACGCAGAACGGGCACGGAAGGTTGAGCTCCAAGCGTTGCGACAAAGTCAGTAATTGTAACGGCCCCAGGTGCCGCCTGTCAGTTGCTGACTGTGCCTATTACGGTTTGCAGGAAATGTAGTGGCTAAGACAAACAATGGCGGGTTTTGACTCAATATGTAGTGCCAAAAAGCGCGAATGTTTAGGAGAGTTACGGACAAGTCGGCCTACTCGCCAAACTAGTGGCCTTCTGGAACCCGCGTGTTTCCTGGGCTGTAGCGCGGTGGTATTTTTTTGCAAGGGCTTTTTGTTGCCCTTCGCGCATTGCTCAACGCTCAGTCGGGCGACATAATGTAGCCCCTTTTTTCTGCCCCTACATGTGGAAGGTTCCCGTGACTCAGAAGCCCGACCAGTGTCTTGGTGAATGGATCGACCGTGAAGCACTCGCTGAAGCGATGATTCCGCTTATCGGTCAGCTGTACCGCAATAACAATGTGGTGAGCTCGATCTATGGCCGCAGCCTGATCAACCAGTCTGTCATCGCGATTCTCAAAGCGCACCGCTTTGCGCGCCATCGCTCCGCCGACGACAGCGAACTCTCCGTCCACGAAACATTCCCACTGCTCAAAGCCATGAGCGAGCTCAAGCTCGGCGCGGCTTCGGTAGACCTGGGCAAGTTGGCCTACAAATTCCGTAAAGAAGGCGCCGGCCGCACTGCCGAGCAGTTCGTACGTGAAGAAATGGCCGATGTGGTTGGCCAGCAAAACGCTGCCGCCCGCAAAGGCACCGACGTGGTGTTGTACGGCTTTGGCCGTATCGGCCGCCTGCTGGCGCGCATCCTGATCGAGAAAACCGGTGGTGGCGACGGCCTGCGCCTGCGTGCCATCGTGGTGCGCAAAGGCGCCGAGAACGACCTGACCAAGCGCGCCAGCCTGCTGCGTCGCGATTCGGTACACGGCTCGTTCAATGGCACCATCACCATTGACGAAGAAAACAACACCATCACCGCCAACGGTAACCTGATCCAGGTGATCTACGCGAAGAACCCGACTGAGGTGGATTACACCCAGTACGGCATCCAGAACGCCTTGCTGGTGGACAACACTGGCGTATGGCGTGATGCCGAGGGCCTGGGCCAGCACCTGGCTTGCCCGGGTGTCGACCGCGTTGTGCTGACCGCGCCTGGCAAGGGCAAGCTCAAGAACATCGTGCACGGCATCAACCACGCTGAAATCACCGCTGACGACAAGATCGTGTCCGCCGCTTCCTGCACCACCAACGCCATCGTGCCGGTGCTCAAGGCTGTGAATGACAAGTTCGGCATCGTCAATGGCCACGTTGAGACGGTTCACTCGTACACCAACGACCAGAACCTGATCGACAACTTCCACAAAGGCGATCGCCGTGGCCGTAGCGCCGCGTTGAACATGGTGATCACCGAGACCGGTGCTGCTACCGCTGCTGCCAAGGCCCTGCCTGAGCTGGCTGGCAAGCTGACCGGTAACGCGATCCGCGTACCGACGCCGAACGTGTCGATGGCCATTCTCAACCTCAACCTTGAGAAAGCCGCCACCCGTGAAGAGATGAACGAGTACCTGCGCTACATGGCGCTGCACTCCGACCTGCATAAGCAGATCGACTTCGTCAATTCCCAGGAAGTGGTCTCCACCGACTTCGTTGGCTCGCGCCATGCTGGTGTGGTGGACGCCGAAGCGACCATCACCCAGGACAACCGTGTTGTGCTGTACGTGTGGTACGACAACGAGTTCGGTTACAGCTGCCAGGTGGTTCGCGTGATGGAAGACATGGCTGGGGTCAACCCGCCTGCGTTTCCGCGCTAAGCCTTTGCGCTGAATGAAAAAGCCCCGACTGGTTCGGGGCTTTTTTATGGCTGAAGTGTTGTGTTCGCTTTCTGTAGGAGCGAGCTTGCTCGCGAAAAGCGTCAACGATAACGCCGGCTGCCTGAAGAGACGCGGCGTCTGTGAGTTTTTCGCGAGCAAGCTCGCTCCTACAATGGCGAACGATCGACACCTTCATCACTTGAGTAGCGTGTTGCGCAAACGGTCGGACAGCCCTTTGGGTCCCAGCCAGATGCCCAGGTAGGCCCGTGCCAGTTCCTCATCACCGCTGCTGAACACCACCTGCCCATTAATCTCCAGATTCAACCCGCGCCCCGGACGAAAATCCAGGGCGTAGCGATCACCGCTGCGAATATCCCGAAAGCGCGCGTGCAGCTTGGCTATCTCTGGGTTCAACCCGGCATTGGCTTGCTGGCGCTCCAAGGTGACGGTGGCCGCCTTGATCACATCATCGCGGTCAATGTCGCGAAAGTAATACAGCGCCAGGCGCACAGCCTTCTGCTGGTCCCAGGCCTGCTTTGCCGGTAGGTCAGCGGGTGCATACAGCGCGGCGGCATACACATCCGCCCAGAGATAGTTGAACACCGCCTGGTTTTTCAGGGCCAGCCCCTCGACCTGTGCGGGGAAGCTTGCCTGCTTGAGCCGCTGTGCGTCGTTGGCGTGCGCCGTGAGCGACACCATCAGCATCAAACAGAAAAATAGTTGTCGCATAATGGCTCATCCTGAATTCGGCGCTGATGTGCGTCCTGTAGTATGGCAACACTGGCCTACGACGCGACCAAGGGTTAATGTTCGCGGCGCTCGGCCTTCTATAGACTGTGCCCCGGTTCACACACTTGAGCCAAATTGTCCTTCATGCTCGCTGGCCGCGGCATGATTTAGCCCGGCGTCCAATCGTACGCCTGGCCTGTTCTGAGGAGTACGCATGGCTGTCTACAACTACGACGTGGTGGTACTGGGTTCCGGCCCAGCTGGAGAAGGTGCGGCGATGAACGCTGCCAAAGCAGGGCGCAAGGTGGCGATGGTCGATAGCCGTCGCCAGGTCGGCGGTAACTGCACCCACCTGGGTACCATCCCGTCCAAGGCGTTGCGTCACTCGGTACGGCAGATCATGCAGTTCAATACCAACCCGATGTTCCGGGCCATTGGTGAGCCGCGCTGGTTCTCGTTCCCGGACGTACTGAAAAGCGCTGAAAAAGTCATCTCCAAGCAAGTCGCCTCGCGTACCGGCTACTACGCCCGTAACCGCGTCGACCTGTTCTTCGGCACCGGCAGTTTTGCCGATGAGCAAACCGTCGAAGTGGTCTGCGCCAATGGCGTGGTCGAGAAACTGGTGGCCAAGCACATCATCATCGCCACCGGTTCGCGCCCGTATCGCCCGGCGGACATCGATTTCCACCACCCGCGTATCTACGATAGCGATACCATCCTGAGCCTGGGCCATACCCCGCGCAAACTTATCATCTACGGCGCCGGCGTGATCGGCTGTGAATACGCCTCGATCTTCAGTGGCCTGGGTGTACTGGTCGAACTGGTGGACAACCGTGACCAGTTGCTCAGCTTCCTCGACTCGGAAATCTCCCAGGCGTTGAGCTACCATTTCAGCAACAACAACATCACCGTGCGCCACAACGAAGAGTACGAGCGGGTCGAAGGCCTGGACAACGGGGTGATCCTGCACCTCAAGTCCGGCAAGAAGATCAAGGCCGACGCCTTGCTGTGGTGCAACGGCCGTACCGGCAACACCGACAAGCTGGGCATGGAAAACATCGGGGTCAAGGTCAACAGCCGTGGCCAGATCGAAGTGGATGAGAACTACCGCACCTGCGTGCCGAACATCTACGGCGCCGGTGACGTGATCGGCTGGCCAAGCCTGGCCAGTGCCGCCCATGACCAGGGCCGCTCGGCCGCTGGCAGCATTGTCGACAATGGCAGCTGGCGCTACGTGAACGACGTGCCGACCGGGATCTACACGATTCCCGAGATCAGCTCGATCGGCAAGAACGAGCACGAACTGACCAAGGCCAAGGTGCCTTACGAAGTGGGCAAGGCGTTCTTCAAGAGCATGGCGCGTGCGCAGATTGCCGGTGAGCCGCAAGGCATGCTGAAAATCCTGTTCCACCGCGAAACCCTGGAAGTACTCGGCGTGCATTGCTTCGGCTACCAGGCCTCGGAGATCGTGCACATCGGCCAGGCGATCATGAACCAGCCAGGTGAGCAAAATACCCTCAAGTATTTCGTCAACACCACCTTCAACTACCCGACCATGGCCGAAGCCTATCGGGTCGCGGCCTACGACGGCCTCAACCGGCTTTTTTGAGCGGCTCCGGCCGGTGGCCTGAGCCGGCCGGGGAGACCGATTTCAGTAATTCTCGAGGGTGGCAGTGGCCAAACCGGGAAAGTCTGTAATCAGGCTATCTACGCCGAAGTCGGCGAGCCTGCGCATCAGCGCAGGTTCGTTGACTGTCCACACGGACACATGCAAGCCCTGGCGCTGGGCTTTTTCCAGCCGCTCGGGGGTGCACAGCGTCCAGTTCAATGCCAAATACTCACAGCCGTAGTTCTGCGCGACCTTCAGCGGGTCGAGCCAGGCATATTCGGCGACCAGCCCGCGTGACAGGTCCGGGGTGAGTTCCACGGCGGCCTTGAGCACTTCCCGCGAGCTTGACGTGACCGTGACCTTGTCCATCAAGCCAAAGCGCACAGCCATTTCGCGAATCGCCAGCACAGTGGTGGCGGCACGGGTACGCGAGGCGCTTTTGACTTCCAGTTGCCAGTGATCGAAGTCGCACTGTTCGAACAACGCCTCCAGGCGTGGAATCGGGCAGGGGCTTACCCAGCCTGGGCCGCCTTTGCGCGCGTCCATCTTGACCAAATCAGCCGCCGAGTACTCGACGACCTTGCCGCGCCGGTCGGTGGTGCGCTTGAGGGTCGGGTCGTGGATGACCATCAACTCGCCGTCCATGGACAGGTGCAAGTCCAGTTCGCAACGACGTACGCCGTGTTTGAGACATTCCTGAAAACTGGTCAGGGTATTTTCCGGTGCTTCGCCTTTGGCACCGCGGTGGCCGTAAATCAGGGTCACAGTTGCTCCTTTGCGCCAGGATGGTTGGCGTCGTGAATACGCATTCAGAGGTCTTCGCTTTGTTCTCGCGCCAGGCGGCGTTCCTGGGCCTGTTTCTGCAGGATATAGCGCGCCAGCAGTTGGCGTTGGGCGTCGGTCATGGACTCGAACTCCGTGCCCACATCAAAGCCGTCGCCCTTGGGGTCGCAATGGGTCACCCGCGCGCGCAGCAACAGGCCGAGCGCCTGGGGCATCAGCACCAGCTTGACCGCCAGGTGAGTGTCGGCGGCCAGCGGTGTCGGGTGCTGGAAGTCGATGCCGCCCTCGGAGAGGATCACCGGTTGCGGCGCACCCACCTCGTTCAGCAAACCGCGAGCCATGACCTGGCTGAGCAGATCCAGGCGTTTGTTCTGCACTTTGAGGAAGGCCGCCAGGCTGCGGTCTTTCTCGCTGATCTGGCGCAGTAGGTGCTGGGCTTCGAATTCGCTCAAGTGCAGCTCGCTGAGCAGATTGAACAGCGGTGAATCATCCAGCAACACTTCCTTGCTCGCCGCGTCGGGGCCCGACAGGGGTTTGATTTGAAGTGCGATCATGTCGTCGATACGGTAGTATTCGCGGCGCTCTTCTTCATCTAATGTCGACATGGCGAACCCCAGGTAACGGTAATGGTCTGAGTGTAAAGCTGCTGACCAGACCCCGCCACCGGGACGTCTTCTTTTCCTCCGAACAAGCCCCGACATGTTCAGACCTCTCTTCGTATTTATCGGCACGCGTTATACCCGTGCAAAGCGTCGCAATCATTTTGTGTCGTTCATTTCCTTGACCTCGATGATCGGTCTCGCCCTGGGCGTGGTCGTGATGATCGTGGTGCTGTCGGTGATGAATGGCTTCGATCATGAGATGCGCACCCGCGTGCTGGGCATGGTGCCCCACGCGACCATCGAGGGCGATGCGCCCATCAACGACTGGCAAAGCCTGGCCGCCAAGGTCCAGCAGAACCCCAAGGTTGTGGCGGTAGCGCCGTTTACCCAGATGCAGGGGTTGCTCACCAACGACGGCAAAGTGCAGAAGATCCTGCTCAACGGCATCGACCCGGCCCAGGAGCGCAACGTCTCGATCATCGACAAGTTCATGCTGCAAGGTAAGCTCGACGAGCTGTCGCCGGGCAGCTTTGGCATCGTCATCGGTGACAAGGCCGCAGCCAAGCTGGGCGTGGGGGTTGGCGACAAGCTGACCTTCGTCGCCCCGGAAGTCACCGTGACCCCGGCCGGCATGTTCCCGCGCATGAAGCGCTTTACCGTGGTGGGCACCTTCCACGTCGGAGCTGGCGAGATCGACGGTTACATCGGCCTGACCAATCTCACGGACCTGGCCCGCCTGCATCGCTGGCAGCCCGACCAGGTGCAGGGCCTGCGCCTGAAATTCAACGACCTGTTCGATGCGCCGCGCGGCGCCTGGGAAATTGCCCAGCACCTGGGTGAGACCGAGTACTACGCTCGCGACTGGACCCGCACCCACGGCAACCTGTATCAGGCCATCCGCATGGAAAAAGCCATGATCGGCCTGTTGTTGTTGCTGATCGTCGCCGTGGCGGCCTTCAACATCATCTCCACGCTGGTGATGGTGGTGAACGACAAGAAGGGCGACATCGCCATCCTGCGTACGTTGGGCGCCACGCCGGGGCAGATCATGGCGATCTTCATGGTGCAGGGCACCGTAATCGGCGTGGTCGGCACCTTGATCGGCACGGCGGTGGGCATTCTGGCCGCGCTGAACGTCAGCGCCGCCATCGCCCTGCTTGAAAAGGTGATCGGCCACAAGTTTCTCAACGCCGACGTCTACTTCATCGATTACTTGCCGTCCCAGGTGCAAACCCAGGACGTGCTGATGGTGGGCGGCGCTGCGTTGGTCCTGAGCTTCCTTGCCACCCTGTATCCAGCCTGGCGCGCGGCACGTACCCAGCCAGCACAGGCATTACGTTATGAGTGAATCGGGCATGAGTGAAAAAGCAATCCTGAGCTGCCGCAACCTGGGCAAATCCTACGAGGAAGGCCCGGAGTCGGTGGTGGTGCTGTCCAACCTGCAGCTTGAACTGCACCCTGGCGAGCGCGTGGCGATCGTCGGCAGTTCCGGTTCCGGCAAGAGTACCTTGCTCAACCTGCTGGGCGGCCTCGACACGCCGTCCCAGGGCAGCGTATGGCTGGCCGGTGAAGAACTCTCGGCCTTGAATGAAAAGGCCCGCGGCCAACTGCGCAACCGCTCGTTGGGCTTTGTGTACCAGTTCCACCACTTGCTGCCGGAATTCACCGCCCTGGAAAACGTGTGCATGCCGCTGTTGATTGGCAAGACCGCGATTCCCGAAGCGCGCCAACGGGCCACTGCCTTGCTGGAGCGTGTGGGCCTCGGCCATCGCCTGGAGCACAAGCCAGCGGAGTTGTCCGGTGGTGAACGCCAGCGCGTGGCGATTGCCCGTGCCCTGGTGAACAACCCTGGCCTGGTGATGCTCGACGAGCCGACCGGCAACCTCGACTCCCACACCGCCCAAGGCATCAAGGACTTGATGCTGGAGTTGAGCACCCAGATGCGCACCGCGTTCCTGGTGGTGACCCATGACATGAGCATGGCCCGGCAGATGGACCGCG
This sequence comes from Pseudomonas sp. 22072, assembly GCF_052046095.1. Classification (NCBI taxonomy): domain Bacteria; kingdom Pseudomonadati; phylum Pseudomonadota; class Gammaproteobacteria; order Pseudomonadales; family Pseudomonadaceae; genus Pseudomonas; species Pseudomonas sp. 22072. Next base: position 66,415 of record NZ_JBQEQE010000021.1, read on the forward strand.
TACTGCATTTGCAGGAAGGTCATCTGGTCGCTATCTGACCTGTTGCAAGCCCGGTTTTTGAGGCCGGGCTTTTTCATTTTTCCAACGGTGCCCGCGAATGTTCAGACCGTTATCGATTTTTATCGGCACGCGCTATACCCGCGCCAAGCGCCGCAACCGTTTTGTCTCGTTTATCTCGATGACCTCGATGATCGGCCTCGCCCTGGGCGTATTGGCGATGATCGTAGTGCTTTCGGTGATGAACGGCTTTCAGCGTGAAATGAGCTCGCGCATCCTCGGCATGGTGCCCCACGCCACCATCGTCGGCGTAAAGCCGATTGATGATTGGCAGCCGGTGGCCGCCGCCGCGATGAAGAATCCGCAAGTCACCGCCGCTGTGCCCTTCACCCAGATGGATGGCATGTTTTCCTATAAGGGCGCGATGCAGCCCATCGAGATCAGCGGCGTTGACCCGGCTCAGGAAGGCAAGGTGTCGATCGTGGCCCAGCACATCGTGCGCGGCAAACTCGACGACCTCAAACCCGGCGAGTTCGGGGTGGTGGTCGGTGATATCACTGCACGGCGTTTTCGCCTGAACGTGGGCGACAAACTGACCCTGATCGTGCCGGAACTCAGCAGCGCCCCGGGCGGTATCACCCCGCGCATGCAGCGCCTGAATGTGGTGGGCATCTTCAAGGTCGGCGCCGAACTGGATGGCTCCATGGCCTTGATCCACATGGCCGACGCCGCTGAAATCCAGCATTGGCAGCCCAACCAGGTGCAAAGCGTGCGCCTGGCGGTGAAGGACCTGTATGCAGCGCCCAAAGTCTCGGCAGATATCGCCGCCAGCCTGGGCGCGGCTTACAAGCCGGATGACTGGACCCACACCCAGGGCAGCCTGTTCAGCGCGATGAAAATGGAAAAGACCATGATCGGCCTGCTGTTGCTGATGATCGTCGCCGTGGCCGCGTTCAACATCATCGCCACCTTGATCATGGTGGTGAACGACAAGGGCGCGGACATCGCCATCCTGCGTACCATCGGCGCTACACCTCGGCAGATCATGGCGATCTTCATGGTGCAGGGCACCGTGATTGGCGTGGTCGGCACCTTGATCGGCGGCGTGCTGGGGGTGATTGCGGCGCTGAACGTGAGTGAGCTGGTGGGCTGGCTGGAGCGGGTGAGCGGGCAGCATATCTTCAGCTCGGATGTGTACTTTGTCAGCAACCTGCCTTCGGAGCTGCAAGGTGGGGATGTGTTGCTGATTTGCTCGGCGGGGTTTGTGTTGAGCTTCTTGGCGACGATTTACCCAGCGTATCGGGCGGCGAAGATTGAGCCGGCGCACGCCCTCAGGTATTCGTAACCTGCTCGTTCCCACGCTCCGCGTGGGAATGCCTCACCGGACGCTCCGCGTTCGCTGTTGGGACGCAGAGCGTCCCGGAATGCGTTCCCACGCGGAGCGTGGGAACGATCAGCAAAGCGTGGGAACGATCAGCAGTCGCCCTTGGGCAACTCAATCACAAACCTGGTCCAGCCCGCCTGCGACTCACAATAAATCCTCCCGCCATGCGCCCCTACAATCGACTGGGTAATCGCCAACCCCAGCCCCGCATGTTCACTGCTGCCTGCGCGCCTCGACGGGTCGGCTCGGTAGAACCGGTCAAACAGCCTCGGCAGTAACGACGCAGGAATGCCTTCCCCGCTGTTCTCAACCGTCAGTGTCACGCCACTCTCGATCCGCACCCGCACTTCACCGCCCGGTGGGGTAAACCGCAGCGCGTTATCCAGCAGATTCGACAAGGCCCGACGCAACATACCGCGATCGCCCATCGTCTGGGCGGTGCCTTCGCGCACCAGCGTCACCTGTGCGTCCTCCGCCAGCAGGGTAAAGAACTCCAACAGTGCGTCGACCTCATCGCCCAAATCCAGAGCTTCTCGGCTGGGCATCAGCAAGCCGTGGTCAGCTTTGGCCAGGTACAGCATGTCGTTGACCAGTTGCGCCATCCATTGCAGCTCTTCCAGGTTGCTGTGCAGCGCCTCGCGGTAATCCTCCAGCGGGCGTGGCTGGGTGAGGATGACTTGGGTCTGGGTCAGCAAGTTGGACAGCGGTGTGCGCAGTTCGTGGGCAATATCTGCGCTGAAGGCGGACAGGCGCTGGAACGCATCATCGAGGCGGGCCAGCATGGCGTTGACGGCCTGGGCCAGTTCCGCGAGCTCCACCGGCATTTGTTCTTGGGGTAAGCGTTGCGTGAGGGAGTGGGCGGAGACACTGGCGGCCACTTCGCCCATGCGCCGCAGCGGTCGCAAGCCACTGCGCGCAGCCCAGGCGCCGAGCAGGGCAGTGGCCAGGGCCGAGAGGCCGACGGTCAGCCAGATCAAGCGTTGCATGCGTTGCAGAAAGTGCTGGTGGTGGGTGATGTCGAGGATCAGGGTCAGTTGTGGCGAATCCAGTTGGCTGGGCGTCAAGGGCGCGATGAATACGCGGTAGTCGGTGCCTGCGTATTGCAGGCTGTGCAGGCCGGGCGCTTGGGGCAAGGGAAGGTGCGGCGCGCCGTCCAGCCAACGTTGACCCGCCCCGGTGATGCGCAAGGTGAGGTCGGGCTGGTGATCGAGTTCGGCGCGCAGTTGAGGGGTTCGCCGGGCGAGGTCTTCCGGTGAGGCGACACCTTGCAAGGTGCTGCGCAGGGCTACCAGTTTGCTTTCGAGCTGTTGCTGGTCCAGCTCCATGAAGTGCGCCTCGCTGGCCCGGTTGAACAACACTCCGGCGATCAACGAGACCACCGCCGTGCAGGCGGCAAACAGCAGCGCCAGGCGGCTGGTCAGGGACAGGCGCTTGATCACGTGAACCGTTCCTCCAGCACGTAACCCATGCCGCGTACGGTGTGGATCAGCTTATTGGGGAAATTGTCGTCGACTTTCAGGCGCAGGCGGCGAATGGCGACTTCGATGATGTTGGTGTCGCTGTCGAAATTCATGTCCCACACCTGGGAGGCGATCAGCGTCTTGGGCAGCACTTCGCCCTGGCGGCGTAGCAGCAGCTCCAGCAGGGCGAACTCCTTGGCGGTGAGGTCGATGCGCTGGCCACTGCGCTCGACGCGGCGGCGGATCAAGTCCAGGCTCAGGTCGGCCAGTTGCAGCGTGGTCTCCTGCGGCGTGCTGCTGCCACGGCGCAACAAGGTGCGCACCCGCGCCAGCAGTTCGGAAAAGGCGAAGGGCTTGACCAGGTAATCGTCGGCGCCCAGCTCCAGACCATGTACTCGGTCTTCTACGGCATCGCGAGCGGTGAGGAACAGCACCGGGATGTCCAGGCCGGCACTGCGCACCGCCTGCAGGATTTGCCAGCCATCGCGGCCGGGCAGCATCACATCGAGGATCAATAAGTCATAGTCGCCCGTCAGCGCCAAGTGCTGGCCACTGGTGCCGTCGGCCACCAGTTCGGTGGTAAAGCCCGCTTCGGCCAGGCCCTGGCGCAGGTAATGACCGGTTTTGGGTTGGTCTTCGACGATCAGCAGTTTCATATCGGGCTCTTGATAGGGGCTATGTAGGAGCGAGCTTGCTCGCGAAAAACGCCAACGGTAACGCGGGCTGTCAGGCTTGACGCGTTGTGCTTAAGCCCTTCGCGAGCAAGCTCGCTCCTACAAAAAACATTGGGCTTTATACCGTGCTCGTCAGGGGATGGGCGCAAGCTGACAAAGTTGTAATCTAGCAGTCAGCTGGCTGGCAGCGAGGCCATCTTAAAGTGTTGCCCAAGCTGGATACCTATTTTGGAGAGTGAAAGATGGCGTTGCGTACACCTCTGTTATTGGCAGGCTGCCTGCTGGCGTTGAGTTTCAATGCCCTGGCAGATGCGACTCACACCTACGCGTTCGGCCAGCCGGCCCCGGCGGATAAAGCCACGCGCACCGTTGAAGTCACGCTGCGGGACATTGCCTTTGAGCCCAAGTCCCTGGACGTAAAAGCCGGTGAAACCGTGCGCTTTGTGCTGGTCAACAAAGGCCAGTTGCTGCATGAGTTCAACCTGGGTGACGCGGCCATGCATGCCGCCCACCAGAAAGAGATGTTGCAGATGCAAGCCAGTGGCATGCTCACCGCCACCGGCATGGGCAAGATGGATCACAGCGCCATGGGCCACGGCGACATGGGCGGCATGAAGCACGATGATCCCAACAGTGTGTTGGTGGAGCCGGGCAAGACGGCCGAGCTGACCTGGACGTTCAAGCAGGCCACAGGCCTTGAGTTCGCCTGCAACCTGCCCGGGCATTACCAGGCGGGCATGGTCGGCAAACTGACCGTTGAGTGAGGCGTTTGTTAAGGGGGCGAGCAAAGGCTGGTAGACTGGCGCGGTTTATTTAGCCAGGTTTCCGCCATGCATCCCGCAGCCGAACATTCGCCGCTGGGCAAGTCCAGTGAATACATCAGCACCTACACGCCTTCGTTGCTGTTTCCGATTCCACGCGCCGCCAAGTGGGCCGAGCTGGGCCTGAGCGCCGAGACCCTGCCGTACAAGGGCGTGGATTTCTGGAACTGCTTCGAACTGTCCTGGTTGTTGCCCTCGGGCAAGCCGGTGGTGGCCATCGGTGAGTTCAGCATTCCGGCCGACTCGCCGAACATCATCGAGTCCAAGTCGTTCAAGCTGTACCTCAACTCGCTGAACCAGACCGCGTTTGCCGATACGTCCAGCCTTGAAGCCACCCTGCGCACCGACCTCAGCGCTGCGGCCGGCAAGCCCGTGAACGTGCGCATTCGCAGCCTGGCCGACATCGAGGCCGAAGGCGTGATGGCGTTGCCGGGCGTGTGCATTGACGGCCTGGATATCAACGTCAGCAGCTACGAACACCCGCGCCCGGAACTGCTGCGTTGCGATGATTCGCGCGTGGTGGAGGAGAGCGTGCACAGCCACCTGCTCAAATCCAACTGCCCGGTGACCAGCCAGCCTGACTGGGGCAGTGTGGTGGTGGAATACCGTGGTGCGGCGCTGGATCACGCCAGCCTGCTGGAATATATCGTCAGCTTTCGCCAGCACTCGGACTTTCATGAGCAGTGTGTGGAGCGGATCTTTCTGGACTTGCAGCGCTTGCTCAAGCCGGAGAAGTTGACGGTGTATGCACGCTATGTGCGCCGGGGTGGGTTGGATATCAACCCGTATCGCAGCACTGAGAACACCCAGTTCCTGAACGTGCGGCTGGCGCGTCAGTAAGCCTTCATACAAAAAACTGTGGGAGCTGGCTTGCCTGNCAAGCCAGCTCCCACATTTGGTTTTGTGTTTGGCTTGGGCTCGTGTTAGATGCCGATATTGCCAAGGGTCAGCACGATATTGCGCAACGTCCCGGCAATGCCTGGATGGTCCAGTTCAAAACCTTCCACTGCCCGGTTCACATCGTCAGCGATGCTGGGCGTCTGGGTGGCCGGTTCCATTTCCAACTGGACTTCGAACTTGGCGATCAACTCTTCCAATGCTTGACGTTTCTCGGCCGGCAACTCGGGATGGTTCTCCAGTTGCTCACGCACAATATCGGCCTGCTGTTGTAACTTCTCGCGATCAGGCATGACGTTCTTTCCTTTTATCGATAGGCACTGGCATAGACCGCGGCGCACGGCGAAAGGTCTACGGGCTGACCTGTAGATTAATCCACTGGGGCCAACTGTGCATGATCTCGATCAGGGCTTCTCGCCCTTGAGCTGGCGCAGGCGGATGTCGGCCAGGCAGGTGCCGAGTTCGCCGAGATGGTCGATCACCGAGTGCACGCCCAGGCCATAGAGCGCCACCGTGGCCTTGCCGCGCTTGTGTTCGCGTTGCTGCTCGGTCAGTGCCTGCCATTGCCGGGGCGACAGGCCGCAGAGCGAACCGCAGGAGGCCAGGCCGATGGTCCACAAACCGGCATTCAGGCCCGATTGCAGCAGACGCGGCTCGCCGCTGACCAGTACGCAGCCTTCCAGACGTTCGATGTTCAACTCCATCAGCGCTTGCCAGCAGGCGTGGGGCGCAGGCCAGCGAATGGAGGAGGGCGAGGCGGCCTTGAGCCAGCCAGGCAGGCCGGCGCAGAGTGGCGCGGTCACGGCGGGAGGCAGTTCGTCTAGCCAGGCGCAGGGCACGCCTTGTTCTTTGAGACTGCGCAGGATTTTCAATGCGCCTGGGGTGGCCTCGGCGTCGGCGCAAGGTGAGTCGCTGCGCGCCAGGGAACCAAAATCCACCAGGCAGCCACTCAGGCCAAATAACACGGCGGTCAATGAGGGGGCGGCGGCGACGGCAATCTCGGCGTGTGGCATCTGAACGTCCCTGAAATAGCTGCCACGCTATCGGGGCGGCATGACAAGGGGATGACACTGTCGGTATTTGTAGGAATTTTGTGCATTTTCCCTAAGACGATTCTAGGTAGCTGCCTAAATCGACACTTCCGTCATATACTGACAGCCTTATTCAGGGCATAGCGCCCATGACAGACCATTCAAGGAGCAAAAGCTATGCGCTGGAGCCAGTACTTCGCTCAGCTATCGGTGTGTGCCACCATCCTGTTGGCACCGTTCGCTGCCCAGGCGGCCTCGGAAGATGACCCATGGGAAAGCGTCAACCGCCCCATCTTCACCTTCAACGATACCGTTGACACTTATGCCCTCAAGCCAATCGCCCAAGGCTATCAGTTCGTCACCCCACAATTTGTGCAGGACGGCGTTCACAACTTCTTCCGCAACATCGGTGATGTCGGCAACCTGGCCAACAACGTGCTGCAACTCAAGCCGCACAATGCAGGCGTCGACACCGCCCGCCTGTTGGTCAACACCACATTTGGCGTACTGGGCTTTATCGACGTCGGCACCAAAATGGGGCTGCAGCGCAGCGACGAAGACTTCGGCCAGACCCTGGGCTACTGGGGCGTGGGCAGTGGGCCGTACGTGATGATCCCGTTGCTGGGCCCAAGCACCTTGCGTGATGCGCCGTCCAAATACGTCGACAGCTACACCCAACCGTACCGCTACATGAACGATATCGGCTGGCGTAACAGCACCTTCGGCCTCAACGTCGTTGACGTGCGCGCCAGCCTGCTCGACAGCGAAAAGCTGATCAGCGGCGACAAGTACACCTTCATTCGTAACGCTTACCTGCAGAACCGCGAGTTCAAGGTCAAGGACGGCAAGGTCGTTGACGACTTTTAAGCTGTGACGTTTTGAAATGAAAAAGGCGACCTTTGTAAGGTCGCCTTTTTTGTGCGCGCTGATCGTTCCCCACGCTCCGCGTGGGAATGCATCCCGTGACGCTCCGCGTCACCTTTGCGCAGGGGCTGGATGTTGCGTTAGCGCATTTTCAGAATCTTGAGGCCCAGATGCTGGTCATCGCCTACCGCCTTGGCCCACACCACCTCGGTATCCGCCTCAAGACCCCTGAGCGCGGCGTGCTCTGAATCAATGCGCACGGTCAGCAGGTCGCCCACAGTGAACTGGCGAGGTGCCTGCACCTGCATGCCGGAACTGGAGAGGTCCACGCAGGTGCCGGCAATCTCCTGCCCGGCATGGATCAAAGACACATCGGCATCTATTCGCATGCGGATGAAATCGCGTTTTTCGGCGTAGTCGCGCTCGTGTTCGCTCACAGCATCCATCCTTACTTTGCGTTGTGGTTGTGAGGGTTCTTATAACTCCCGGTGATTTGCGGTGTAAAGACGCCCGGCGACCATCGGCATGAGCTTGAAACCCCTCACGGATGGGAGTACCGTCTGCGCCTTAGAAGGGCACCTCTGCTTTACCGTTGTGCATGGGCCAAATCCCATTGCTTTGTAGGACAGAGAGGCTAGAAAGCGAATCCAGTACGTGAGCCCGGCCATTGCCGAGCCGCCTACGCCAACCTAATTCTGGCGCCGTTTGCCCACATGCAAAAAACCAGTGCCACGCTGCTGATAATCGATGACGACGAAGTAGTGCGCGCGAGCCTCGCGGCCTACTTGGAAGACAGTGGCTTCAGCGTCCTGCAGGCCAGTAATGGCCAACAGGGTCTCCAGGTATTCGAGCGCGACAAGCCCGACCTTGTGATCTGCGACCTGCGCATGCCCCAGATGGGCGGCCTGGAGCTGATTCGCCAGGTGACCGACCTTGCCCCGCAAACGCCGGTGATTGTCGTGTCCGGTGCCGGTGTCATGAACGATGCCGTTGAAGCCTTGCGCCTGGGCGCCGCCGATTACCTGATCAAGCCCCTGGAAGACCTGGCCGTGCTGGAGCACTCGGTGCGCCGCGCCCTGGACCGTGCACGCCTGCTCCTGGAAAACCAGCGCTACCGCGAAAAGCTCGAGACCGCCAACCGCGAACTCGAAGCCAGCCTGAACCTGCTGCAGGAAGACCAGAACGCCGGTCGCCAGGTGCAGATGAACATGCTGCCGGTCAGCCCCTGGACGATTGACGAGTTCAAGTTTGCCCACCAGATCATCCCGTCGTTGTACCTGTCGGGTGATTTTGTCGACTATTTCCGTGTCGATGAGCGCCGCGTGGCGTTCTACCTGGCCGACGTTTCCGGCCACGGCGCGTCTTCTGCCTTTGTTACCGTGTTGTTGAAGTTCATGACCACACGGCTGTTGTTCGAGTCCAAGCGCAACGGCACCTTGCCGGAGTTCACCCCCTCCGAGGTGCTGGGCCACATCAACCGGGGCCTGATCAGCTGCAAGCTGGGCAAGCACGTGACGATGGTCGGCGGCGTGATCGACGAAGAAACCGGTCTTTTGACCTACAGCATTGGCGGCCACCTGCCGATGCCTGTTTTGTACACTCCTGACAGTGTGCGCTACCTGGAAGGGCGTGGCCTGCCCGTAGGCTTGTTTAACGAAGCCACCTACGAAGACCACATCCTGGAACTGCCGCCGACCTTCAGCCTGACGCTGATGTCCGACGGTATTCTGGACCTTCTTCCAGAGCCTACACTCAAAGAGAAAGAAGCCGCCTTGCCCCAAAAGGTCAAGTCGGCGGGCGGCAGCCTGGATGGCCTGCGGCAGGTTTTTGGATTGGCCACGCTAGGGGAGATGCCGGATGATATCGCCCTATTGGTGTTGAGCAGGAATCTTTGATGAGTACCGGAAGAATCCAATTCGCCGAGCAAGACGGGACCTTCGTCCTGAAGTTTGTCGGTGAAGTGCGCCTGACCTTGTGTTCGGCCCTGGATGCGACGATCGAGCGGATCTTCACTGCGCTGAACTTTTCGGCGATCGTGATCGACCTGACCGAAACGCGCAGCATCGATAGCACCACCCTGGGCCTGTTGGCCAAATTGTCCATTCTGTCTCGGCAGAAGGTCGGCCTATTGCCGACCGTGGTCACCACCCACGAAGACATCACCCGTCTGTTGCAATCCATGGGCTTTGACCAGGTGTTCAACATCGTTGACCGCCCCATCCCGTGCCCTGAGTGCCTGACCGACCTGCCGTCCCAGGACCAGTCCGAGGAAGTGGTGCGGGTCAAGGTGCTGGAAGCGCACAAAATCCTGATGGGCTTGAATGAGTCCAACCGCGAAGCCTTCCACGACCTCGTCAACGCCCTCGAGCGGCACTGACAGGTTCCCTGTTGAAACACATTCCCCTGTGGGAGCTGGCTTGCCTGCGATTACGCAGTGTCAGTCGATGACGTGTTGGCTGGCCCACCGCTATCGCAGGCAAGCCAGCTCCCACATCGGACGGCGGTGACACCGACGCACAAAAAAGGGCGACACCCTCACAGGTGCCGCCCTTTTTGCCGCTATCTGCCTTTACAGCTTGGCCGACAACAACGCCTCCAGCTTCTCTTGGTCCCGAGCAAACTGACGAATCCCCTCCGCCAGCTTCTCAGTCGCCATCGCGTCCTCGTTGGACTCCCAACGGAACTGCGCTTCAGTCATATGCACACGGGCCTCACCGGCATGGCCTGGCGCCAATTTGCGCTCCAGCTTGCCTTCATCGGCTGCCAGCTTCTCCAACAGGTCCGGGCTGATGGTCAGGCGATCACAACCGGCCAGTTCCTCGATCTGGCTGAGGTTACGGAAGCTCGCACCCATCACTACTGTTTTGTAGCCGTTAGCCTTGTAGTAGTTATAGATGCGCGTCACCGACTGCACGCCCGGGTCATCGGAGCCGGTGTAGTCGTTGCCGTTGGCCTTCTTGTACCAATCGTAGATACGGCCCACGAACGGCGAAATCAAAAACACACCCGCTTCAGCACAAGCCACGGCCTGGGCAAACGAGAACAGCAGCGTCAGGTTGGTCTGGATGCCTTCTTTTTCCAGCTTCTCCGCGGCGCGGATGCCTTCCCAGGTGGAGGCGATCTTGATCAGCACGCGGTCACGGCCAACCCCAGCCTTGTCGTACAGGTCGATCAGACGGTGCGCACGCTTGAGAATCGCGGCCTCGTCGAACGACAGACGCGCATCCACCTCAGTGGAAATACGGCCCGGCACGACTTTGAGAATCTCTTGACCCACCGCCACCGCAAAGCGGTCACTGGCCAGGCCCACATCGCCGTTGCAGTCCTGCACGCACTCATCCAGCAGCTTGGCATAGCCAGGAATCGACGCAGCCTTGAGCAGCAGGGAAGGGTTGGTGGTCGCGTCTTGCGGCTTGAGCTTGGCGAGGGTGGAAAAATCGCCGGTATCGGCTACGACGGTGGTGAATTGCTTGAGTTGTTCCAGCTTGGAAGTCATGGGCGTGCTCTGTCCTGTGGGTCTAGTGACATTACCCGAGCGCTGGCAGGCGCTCAAGGGCGCAAATGCGTTAGGTCGTTTGCGAGGGCAATAACCTGGAAACGGCCGTTTGAATCACCGGCCGTGGTGCTCAATTGGAGGGCAAAATCGCAGCTAGGTTCAACTGGATTCCACCCGTCCTGCGCCACTGGTTTCAAGCCAGTTGATAGAGGAAATATCAATGTTTTGAAGTTGTGAAAAGTTTATTTTCCAGCTCTTTAGTTGTTGCTGTTTTTACTTGTGCTATACCTGACTGGCAAGCGCTAACTTGGGCCGATAAAAACTCTGATGACATAACTGTCCGCGGCGAAGTGTGTGCGTCTGTGCATTAAAATCTGCTGGTTCGTTAGTTTGAAAGCAAGGGAGAGATGTAATGAAACGGAATATATCAACACTATTCGCCGCCCTGGGTTTTATTTGTTCAACAACGGTATTTGCCGATGTGACGGTACAGCAGGCCCTCAGCGCCGGTTGTTACGATACCCAGGAAATGCGTGGCATCATTGACACTGCCAAGGCAGGTAAACCCATGGGGAGCCGCACCCTGGAAAAGGAAAACGAACTGACCTCATCCTACGGCGGCAAGATCACCGATACCAGAGTGACTGCGCCTGCCACCTGGGTATACCGCGCGTATGAGAGCGCGGACACCAACAATTGGCACGTCCAGAAACTCAAGGCCGGGGTGATCTACTCCAAAGCGCAGAACGACCTGGACAAATACCTCAGGGACGGTGGCACACCCGAAAAATACTGGGCCATCGATGGGCCTGACCTACACGCGCTGGGTTTTATCGGTGCCACCTACACGACAATGCGACTGCTCGCCTTACAGTCCAGCGACACCCCGAAAAGTCAGTTCGTGAGTTTTGCACTGGACTACGCCACCACCGGAACCTTTGGAGACGCCGTGTATGCACTGCAAGTAAACCCGAACTCACCCATTCTGGGGTTGGTTAACTGCAAAACGCCAGGCGGTGAAGTTCAATTTCAAATACTCGGCGGCACCACATTCAACACGCTTTACCGAAAAGTCAGGACCGATAAAGATTGGAAAAGGTATAACCGCGACACCGACCAATGGGTAACTGTGCCCAAAGGAACAGTGCCGGAAAACTAAGCAACAGTGCAGCAAGGGCCGGCAGCACCTGCCGCGCCCTTGCAATCACCGCTAAATATGTGGGAGCTGGCTTGCCTGCGATAGCGTCGGTAAACCCAATGAGCATCTACCTGACACTCTACCAATCACCGCCCCTACAACAACGTCCCCGCCTGATCCAGCAACGCCAACGGATCCGCCGCCTTATGAATATCCACCGACAACAACTGCCTGAACTTGCGTGCTCCTGGAAACCCCGTGCCCAACCCCAACACATGCCGAGTAATGTGATGCATCGTCCCACCACTGGCCAAATGCTCAGCAATATAAGGCCGCAACTGCGCCAACGCCTCCGCCCGGCTAATCACCGGCGCCTCACTGCCAAACAACCGCTGGTCCACCTCCGCCAACAGATACGGATTGTGATAAGCCTCCCGCCCCAGCATCACCCCATCAAACGTCTGCAAATGCTCCTGGCACTGCTCCAGCGTCTTGATCCCACCATTGAGATTAATCTCCAACTCCGGAAAGTCCCGCTTCAACTGCGCCGCCACGTCATAACGCAACGGCGGAATGTCCCGGTTCTCCTTGGGCGACAATCCCTCCAGAATCGCAATCCGCGCATGCACGGTAAAACTGGTGCAACCAGCATCCTTCACCGTCCCGACGAAATCACACAACTGGGCATAACTGTCCCGCCCATTGATGCCGATACGGTGCTTCACCGTCACCGGAATCGACACCGCATCGCGCATGGCCTTCACACAGTCCGCCACCAGGGCAGGGTGCGCCATGAGGATCGCGCCGATCATGTTGTTCTGCACCCGGTCGCTGGGGCAACCGACGTTCAGGTTCACTTCGTCGTAACCGGCGGCCTCGGCCATTCGAGCGCAGGCGGCCAGATCAGCCGGAACACTGCCGCCCAACTGCAGCGCCAGCGGGTGCTCGGCTTCGTTGTGGCGCAGGAAGCGGTCGTGATCGCCATGGAGGATAGCGCCGGTGGTGACCATCTCGGTGTAGAGCAGGGCGTGTTTGGAGAGCAGGCGTAGGAAGAACCGGCAATGGCGGTCGGTCCAGTCCATCATGGGGGCGACGGAGAAACGGCGGGAGAGCGGGGCGGTTTGTAGGGGCATGGGGGATCTGAGTTGGCGAGACGAATGGGGCGCAGTTTATCAGGGATGCTTGTCAGGTACTCGACGGGTTCTCAAGCCTAGCCAGCCAATCATCGGTGGTAACCCGAGTGCACGCTCGGTAGGCTTTCGACGCGCACCTTGTGTTGATGATTTATTGTGGCTACGATAATCAAATGCAGATTACCTACGACCCAGCCAAAGACGCTCGTAACGTTGAAGAACGTGGACTCCCGTTTGCGTTAGTACGGGACTTCGAATGGTCTACGGCCTTGGTCGTGGAAGATGATCGATTCGACTACGGTGAGTGTCGTTATCGAGCGATGGGATACATAGGGGATCGGCTGCATGTCGTAGTGTTCACCCCACGGGGTGATGCGGTTCACGTCATCAGCTTTCGTAAAGCCAACAAACGGGAGGTCAAAAATTATGACCAAGAAACCCAATCCTGAGAAGGTCGATACAGCGAACCCTGAGTGGTCGGCTGAAGACTTTGCTAAGGCCAAGCCAGCCAGCGAGGTGCTTGTGGGATTGTTTGGCAAAGCTCAGGCGAAGGAAATGCTCAAGCCCAAGCGCGGGCGGCCGAAGTCGTTAGCCACTAAAGAGCACGTTAATGTTCGTTTTGATGCTGACGTGCTGGAGCGTTTCAGGGCTTCCGGACCAGGCTGGCAAACGCGAATGAATGCCGCCTTGGCTGATTGGCTTAAGACGCATACACCGGATGAACTGAAGGCCTAAGGCAAATAAGCCGCGGATGATGCGGCTTTTTGCTGTCTTGTGATTAGCTTTTTGTCAGCGAGCGTATAAATAAAGCTGTCCGTTTTTTGCTACCTTTCGGTGTTGTTTCAACATAAATATATCTCTAGTTGGAGCTGCGCAGTACGAGGCTGGCGGGCGCAATCAATCTACGATGATCAAGGAGCGAGTTGTGAGTTGTTCGAAAATCTCTGTTATCGATAAGGAAAAGTTGATCAGGCTTAGAGATAGGCTCTATAGAGCAATTGATAACAACCGCTCAGATAGATGGTGTCTTGCGCTTTGGAGTCGGTTTATCAGAGCTAGGGATACACACCAGTGTGTCGTCTGTAATTCTGACGATCGGGTCCAAGCGCATCATATTTTTAGAAGAACATTGCTTTCGCAGGCGCGATATGAACTCGGCAACGGAATTACGCTGTGTTACGAATGCCACAAGGTTGCACACGAAGGATTTAACGGTCGGCCGGATATGACGCTACCGATAGGTGCTCAAGGGGGGGACGACCAAGACGAAATTGCCTTCTACTATCGAAAGCTGCTTGAGTCCTCAGAAGCTTTGGATTTAGACCACGATGAGTTTTTTACGTTGAGCGATGGAATACTTAGGTTTTTCGTCCGAGTACAGGGCTACGAATACCTCTATAAGGCAGTCGCTGCAAATAAAATTACTGGGTTGGTGATGGCCTATAAAATTTGGGTTCGTAGTCCAGAACAGATGGCTTTAGCCATTTTAAGGCCAAACCTTCCGGGTTATTTTTGACCTCAGGTCTGTTCCATCCTCGATCTACTGCACGGTTTACCGTTTTCTTCGTAGCATATAACAGCGTAATCGTCGCGGCATACTCTGATTCTCTGCTCTCACTACCTTCTCTTTACCGGTCCCTTTTTCGCGGTAGTACGCGATGATCCCAGTGGGTTCCTCCAAATATTAATAAATCTGTCCCCTTTTGCCCAAATATAATGCAGTAGCTCCAATCTACTTAAATTAGCTCTTTGCCTATAGAATAAGCATATCTATAAGGGCTTTTTGGGAGCTTTATTGGGCGGAAACCATAGTCAGATTTGAAGCTCAAAGTGCTTAAAACCCCCCCCGTGATTGCAGCGGCGGTTGCTGCTGGCAATCCGTAAGGCTCAGCGAGGTCCCATGCCTTTTTCGCAGCAGATAAAACCTTCAGGGGGTTTATATTCAAGGATGTTTTGAAATCAGATATATAGAATGGAATTTGGTATTCTTTACTAACTTTTAAAAGATCGGAACAGACCGTATCAATTTCAGTTATCGCCTTTCTCAAATCTTCTTCTGGAGTATCCGAATCTTTGATCTTGGCTGTTAATTGATCGATGTGGTGCCTAAAAGAGAAAAGCTCATCCTTTCTTTTTAGCTTGAATTCTAAAATGTCCGCCAATGCTACATCGTGGCGAGGTATGGGTATAGCTCTAAATAACTCTAGGCTAGCCCCCTTATCATTTTCTAATGCATCTAGATGGAGTAGTAGTCCTCTATCGCTTTGTGCCATCGTCCACTCACCAGGATGTTTCTTTTCCAAATTAATATAAGTATCGATATATCCTTTAGCTATGGATTCCGCCATGTCTCCACCTACTTTGTAGATTGGACGTGAGAGAATGCCACATTCTACAAGGTAGGAAGTTTCAGCGTTTCCATTCATGTTTACAAAATGGTTGTGAGGCCAAGCTAGTTTGTCCCAAAAAAGAAGTGAAAACCTTAGTTCGGTAGGGTCTATATGGGCCCCGCCTATCGTCATTTCTCTTCCGTTAATTATCATGGGGGAACTAATTATAATTCCTCTTTCTATTTTTTTATTGGATATACTTCCATAGTTCTTGTCGGTTTCTTTTCTACGTTTTGATTCGCCCATTTTTCTCTCCTCAGGTTGCCATCCTGTGTGTTGGCTTCACATATGCTTGTTGTCAAACTCTCTCTTGACTCAGTCAGGGTTTCTCAAGAGTTCTACGTATCTACTGCTGGCACTCGGTGACTGTGTAAGACCAAATTTTGAGTTATTAATACAGTATGCCGACTTGTCTGCAAGTATAGCGACACTAAGCTGAGTTGCTTAATTTGCTAATGCTTGCGATTGTTGTGATGTAAATCATAATTGAAGTAAACCCCTCCGTAATTCCGCATGTTGGTTTTTATAGTCAAGCCCATATTGACGAAGATTATTTCATCGACACGAGCGGCTCATTTTTTGTCGCCTAGGACAACGATGTCTTTGTAGATAGGAGCGGACATCAGTTCCGGTGTTGATCGAGTAGAGACACTCCCTGTCAATTACGATAAAGCCAGATGGTAGCAGCGTTCCTTAATTCACAACGTCATCGCTTCCACTAAGCCCTATCTTTCTATCCTGTATTCGTTACGACCAGCATAGTTCATGTTAGGGCCGCTAGCTACACGGAACAGCTACTGGTTACGAAAGGGGGCCATCTTGGTGCGCAAACGATCTGGTTTGGTTCGTCCAGTACTGGCGCGCGCCGTCGTCCCCCACCTCGCCTGCGGACTAAATGGGTGGTTTTTTCTGCGGCCCTGCGGACAGCTCAACGCGGCACCGGCCGGGGGGCTGCTCGGGGTTGTAGGACGGTCAAGAGCCTGCGGAACCCTGCACCGAGGGGGCATTTCGTTGAAGGCGTCTAGAGGCTCTGCTGTTGAGGGGGAGGGGGGAGGTTTCAAAAAGAGTAATTTCAGTGATCTCCCCACATAAACGGTCTGGAGGCGACGTATTCCGTGGGTGTTGAGATTACAAAAAGGAGTAACAGAGAAGTAATGGAAAAGGTAATTTTACGTCAACCTATTGATTTTAAAGGGTTTTATGAAAGTAGAGAATTACGTTTATAAAGGGTAATCAGATTACTTCAATATTACTTAAAAATTACCTTTTGCTCTAAACCTAAAATCCTTTGATTTCAACGGCTTGAGCGTAAAAAAGGCTCAAGATTACTTATGTTACTCTTTTTTTTGCCCCCCTCCAGACCCCAAACATCAGGCCCCTATACGACGCGTGATGCGCACGCGTATAGAGGTGCACGCAGATGCTTGTGGGGATTGCCGTGAGAATTCCTCGCGCGACTGGTACCGCTGGAGCGCTGGTATTCGTGAGTCTCTGCTAAGAGATCTAGCGGGCGCGTACTATCGAATTCCTGATTCTGGCTTTGTTTGTTAAGGGTAGTGTTGTCTATTTCAAAATTGACGCTGTGCTGTAGCGAATATCACTCGTTCAGCAAAAAATTTAACAATAGGTATATACCTAACTACTAAATCCTCAGATTCGGAAAGCGGTAGGAAGCAATCTTCTCTCGAGTATCTATCACTCGAGTGTACGAGCGCATTTCGAATGTGTTTTATTATTGCGGAAGCACTATTTAAAGCATGCCCCTTCTCTAAGTTGAATGAGAATTTTTCGCCAAAAATGGGTGCTTTAAATTTTGTGAAGATCGGTTCACCGGCCGATTTCTCAGTCCTTGCCACGAATTCGACAAACTCTTCCTCTGCAACATACTTTCTTAATACTGCAAGAAGCATCTCCTTTTCACTCGACGTGTTGTCGTTTCGCTTGATTGCCGCTAAAAGACGAGTAACATTTTCATAAGTTGATCGAAAGTTAGGGTTGTTTAGTTGGGTGCAAACAGCGTTAAATAATGACTCGTCAGCTACTCTAAGGAAATGGAATTCGAGAATATGATAATAGGCAATGAAAGCCTGACTTGGAAATTGACTGCTTTTCGCTACCTTATAGAAGGTCACCGCGGCATCATCATAGCTTGCTCGCGGTATCTCTAACGGGTCATCAGTCTTTTCGACTGCCTGAGGATACTTCAATCTTTTTGATTTTATTTCATGGCTTAACTCCCAGCTTTCGTCTTTTTTATAGACTAAGGAAAATAAGCAGGCTTTGATAGGCTGTATCGAAGCTTCATAAATGCTTTGATTGGTTGGCTTTCGCTTTGCAGAATATTTTATAGTGTGAAGTCTATATAGTAATTCATCAAATCTAATAGAAAGCTGTTTTCGTGTTCCTGTTCTTCTTGATGCGCGACTAGTCAATCTTTGCTTTATTATGTCAAATGCATCTTCGTATCGCTTAGACTCGAAGTGGGCAAGAAAATAATTTTGAGTAGCTAGACTAAGCTCTACTGTATTTCCTTTGATGTCATTAAATTTATGCTCAACCTGGTAGTAGAAACCAGGGTCAAGCCTTGCGACAAGAAGCTCTACCGATCGATTGGATGTTAGCATTCTCCGTTCAACGTCAAAATTAAACTGTCTCGCTTTGTAAAAGCACGTGATGGAGTTTTCCCATTCCTCATCGAATTTTATTGTCGTCTCAGTGTCATCTAGCGTTAACACTATGCATTTTTCATCGATTTCGGCCGAACAGCCCAGGCTAATTAATCGATTAGCGATATTTTCGAGACTCATGCACGTCATCCTTGGGTAAAGCGGTCAAGCATAGCAGTGTGCCGCTGCCGCCGGCTATTAAAGGCCGGGCCTTCGATTCTGGAAGAGTAGTGGTACGAAAATGGTACGAGGTTTTCTGAGCAGCTCTAGAAGTCTTGATCTACAAGGGCTGTAGGATTAGTAGTTCCAGTCCATCATGGGGGCGACGGAGAAGCGGCGGGAGAGTGGGGCGGTTTGTAGGGACATGGGGGATCTGAGTCAGCGAGGCGAATGGCGCGCAGTTTATCAGGGATGGCTCTCGGGTGTTGGGGGGGGAAGGCGTACGCTGCGCATCTCAGGCCCACGATCCCCTACGGAAATTTCCCACGATTTTCTCGGCTTGCCCCTCAGATCACCCGTAGTTAACCTCCTCAAGCCGTTACAAACCCAGCGGCCGGAGGTGGAAGTCCGTATTGCTAAGGCGTTTTTAACTCCCGAAAATCTTTGGAGCTTCGCCCATGCACAACAACACACGCAGTTCTTCACTTGATCAAAGCGTGTCGCCCGTCGGCCCCAAGCTTCAAGCCGCAGCCCAGCGCGCAATCAACCATCACTTGCCCCCATCCGACGACGCTGCGCCCACCGAGCGCCCAAGCGAAAACCTATTCATCGTCAACCCCTCCATCGACTCCGAAACCCTCCTGGCCAACGCCGCCGAAAACCTGGCATCCGCCAACGAAATGGCCGCCACCTTGGCTTTTGACCTCGACGACTCCCAGCGCGCCATCGCCTTGGGCATCCAGCAGTTAATCGAGTTGAGTTCGCTGCTCGTTGACCGAGCTCAGGAGCAAGTTGCGCCTGTAACCGCCCCAGTCAAAGCCTGACAACCAACCCTGCCGCCTTACCCAAGGCGGCAACCTGAACTCATGCTGTCACCCAGCAAAGTTTCATAATTCCCTGCGCCGTTGAGGTCTACGATCCCCTACTGAGAGAGGCCCCCAGCGCCTCCAGCCCACAGGGAATTGAGACCATGATTTCGAACCTCGTCAAAGTTGTGATGATCGCCGGCGCTTTGCTGGTGAGTGCTTGTTCATCTTCACCGAGCGTGAACAGTGACCCGTGCTTTTCAGGTGGATGCCAGGCGTTTGGGGACCACAGCCCCAGCAAAGCCGCCAAGATGAATTTTGGTGGCAGTGGGTTGGGGAGTAGTTATGGGGAGTATGGTTCGGGGTTGTTGCATGATGATTGATGGGGTGGTGGGGCGAGAGTGTTTCGCTTGCTTTGCTGCTTTGCAAAGTGAGCAGCCGTTGGGGTGGAACGCTAAGTAGCCGTTGCCTGAGTAACGGATAGGTACGCGGTCTGATCCCGCATTTTCGTCGGCTGTCGGGCCGTCTTCGCGAGCAAGCCCGCTCCCACAGTTGGAGCGTGGGAGTCAGGGATATAAGCGTCGGATGTCAGGGCGTCACGGGAGCAAGCTCCCTCGCCACAGGTGCAGCGTCGTGCCGAAGTTGTGTAGATATTTATGCTGCGATGGCGGTGGGTCAGTTAATTCATCTGTCACAGATACATCGCTATCGCAGGCAAGCCAGCTCCCACAGTGGCCATGTAGCGCCCACAAAATCAGCGCCCGGCCTAGATCCCTGTGGGAGCGGGCTTGCTCGCGAAGGCGGCGTGTCAGTCACTGAATCTATAACTGAACCACTGCTTTCCCAGGCAAGCCAGCTCCACACATTGGTATTGTGTTCGCTTAGCTGATCGGTATTAGGCAAGCCGTTAATGGCCGCCTTTCATACGCCGGGCAATCAGGTAGAGGCCCAGCCCCACCAGCGCTGTAGCAGCACCGATGTAGCCAGTACTGGTCCACCCCAACCCCGCCGTAATCGCCATCCCCCCAAACCACGGTCCCAGCGCATTCGCCAGGTTAAACGCCGCATGGTTGGACGCTGCCGCCAAGCTCGGCGCTTCGTGGGCGATGTCCATCAAGCGAATCTGCAACGGCGCCGCCAATGCGACCATGGTGCCCACCAGCCCCATGCTCAGCAGCACGCCCCACAGCGAAGACGCAGCGAAGGGGAAGAACAACAACACCGCCATCGACCATACCAATATCAAACCCACCGCCCGAAACTGCATGCGATCAAACAGCTTGCCACCGGCAATGTTGCCGATGATGCCGCCCACGCCAAATGCCGCGAGGCCGAAGGGGATCCACTGCGGCGAGACTTTGGTCACTTCCAGCATGGTCGGCGCCAGGTAGCTGAATACGCAGAACATCCCGGCAAAGCCAATCGCGCCGATGGACAGGGCCATCCACACCTGGGGTTTGGTGAAGGCGCGCAGTTCTTTGCGTGGATCGCTGCGTTGTTCGTCGTGGCGGTGGGGCACGAATTGCCAGACCAGGGCGATGGTGAGCAGGGCGATCACGCTGACCAGGGCGAATGCCGAGCGCCAGCCCAGGTGTTGGCCGAGGAAGGTGGCGATGGGGTTGCCGAGCAGCATGGCCAGGGTCAGGCCCATCATCACGCGGGCTACGGCGCCGGCGCGTTTGTCGGTGGGCACCATGCTGGAGGCGACCACGGCGGCGATGCCGAAGTAGGCGCCGTGGGGCAGGCCGCTGATAAAGCGGAAGGCCACCAGCGAGCCGAAGGTGGGGGTGAAGGCGGTGGCGAAGTTGCCCAGGGCGTACAGGCCCATCAGCAACAGCAGCATGTGTTTGCGCAGCAGCTTGGCGCCGAGGATGGCCAGCAGTGGGGCGCCGACCATGACGCCCAGGGCGTAGGCGCTGATTGCGTGGCCCACCTGGGGTTCGCTCAGGCCCAGGTTCTGGGCGATGTCGGGCATCAGGCCCATGATGGCGAATTCGCCGGTGCCGATCGCGAAGGCGCCCACGGCCATGGCCGCTTCCATTTTGGCGGCGCTGCGCGCGGGCAGTACCTGCCCGGGTGTTTGCTGGATAGTCATGGGTAACTCTGTGTGAAAGGTGTGCACGAAGGACAGTCGCCGATGCTACGCAAGCCGCGACGAAGGTGTCTAGAACCGCCATTTTCGGCAGAGTTCCACGCCTGTGACCGCAGGTCGCGGCTGCCAGGCTTGACAGGGGCGCATTAAAACCCGCGATTTAGGCCTGTCAATTGGCCAAACGGCGCATAAACGCTGTTTAGCGTGATATTCTGCGCGCCGTCTTGGGCTAGTCTTTCCCTGGTGCGTACACCCGTATACGTCCCAGCGGTTGGCTGTCGCCCAGGTAGCTGAAGCCAATAATGATAAGAAGTCAGCGCAGAAGGGACATAACAGTGAGGTCGATCTATCGGCCTTGTGTGCCCACCCTGCAGCCTTTATGTGACTGTGCAGACCCCGCGGTACGTTGCCTGACGTAGCGTGAACGAGGGTTACTCATGATCGGGGGCGGTAGGGCGGATGGCGTTTTATCATAGGTGCTACTGATGTTTAAAAAAGTAAACACTGCCCTGCTGGGGCTGGCTTTGTCGATGGGGATCACGTCCGTTCACGCGGAAGAGGCAAAGAAAGTCGATGTGCTGCTGATCGGCGGCGGCATCATGAGTGCAACCCTGGGTGTCTGGCTCAATGAGCTGGAACCGGATTGGTCGATGGAGATGGTCGAGCGCCTCGATGGCGTGGCCGAAGAAAGCTCCAACGGCTGGAACAACGCCGGTACCGGTCACTCGGCCCTGGCTGAGCTGAACTACACCCCGGAAGACAAGAACGGCAACGTTGAGATCCCGAAAGCGGTCGAGATCAACGAAGCGTTCCAGATCTCCCGTCAGTTCTGGTCCTGGCAGGTTCAGCAGGGCGTGTTGAAGAACCCGCGTTCGTTCATCAACTCCACTCCGCACATGAGCTTTGTGTGGGGCGATGACAACATCAAGTTCCTGAAAAAACGCTACGAAGCCCTGAAGGCCAGCCCGCTGTTCGCCGGCATGCAGTACTCCGAAGACCCGGCGCAGATCGCCAAGTGGGTTCCGTTGATGATGGAAGGGCGTGACCCGAGCCAGAAAATCGCGGCCACCTGGAGCCCGATCGGCACCGACGTAAACTTCGGCGAGATCACCCGCCAGTTCGTCGCCCACCTGCAAACCACGCCGAAGTTTGACTTGAAGCTGTCGAGCGAAGTGCAGGACATCACTAAGAACGCCGACGGTTCGTGGCGCGTGAGCTACAAAAACCTCAAAGACGGCACCAAGACTGAAACCGACGCCAAGTTCGTGTTCATCGGCGCCGGCGGCGGTGCCCTGCACTTGCTGCAGAAGTCGGGCATTCCTGAAGGCAAGGAATACGCAGGCTTCCCAGTCGGTGGTTCGTTCCTGGTGACCGAGAACCCGACCATCGCCGAGCAGCACCTGGCCAAGGCCTACGGTAAGGCTTCGGTAGGTTCGCCACCGATGTCGGTTCCGCACCTGGACACCCGCGTGCTGGATGGCAAGCGTGTGATTCTATTTGGCCCATTCGCCACCTTCTCGACCAAGTTCCTGAAAGAAGGCTCGTACCTGGACCTGCTGACCAGCACCACCACCCACAACATCTGGCCTATGACCAAAGTCGGTATTCGTGAATACCCACTGGTCGAGTACCTCGCTGGCCAACTGATGCTGTCTGATGATGACCGTTTCAAGGCGCTGCAAGAGTACTTCCCGAACGCCAAGCAGTCCGACTGGCGCCTGTGGCAAGCCGGCCAGCGCGTGCAGATCATCAAGCGTGACGAAGAGCAAGGCGGCGTGCTGAAGCTCGGTACCGAAGTGGTCAGCTCTGCCGACAACACCATCGCCGGCCTGTTGGGTGCATCGCCAGGCGCGTCCACCGCGGCTCCGATCATGCTGACCGTGCTGCAAAAAGTGTTCAAGGACAAGGTAGCAAGCCCGGCCTGGCAGGAAAAACTGCACCAGATCGTGCCAAGCTACGGCACCAAGCTGAACGACAGCCCTGAAGCGGTTGCCAAGGAATGGGCCTACACTGCCGGTGTGCTGCAACTGACACCACCGCCAGCGATCCCGCAATTGGCCGCTCCACAGGCTACCGAGGCTGCCAAGCCTGCGGCTGAGCCAAGCAAGCCGGTTTCTGACCTGGCGCTGTAAGCCTCACCCACGAAAAAGCCCGCTGAACCGGTGACGGTCAGCGGGCTTTTTTGTGGGGAAATGTTCAGGAGAGCGGCGGGTGTCGCTCCACCGGGGGCAGCTCAACCGCACGCTCGGCCGCCGCCAGCGCAGCCTTCAAGCCAGCCTGGTCCAGGCGCACGCAGTACGCCGGTTTGGCCCGCTCGAATCGCCAGCTTTCATCCAGCTCACCAGCGTCGACGGCATCGAACCCCAACTCATCGAGCAGCTGGGTCACGACGGCCTTCGCGGTGGCGTCATCCGCCGCGACGGGCAGCGCCCGCCGATCAGGTGCACCGTGAGGGCGGGCGTCTTGCGTCAGGTCGGGGGCGAAGATCGCGTTAAACACTTTCACCACGTGTGAATGTGTCAAATGGTCGGCCAGCAAGCGGCTGGTAGTCGTTTCAAAGCGGTCCAGCTCTGGGATATGCCCATCGCGGTCGGGGTAGTAATTGTTGGCATCCATCACCGTTTTACCCTCCAGCCATTGCGCGGGCACGCTGCGGTAGTGTTGAAAGGGAATCGCCACTAGCACCACATCGCCGAACCGTGCGGCATCGTCTGCGCTGCCAACTTGCACACCGAGTATGCCGCTTACCACGCTGCTCATGGTGTGCGGGCCGCGGGAATTGCTCAGCATCACCTCATGCCCGGCGGCCAAGGCCAGTTGTGCCACAGCACGCCCAATGAAACCTGCTCCAATTACGCCAATCTTCATGTGCTTGCTCCGATGGAAGTACGAAGTGGCTATGATGATTGGCAACCATTTGGTGATAAATCGCAGTTGTGGCGCGGCTGTTGTTACTAGGGGTAGGGAATGATGGATCGTTTATCAAGCATGAATGCCTTTGTGATGGCTGCTGAGCTCGGTTCCTACGTGCGTGCCGCTGAGCGCTTGAATATGTCACCGCAAATGGTGGCCAAGCATGTCACCGCCTTGGAACAACGCTTGGGCGCGCGCTTGCTTAACCGTACTACGCGAAGGCAAAGCCTTACGGAGTTGGGGAGCGCTTACTACGAACGTTGCAAGCACATCCTGACGGAGACTAAGGCGGCGGATTCCCTTGCGCAAATCATGAACGACACCCCGCGTGGCAAGCTGAAAATCACCGCTCCGGTGACGTTCGGCTCCTACAGCCTGATGCCGTTGATCACCGGATTCTTGCGTGACAACCCGGATGTGCAAATCGATCTGCACCTTACGGATCGTTTCGTCGACCTGGTAGAGGAGGGCTATGAGGCGGCCTTTCGTATCGGCCCCTTGGGGACCACTGGCCTGACCGCCCGGCCGCTGGCGCCGTATCGCCTGGTTGTCTGTGCGGCACCGTCCTATTTGCAGGCGCGGGGCACACCGATGACGCCGGCAGACCTTGAGCATCACGAATGCCTGGGCTATGCCTTCTGGTCGCGCCCGGCAGATCGTGAATGGGTGTTTTACCAAGGTGCGGTCCCGCACAGGGTGCAGGTAAGCAGCCGTTTGCAGATCAACGAAAGCAGGGCGCTGATGTCGGCGGCGCTGGATGGTTTCGGTATCGTGCTCGGCCCTGAAGACTTCTTGCGCAGGGCACTGGCCGAGGGCCAGTTAGTGCGGGTGCTGCCGGACTTTGACGCGCCAAGTCGATCAATGCATTTGGTCTACACCGCGAATCGGCAGCGCACGGCTAAGTTGCGGCGGTTTGTCGACGCCGTATTACAACGTTTTGGCTCGGTTTAAACGCGCGAGCTCTCTCACCTGTTCATGCAGATGCAGCGCCAGCAGTGCCCGTTCGACTTGAGGCCGGTGGGTTCAGCAATCTGACAGACATTTCCTGTTAAAAATAATCAAAGCCCATGCAGGAGCCCGGCTGGAATAAAGGCGGATTACTTTCTGATGCAGGTGCAGGGCGTTCGCGCCCGAGGGTTTTGTATGTTGTTACGTTATGCAGCATTGGCCGCCATGGTGGTGGCGGCGTCCGGGTGTGTACAAGAGCGTGTAGTACATGAACGCAGGCCGGTGCAACGTGAGTATGTTGAGGTGGTGGCGCCGCAGCCGCCTCCGGTGCAGGTGATAGAAGTCGAACCGGCGGTACGCGAGGGTTATATCTGGTCACGCGGTTACTGGCGTTGGGAAGGCGGGCGCTATGTGGCGGTGCACGGCCATTGGGAGCCGGTGCGCCAGGGCTATCGTTATGTACACCCGCATTGGGTGCAGCGTAATGATGGCTACCATTGGCAGGTCGGTGGCTGGGTTCGCTGACCAAACCTCCTCACCCTTTCCTCTGTAGGAGCGAGCTTGCTCGCGAAAAACGTCAACGGTTACGCGGGCATTCAGGTTGCGCGCGGTGCCTGTGAGTTTTTCGCGAGCAAGCTCGCTCCTACACAAACAAAGCGGGCTAGCCGAGCCGTTTCATTCCCGCTGCCTTGGCCGCGTTCAGATCAAAGGTGGCGGTGTACTCGCACCCCGCCGCATGGCCACAGCGTTCAACCAGGCAGTCGGCAAAGTCGGCTTTGCCTGCGCTGAACTTGCGCAATGCCTGCCAGATGATATCGGCGTGCTCGACGGTCAGTTCCCGCGTGTGCAACAAGGTTTCCAACACCATCACCACCTCGCTTTTGGCCGACTGGTAGCAGGACTGCAACACCCACACCAGCTCCGTAAGCGTCACCAGACTGACAAAGCCTGGCGAGGTGGCGGTGAGCGATTCGATGAGCTGGGACGCCTTGGCTGATTGAACCGGGTCGTCCTGGGTCACGTAACGCACCAGCACGTTGGTATCCAGGCCGATCATCCAGCTGTTGCTCCCTGGGCCGCGATGGCGCGGTTCATGTCTTCGATAGACACGGCATGGGCAGGCTTGCGGATCAAACCCTTGAGGTCCTTGACGGTTTTGCTCGCGGCAATCATGGAAAACTTGCCGTCTTCCATTTCGACGAATTCCACCCGGTCGCCTGTTTCCAGGCCCAGGGCTGTCCTGACCTGGACTGGGATGGTGATTTGCCCTTTTGAAGTGAGTGTGGCGGTGGCCATAGTGAAGATCTCCATCGTGATATTCCTTACCTTAAGGTAAGGAATGACGGAGGACAATATCCGTTGGTCCATAGGTCGCTCGCTGAGGTGAATGAGTCGGAATAGTAAAACCCTAGTCCGAACTCTTGTTCCTCACACGCGTTGCTATGTCCCAAACGAATACAAACTATGACCGACCGCCGCTGGCTTATTGCACCACGCGATAGCACGGCACATACGCCGCTCCGCCCGGAAGTTTCATGCGGTGCTGGGCCACGAACGCCTTCAATAATTCATCCAACGGTTTCATGATCGCCGGGTCGCCGTGGATCTCATACGGGCCGTTCTCCTCGATCAGGCGAATACCCTTGTCTTTGACGTTACCCGCCACGATCCCCGAGAACGCCCGGCGCAGGTTGGCCGCCAGTTCATGGGCCGGCAGCGCGTGGTTGAGTTGCAGGCTGGCCATGTTTTCGTGGGTGGGGTCGAACGGGCGCTGGAAGCCTTCGTCGATCTTCAGCAGCCAGTTGAAGTGGAACGCGTCGTTACGCTCGCGGCGGAATTGCTTCACCGCCTTGAGGCCGGTGGTCATCTGGCGGGCCACTTCAGCCGGGTCGTCGATGATGATCTGGTAATGCTTCTGCGCCGCTTCGCCCAAGGTGGCGCCGACGAACGCGTGCAATTGTTCCAGGTAAGGCGCGGCATGTTTCGGCCCGGTGAGCACCACCGGGAACGGCAGGTCGCGGTTGTCCGGGTGCATGAGGATGCCGAGCAGGTACAGGAACTCCTCGGCCGTGCCGGCGCCGCCGGGGAAGATGATGATGCCGTGGCCCACACGCACGAAGGCTTCCAGGCGCTTTTCGATGTCCGGCAAAATCACCAGCTCGTTGACGATGGGGTTCGGCGCTTCGGCAGCGATGATGCCTGGTTCGGTCAAGCCCAGGTAACGGCCATTGGTGATGCGCTGCTTGGCGTGGGAAATGGTTGCGCCCTTCATCGGGCCTTTCATCACGCCGGGGCCGCAACCGGTGCACACGTCGAGGCTGCGCAGGCCCAGTTCGTGCCCGACTTTCTTGGTGTATTTGTATTCTTCGGTGTTGATCGAATGGCCGCCCCAGCACACCACGATCTTCGGCTCGACACCCGGGCGCAGCGTACGGGCGTTACGCAGCAGGTGGAACACGTAATCGGTGATGCCTTGGGAGTTGCTCAGGTCGATACGCTGGCTGTCCAGCTCGTTCTCGGTGTAGACGATGTCGCGCAGGGCGCTGAACAGCATTTCGCGGGTGCTGGCAATCATTTCGCCATCGACGAAGGCATCGGCGGGGGCGTTGAGTAGTTCCAGGCGTACGCCGCGGTCCTGCTGGTGAATACGCACTTCAAAGTCTTTGTAGGCGTCGAGGATGGTCTTGGCGTTGTCGATATGCGCGCCGGTATTGAGAATCGCCAGGGCGCATTGGCGGAACAGGGTGTAGATGCTGCCGGTACCGGCTTCGCTCAGTTGCTGCACTTCACGTTGGGACAGGGTTTCGAGGCTGCCCTTGGGGCTGACGGAGGCGTTGATGACTTGACGTTGGGGCATTCTGATTCCTTGAAAGCATAGCCACCGCGCCCGCTAGGGGGCGATGGCTTGAGAATGGTGAGCGCCAATTAAGGTCGCACGAGACGGTTATTTACCTCAGGCGCAAGGCCCAGCGCAAATGCCGTCCAACACCATCATGCCGCAGAACTTACTGAATCAGCTTCCAGTTTTTGTAGAAAACCCGACGCAGGGTAAAGACCAGGCCGGCAAACCCTGCGATCACGGCGTTGAGCACCGAGGGCAGCAGGGTCGGGCGCACAATATCAATGAACAGGCAGTAGCGTTTGGCGTCGTTTTTGTTGAAGGAGGCGTGCATCAGCGTGTCATCGAAGATAAACAGCGGGTCGTCGTGCCAGTAGTGCTTGTGCTTGCCCACCTGGATGTACACGCCCTCATGGTGCGGTGCCGGCGCCATGTTGTAGAGCACACGGAACATCATGCGCAGGGGGCCGAAGTGGAACGAGGTCGAGCGGTTCTCGTTGAACACCGAGACGCCGATGGTTTTCACGAACGGCAGTTTCTTGCGCAGCTGCGGGATATCCAGGGTGGTTTCGATCGGGCGACCGTACCACTGGAAGAACAACATGCCGCGTTTCTTCTCGGCCATGCGCTCGTCCAGGTAGCTGATGATTTCATCCTTGCGGGCCATGGCGTCGTCGATCACCTGTTGCAGGTCTTCGCGCCAGGCCGGTGGCAGGTCGTTCATGGTGTAGACATGCCGGTTGCGGCTGCTGAGCAGGTCGAGCAGGGTGTTGAACGGTGCCAGCACCCAGGTATTACGACCGTTGCCGATAAAATACTTCTTGATGGTGTCGCGGTCGTACAGGCCGTTACGCAGGAAGTCATAAACGCCGCAGCACACCACCAACAGCAGAAACACCAGGCAACTGCGCGGGAAACAATAGATCAATAGCAGAACGCCGAGTACCCACGCCAGGGACACCAGCTTCTTGCCGACAGCATTTTTGCTCATGAAACGAGGCTCCAAAGCCGAAACATATTGAAACAATCTCGTCATCATAGGGGTTTATGGGGCCGGCAGGCGTTTTTAAATAGGGTGAAATTGTGAAGCTGCTGCACAATTTGTAACCGTTGCCGTGCAGGCTCCGACGTTTTGTGGATTGAATTTTGAGAACAGAAGATTTGCGACTATCGTGACGCTTCGGTTTTTCAGGCGTCATAGACCGGTACGATTGAAGTTGAATGGCCACTATTGGCCTTCGGCACCTTGGAAGAGGCAGAAATTTTTATGATCATCAAACCGCGGGTTCGTGGCTTTATCTGTGTGACCGCTCACCCTGTTGGCTGTGAAGCGAACGTCAAAGAGCAGATCGACTACGTAACCAAAAATGGCGTCATCGAGGGCGGCCCTAAAAAGGTACTGGTCCTCGGTGCCTCCACCGGCTACGGCCTGGCCGCGCGCATCAGTGCTGCGTTTGGCTGCGGCGCCGACACCCTGGGCGTGTTTTTTGAGAAAGAAGGCGAAGAAGGCAAGCTGAGCTCCGCCGGCTGGTACAACAGCGCGGCGTTCGAGAAGTTTGCCGTGGAAAAAGGTCTGTACGCCAAGAGCATCAACGGCGACGCGTTCTCCGACGAGATCAAGCGCCTGACCATCGAGACCATCAAGAAAGACCTCGGCAAGATCGACCTGGTGGTCTACAGCCTGGCTGCGCCACGCCGTACCGACCCGCAAGGCGTGGTGCACACCTCCACCCTCAAGCCAATCGGCAAGGCCGTGACCCTGCGCGGGATCAACACCGACAAGGGCGTGGTGGTCGACACCACGCTTGAGCCTGCGACCCAGGAAGAAATCGACGGTACCGTGAAGGTCATGGGCGGCGAAGACTGGCAGCTGTGGATCGACGCCCTGCGTGACGCCGATGTATTGGCCGAAGGCGCCAAGACCACCGCGTTCACCTATCTCGGTGAGAAGCTGACCCAGGACATCTACTGGAACGGCTCCATCGGCGAAGCCAAGAAAGACCTGGACAAGAAAGTTTTGACTCTGCGCGAGAACCTCGCTGCGCTCAAGGGCGACGCCCGTGTGTCGGTGCTCAAGGCCGTGGTCACCCAGGCCAGCTCGGCGATCCCGATCATGCCGCTGTACCTGTCGCTGCTGTTCAAGGTGATGAAAGAGCAGGGCACCCATGAAGGCTGCATCGAGCAGGTCTACGGCCTGTTCAAGGACAGCCTGTACGGCAGCGAGCCGAAACTCGACGCCGATGGCCGCCTGCGTGCCGACCTGGCCGAGCTGGAGCCGAAGGTCCAGGATGCCGTGGCCGCGCTGTGGAACCAGGTGACCGACGACAACGTCAACGAGATCAGCGATTTTGCCGGTTACAAGGCCGAGTTCCTGCGCTTGTTTGGCTTTGAGGTCGACGGCGTGGATTACGACGCGGATGTGAACCCGACCGTCAAAATCAACGGCCTGATCCAGGCTTAAAACGCGGTAAAAAATGTGGGAGCGGGCTTGCCCTGATGCCAGTCAGTTAACGCAAATCCCCTGTGGGAGCGGGCTTGCCCGCGAAGGCGGTGTGTCAGTCGCAGCATCTGAGGCTGTACGACCGCTTTCGCAGGCAAGCCAGCTCCCACATTTGATCTTCGTTGTTTTGAGCATTGCGTTCGCTCAATGAGGCCATGCCTCCTCCCACCTGTCTTTTCAGACACTTCTTACATCTCGGCGGCCGCCTCCCTCTTTCAGATCTGTCAGACTCCAGCAGCTATCAAGCCACGCTAACGGAGGATCTGATGACGATTCGTGCAGTAGTTTTTGATTTCGGCGGTGTCCTGTTCGACTGGAGCCCGCAGCACCTGTACCGCAAGCTGATTGCCGACGACGTCGAGCGCCAGTGGTTCCTCGACACCATCTGTACCCAGGACTGGAACACCGAGCAAGATGCCGGGCGCTCCCTGGCTGAAGCCACCTGCACCCTGGTTGCCCAATACCCCGAACACACGACCCTGATCCAGGCTTATTACGAGCGCTGGCCCGAAATGCTGCGGGCTGAATTACCCGAGGGCGTGGCGATTCTCGAAGCGTTGCATCAGGTTGAGATGCCGCTGTTCGGGCTCACCAACTGGTCATCTGAAACCTTCCCTTACGCCCGGGCCAACTATCCATTCCTCACGCGTTTTCGCGACATTCTGGTGTCCGGCGAGGTGAAGTTGATCAAGCCTGACCCGGCGATCTACCACGCCAGCCTCACCCAAGTGCGTGCGCACCTGCCGGATGTCCAGGCCAGTGAAGTGGTGTTTATCGACGACGTCGCCGGCAACATCGAGGCTGCCATTGCGTTGGGCTGGCAGGGCATTCATCACGTATCGGCCGAGCGCACCGCTGCGCGTTTGCGTGAGTTGGGCGTGGCGTTCTAGCGCGCCCATTTCTCCATTACAAAGTCGACGAACGCCCGCAGCTTGGGCAGGCGGTAGCGGTCTTGGCGATACATCAGGTGCATGGGGCGGCTGGGCAGTTTATAGGTGGTCAGCAAGGCCACCAGCTTGCCGCTCTCCAGGTCCGGTTGCACCAGGGCATCGGCCAACATGCTGATGCCCATGCCGTTGATGGCGGCCTGGCGCAAGCCTTGGGAGCTGTTGATGGTCAATGAGCCAGACACCGGCACCTCCACTTCACCTTCATCGCCGGTCATGCGCCAGAGTTTATCGGTATCGCGCCAGTTGTCGTTCGCGGGGTAGGCGAATGCCAGGCAGTCATGCTGCTGCAGGTCATCCGGGGTGTGCGGTGTGCCGCGTCGCGCCAGGTAGGCAGGGGAGGCGCAAAGGGTAAGGGTATAGGCCTGCAGAGGCCGGGCGATCAGGCTGGAGCTTTCCAGTTCGCCGAGACGGATCGCCACGTCAAAACCGCTGTCGACCAGGTCCATGCGCTCATTGCTCATCACCACGTACAGGTCGATAAGTGGGTAGCGCTGGGAAAACTCACTCAAGGCCGGCACCAGGCGTTCGGTGCCGAACACCGGGGGCGCGGTTATGCGCAGGCTGCCTTTGGGGGTTTCGCTGTGGACCTGCTCGGCCAGCAGCTCGGAGTCGGCCACCAGCCCCAGCACTTCCAGGCAGCGCTGATAATACTGCCCGCCAAATTCGGTGAGGTTTTGTTTGCGCGTGGTGCGTTTGAGCAAGCTGACGCCAAGCCGTTGTTCCAGCGCTCGCAGATGGTTGCCCACCATGGTGGTCGAAATCCCGCATTCCTGCGCGGCGGCGGTCATGCTGCCGGTCTCGACGACTTTCACGTACACCGACATTGCCTGGAACAGATCCATTATCAAGCCCTGGTTTAAAGTTATTGCAGCAATTCTGCGTTTATCCAGCGAGGGTGGTTAACCATACTTGATCCACCCCAACGATGCACTGGAGCCGCCACCATGACCGCCGCCTGCCTGATGAGCACTTATCAACCCCTGGCCCTGAGCTTCACCCGCGGCCTGGGCACGCGCCTGTGGGACCAACAGGGCCGCGAATACCTGGACGCCGTGGCCGGCGTGGCGGTGACCAATGTTGGTCATTCCCACCCCAGGTTAGTGGCGGCCATCAGCGAACAGGCCGGCTTGCTGCTGCACACCTCCAACCTCTACAGCATCGACTGGCAACAACAATTGGCCCGGCGCCTGGCCCAACTGTCCGGGCTGGACCGCGCGTTCTTCAACAATTCCGGCGCCGAGGCCAACGAGACGGCGCTGAAGCTGGCGCGTTTGCATGGCTGGAAAAAAGGCATCGAACAGCCGTTGGTGGTCGTGATGGAGAACGCCTTCCACGGCCGCACGCTAGGCACCATGGCTGCCAGCGACGGGCCTTCGGTGCGCCTGGGGTTCCAGCGATTGCCCGGCGATTTCATCAAGATTGGGTTTGGCGACATGGCGGCTCTGGAGGCGGTCACCGCGCAGTTCGGTACACGCATCGCGGCGGTACTGCTTGAACCAATCCAAGGTGAAAGTGGTGTGTTGGTGGCGCCACCAGGCTACCTGAAAGCCATGCGCGATCACTGCACGCGCCACGGCTGGCTGATGATGCTCGACGAAATCCAGACCGGCATCGGGCGCACCGGCACCTGGTTTGCTTTCCAGCACGAAGGCATCGTGCCGGACGTGATGACCCTGGCCAAAGGCCTGGGCAATGGCGTGCCCATCGGCGCCTGCCTGGCCCGCGCTGCCGTCGCTGAGCTGTTCACCCCAGGCAGCCATGGCAGCACCTTTGGCGGCAACCCGCTGGCGTGTCGCGTCGGGTGTACGGTGCTGGAGATTATCCAGGAGCAAGGCTTGCTCGAGAACGCTGCGTGCCAGGGAGAACACTTACTGGCGCGGTTGCGGATGGAGTTGGAGGAACATCCGCAGGTGCGGGCGATTCGTGGCAAGGGCTTGATGATCGGCATTGAACTGGCCAGCCCTTACCGCGACCTGGCCCAACGGGCAGCGCAGGAGCATGGGCTGTTGATCAACGTCACGCGGGGCAAGGTCATTCGCCTGTTGCCGCCACTGACGCTGGAGCGCAAGGAAGTGGAGATGATCGTGCGAGCCATCACCCGCCTACTGGACTGAAAGACGATGCTCGTTCCCACGCTCTGCGTGGGAACGCCTCCTGTGACGCTCTGCGTCACGCGTTAAGAGCGGACGCGGAGCGTCCAGGGCAGCATTCCCACGCAGAGCGTGGGAACGATCAGCAGCGTGGGAG